>JBMTVN010000610.1:0-2016 GCA_049451415.1 Limisphaerales bacterium | reverse complement strand
CTGGCCCACGGGAACACCCCCAGGACGGCCCCACCTCCAACAAACCCACCACCAGCTCAAATTTAGTCCAGCCCCCAACGGATTATCGGGACACCTGTGCCGATAATCTGCACGAAAGCACCGCACCGATCTGAAGACAATCCGATCGTCCGAGCTTGGCTTGACTCTCCCTATCTCTCCCTGCGCCAAATTCACGACACCCTTAATCCACGGGCATCTGGGCACATCGCCAGAAAAGAGCGACCACCGAAAATCCGGAACACAACCGGCAACATTTCGATCAGCAGACCTTTCGGCAACCCCGCCTCCCAACTCAAATGCACTCCAACCACGTACGGATTATCGGCACACGTGTGCCGATAATCCGTACGAATATGAAGCATCCGCAGGAGCACAATCCGCCTCCTATCTGCCATCAAAGACGGTGCAAGACGCTTCACGCTTGCTCCTGCCGCCCCCCACAATCAAGGATCACCCATGCCGCAACGCGCCGCGCGACGCTCAACGACCCCCTCCATTCCAGTCATGCTTTTCGGCATCGGCTCGTTCACGCAGAGCGTGATGCGATGCCTGCGGGACGACGGCGCGCAGGTCAGCGCATATCTCACACGCAACTACGGCCACTATGGACCCAGCCGGGAAGGCCCCGCCTACCCTGCCGCGGAACACCCCTCCCCCCTCCCCCTGCTTCAAAAGCACCAGCCTGCTTTCGTCATCCCCATGTCCATCGACTGGGCTCAACAGTCCTGGACGCAGTCCTTGCTTGATTCTGGCACCCCGATCCTCTGTCCCACCGGCGAAGGCCTCCTCATCGAACGCGACCGTGACTTCGCCCGCGATCTGTGTCGCCGCTACAAAATCCCCTTCCCAAAGTCATTCCGCGCCGAAAACCGCTCGGAAGCCCGCCGCCTCATCCGGCGCCAACCCCGCGCCTACGTTATCAAAAACCCCCTTTGCTCACCTTTCAGCCCGGTCCATACAATCGTCTGCGAAAGCGCCGAGGAAACCCTGGCCTGGCTGGATACTGTCGATGACAGCGAGGGCCTCTTCCTTCAGGAATACCTCGGCCGTGCCGAGGTCGGCCATATCGCCCTTGTGAGTAATGGCGAAATCCACTCGCTTATCACCAACCAGGAATACAAACGCGCCTTCCACGGCAACCAGGGCATCGTTGCCGGAGCCCCCCTTGGCGGCCTCGCCGAAAAGGATCCTGCGGACCGCTACGGACTCGCCAAAACCCTGCTCCACCCACTCCTCCCCTGGCTCCGTAAAGTCGGCTTCCATGGACCCATCCAAGTCACCGCCATCCGTCACCAGGACCGCTGGCACGTCCTCGAATACAACGTCCGTCTGGGCGTCACCAGCGCGCCCCTGATCCTGCGGCTCCTGTCCAACCCCACCGACACCCTGCTTCAGGCCGCTCTGAACCAACCCGTCGCCCCACGCTTCCACGCCAACCGAGTCTTCGGCGCTTCCATCACTCTGGCCGGCTACGGCTACCCCTATGTCCGACTCACCGCCCCGCACCTGCCCGTCCGTTCCACCGCTCCAGAAAACGCCGACATCTGGTGGAATGAAGTTGCCCCTGGATCCAACAACACCCTGCACATGACCGGCCACCGCATCGCTGATGTCACCGCGGTCGCTCCAACTCTCAAGACCGCGCTCGCGAAGGCATACCGCAACATCCGCCAAATCCACTGTCTCGGCAGCTATTTCCGCGAAGATGTCGGCGAGTCCCTCTGGCCCCCCGGCAAAACTTGATCGCAGTCCAGTCTCCCTCCAAAGACACTCGCCGCAAGCCTGCCACCCCGCTACTCTCCCTCCACCCAAACACATGGGAACGGATCCAGAGCCAAATAAGAGCCCGCCGCCGATACCGGACCTCCCCACAGGCCCAAGCCAGCTGCCTCGACCCGCATGGATTGAGATCAATCTCACCCAGCTCCATCACAACCTGGAGATCATTCAACAACAACTACCCGCTGGCGTCCGCTGGCTGGCAGTCGTAAAGGA
>JBMTVN010000609.1:0-2017 GCA_049451415.1 Limisphaerales bacterium | reverse complement strand
GGCCGGATGCGGCGAGGTATCCTGAGTTTGGGGAGGGGATGGCGGAGGTGATGTTGGGTGAGGTGAGGGCGTATTTTAATTATTTGATTCGGGAGGACCGGTCGTTGTTGGAGTTATTGGACAGCGACTATGTTTTTGTGAACGAGAGGCTGGCGGCTTTGTATGGGATGGGTGGGGTGGAGGGGGAGGAGTTGAGGCGGGTGGAGGTGGAGGATCGGGTGCGTGGGGGTGTATTGGGGATGGCTGCGGTGCATGCGGTGACATCGTATCCGTTGCGGACGAGTCCGGTGTTACGCGGGAAGTGGTTATTGGAGGCGGTGTTGGGTGAGCGGGTTCCGCCGCCGCCGCCGAACGTGCCGAGTTTGGAGGCGGAGGGGGAGACGGTGAATGCGGGGAGTTTACGGGAGCGGTTGGAGGCGCATCGGGCGGATCCGACTTGTGCGGCGTGTCATGACCGGATGGACCCCTTGGGGTTTGGGATGGAGAGCTTTGATGTCCTGGGGCGGTATCGCGAGAGTGATGGGGGGGTGGCGGTGGATGCTTCGGGAGTTTTGCCGTCGGGTGAGAACTTCAATGGGCCGGGGGAGTTGAAGGGCATTTTGATGGAGCGGCGGGATCAGGTGATGAAGCATTTGGTGAAGAAGCTGACGGGTTACGCGTATGGGCGGCCGTTGAACAAGTTTGACGAGTGTGTGTTGCGGGATGGGATGGAGGCGTTGAAGGCGTCGGGATATCGGCCGGTTGTTTTGATTGAAGTGATCGTGACGAGTTATCCATTTCGGCATCGGTTTTATGCGAATGCCGAGCAAACGAGTGAGGGATCATGAAGCGAGGAATAGCGAGGCGGACATTTTTACGTGGGGCGGGGGTGACGTTGGGGTTGCCTGTATTGGAGGCGATGGGGCGTGTATTGGGGCGGGCGTCGTCCGGGGCGGTGGCGTCGGTGGAGGCGACGGGGGTTGTGAGGCCGCCGGTGAGGATGGCGTGCATTTATTTTCCCAACGGGGTTTGGGAGAGGTCGTGGTTTCCGGAGGTGGCGGGTGAGGGGTATGAGCTGACGCCGGCGTTGGAGCCGTTGGCGCGGCATCGTGAGCGGTATCTGGTATTTTCGGGGTTGGACAAGCGGCATAGCCACAGTGGGGACGGGCATTATGCGAAGACGGCGAATTTTCTGACGGGTTTACCGGTGCGGAAGACGACGGGGAAGGATTTGAGTGTGGGGGGCATCTCGATTGACCAGTTATGTGCGCAGCAGGTGGGGCATTTGACTCCGTTACCGTCGTTGGAGCTGGGGGTGGATCCTGTGATTTCGGGGATTGATACGAACGTGGGTTATACGCGGTTGTATGGTTCGTATATTTCGTGGAGGTCGCCTTCGGTGCCGGTGGCGCGGGAGATTGATCCCCGTTTGGCCTATGAGCGTTTGTTTGGGGTGCTGCGATCGGGTGGGGTTCAGGGGGATGTGGAGCGGCGTCGGGCGGAGGACGACCGGTTGTTATTGGATCTGGTGTTGGAGGATGCGCGGGATTTGAGGCGGAGGTTGGGGCGGGATGACCAGTTCAAGCTGGACGAGTATCTGGATGCGGTGCGGGAGGTGGAGAGCCGGATTGATTTTTTTGCACGGCAGGATCGTCGGGGGTGGGAGCCGACGACTGCGCCGGAGGAGGAGCACTTGGCGGCGCCGGCGGGTGCGCCGGGGGATCATCAGGAGCACGTGCGGTTGATGTTGGATTTGATAGCGCTGGCGTTTTGGACGGATTCGACGCGGGTGAGCACGTTGATGTTTGCGAATGACGTTTCGGGCAAGAATTTCTCGGCGTTGATTGATGGTGTGAAGGGTGGGCATCACGAGTTGAGCCATCATGAGAACAAGGCGGAGAAGTATGAGCCTTACTCGAGGATCAACCGCTGGCACAACGAGCAGCTGGCTTACTTGATGGACAAGCTGGCATCGATTCGTGAGGGGGAGGGGACGTTATTGGACAACAGCATGGTGTTGTTTGGTTCGAGCTTTTCC
>JBMTVN010000608.1:0-2027 GCA_049451415.1 Limisphaerales bacterium | reverse complement strand
CTCGACGGTCCGGTCTGACAGCGCCAAAACTCCGCACCCGTCGGATTGGTCCGAAATAGATCGATTTGGAAATTGCCCTCAACGTCGCGCCGCTGCTCCAAAGGGGGGAGCAAAGAGGCGTAGTCACAAAGAAGTTGCTGAAGGAAGCGCCTTCGCGGGCAATGCGGTCGATGTGGGGTGTTTTCAACACCGGATGACCCGTGCAGCCGAGTTGGTCCCATCGCTGGTCATCGGTGATGACAAGAATGATGTTCGGCCGGTCATGAGCGGCAAGAAGCTCGTTCGCCGCCGGACAGAACGCACCGGTGATGAGGACGCCTGTGAGCAGGTAGAAGTGAATGTGTTGCATGGTTTTCACAGGCTGTCTGCTGGTTTCGATTCCGGTCCAATGGCTGGCCAATACTGCTAGCCTCCGAGATCAAACTTCCCGGGGAGATCGACGATGTAGCGCTGCAGTTCCATCTTCATTTCGGCCAACTTCGCTGCGTACTCCGGATCGCCCGCGAGATTGTTCATCTCGTTGGGATCCTCTGCCAGGTTGTAGAGCTGGTCCGGATCAAAGTAGCCGGGCTTCTTGCCATAGTTTGCCAGTCCCGCCGTGCTTCCTCCCGGAATGAGATCCATGTGACTGAAGGGCAATGTAGGGTCATCTTCATTCGCCATCTCCATATTTCGAAAACGGCGGGTTTCATTATAGGCTTCCAGTGCAGCCGCCCGTTCCTCAAGCGTCCAGTTGGCTGCATATTCCGGGTAGCGCAACGCATAATACTTGAAATCTCCTTTGATGACGGCGCGCGCATAGCCAATCTCAAAGTAGAGCGACTCCCGGGATGCCGTGCTCGTGCTGTCCAGAACGGCCTTGAAGCTCTTGCCATCGCAAAGGTCGTCCACATTGCACATGCCCGCGAAATCGAGAATCGTGGGGGCAAAGTCGATGTTGGAGATGCGCGACCCGGACACGTTGCCCACTTTGAAGCCGCCACTCCTCCAGACGATACTCGGGTTGAGGACGCCCCCTTGATAAAGCGTTGCCTTGCCGCGCGTACCGTGGTCGTTGAAGAAAAAGATGATGGTGTTATCGAGAACCCCTTTCTCCTTCAGCTTGTCGAGCAGCGCTCCGACCGCGTCATCCATCCATAGCACCAGCTCCTTGAAATTTCCGTCCAGGCCGGCCTCTTTGACTCGCTCGGCCAGACTCTCACGACTCGGCAGCACGTTGGGCGCTTCGTCAAGATAGCCAGCCGCGGTCACCAGCGGATTCGCCTTCCATGATCGTTCAGGCGTATTGGGTCCATGTGGAATTGTGGGGGCGAAATAGAGGAAGAACGGTTGATCATGATACTGCTCGATGAACTCCACGCCGGCTTGCGCAATCCAGTCCATGTTCTGCACTGCCAGGTCGGCCAGTCCGAGAATATTGGGATTATTGTGGTAGATCCCACCCGCGTAGTCAAAGCCACCATGCAGGATTGTCTGTTTGGCCTTGCGGTAATTTTCAGTCACCAGCCTTGCGATTTCGGGACTCCGTGCATCAGCCTGGTAATCCGGAAACTCATACATGTCTTCCCCCTCGATCACGTGATTCTTGCCCGCGAATCCTGTGACGTAACCCAACTCTTTTAAGTAGTGCGGGAGGTACCTGTCCTCGGAGGTTATGAAGGGGTTCCAATCAATCACGGTCTGCCCCCCCTCGCGGTCTGTGCGCTCCAAAAATTGGGTATTCCTGGCCCGACTCGCATAGTTGCCTGTCAGGACGTTGTAGCGGCTTGGCGTGCACACTGGCGAGGCGACGTACTGGTTCATCATGATCGTTCCCTCGCTTGCCAACTGGTCGATGTTGGGCGCCAGGTTCTTTCCCTCGCCCTCGGGCAGGAAGTTGAACATCTCCGGATCCATGTCATCCGCGATGATGAAGATGATGTTGGGGCGTTCTGAGGTTGCCTCCTGACCGCCGGCACTACAGTCAATATTAAAGAGCAGAGCGCTTGCCAGCGCACCCAGTAACGGTAGTCGTTGAAACGGTAATT
>JBMTVN010000607.1:0-2028 GCA_049451415.1 Limisphaerales bacterium | reverse complement strand
TCGCTTCAGTGGCGGGAGCGGCTTCCGAGCCCATTCATGAACCACTTCCGGCATGGGACTATTCCTCACTCACCCCCCTGAACGACACCCGTCAACGGCCATTAGTGAAGGAAAACAGCAGGCTCGTAGCGCATCGGTAGATATTCCGGGAACCACATAAACCGACGGACAGCCTCGTCGACATCGCCCGGACTCGATGTAGGACAGGCCCCTTCCGCAACGCCCTGACGGATGACCGCGCAAGCAACTGCGTGAGAACATTGCCGAATACTTTTGAGTGATGGATAGACGGATCCCTGCGAGAGGTCGGCGGGGGCAACGGACTCTGCGAGTGCCTTCGCGGCCGCCAGGAAGGCCCGCTCACTCAACCGCGTCAATCGACCGACAATCGCCCCCAAGCCAATTCCGGGGAAACAGTAAACATTGTTGCTTTGGCCGGTTTTGAAGCGTTTCCCAGCGTAATCAAAGGGGTCAAACGGGCTGCCGGTCGCCACGATTGCCCGTCCTTCCGACCATTCGATTGCCTGCTTCGGATGGCATTCGGAGTTGGAGGTTGGATTCGAGAGGGCGAAAATCACCGGCCGTATGCTGCTTGCAGACATGGCCCGCACGACTGTCTCGGTGAAAAGCCCCCCGACACCTGACGCGCCAAGCAGGGCTGTCGGATGCACCTGTCGAATCACATCCTCCAGCCGGATTCGCCCTTCGCCATCGCGCGGGAAGCTGCGGACCTCCTCCGGATCGCGGGCGAACCGGGCCTTGAAGTCTTCCAAGCCCGGACGATCGTTGACAACCAGCCCATGGGTGTCGACGCACCAGATCCGCCGACAGGCTTCCCGCTCCTCCAGGTCCGCATCCTTCATCGCTTGAACGAGGAGCGAGGCAATGCCCTGTGCTGCAGCCCCGGCCCCGCTCAGCACCACCACCTGCTCAGGCATCGACAATCCCGTCAGTCTGGCTGAGGTCAACAAGCCTGCCACCACCACGGCAGCCGTGCCCTGGATGTCATCGTTGAAGGAACAAAGCTGATCCCGAAACCGATCGAGTTGCTGGATTGCATTCCCCTTAAGGAAATCTTCCCATTGCAAGACTGCACTTGGAAAAACCGCCCGAACTGCTGAAACAAAGGCATCCATAAATCCCTGATACTCCGCCCCTCTCACCCGAAGGTGGCGCGATCCCAGGTAAAGTGGATCATCCAGCCTCTCCCGGTTGTCTGTTCCCACGTCCAACATCACCGGCAGGGCCGTGTAGGGAGGGACTCCCGCGCACAGGCTATACAAGCACAGTTTTCCTATAGGTATCCCCATCCCCCCAGCCCCCTGATCACCCAGTCCGAGTATCCGCTCCCCATCAGTAACCACCATGAGGCTGACCCGCTCCATGTCCACATGGCGCAGTATTCGCTCCAGGTTTTGCCGATGCTCATACGACACGTAGACTCCGCGGGCTCGCCGATAAATGTGGGAGAAACGCTGGCAGGCCTCGCCTACGGTCGGGGTATAGACGATAGGCACCATTTCCTCAATGTGCTCATAGAGCAGTCGGTAAAAAAGTGTCTCATTGCGATCCTGCAGCGAAGCCAGATAGATGTATTTGTCGAGGTGGGTGGGAGCAGTGCAAAAGGCATCATAAACCCGATGCAACTGGTCGCCCATGGAGCAGGCAGCAGGAGGCAGCAAGCCATCCAGCCTGAGACGGCGCCGCTCCTCGGAGGAAAACGCGGTTCCCTTGTTGGTTTGAGGATTGAGCAGGAGCGCTCGGCCTCGTTGTTTCACCGCCATGTAACTGCTGCCTTGAACGTCGTCTTGTCGGATGGCGAAGTTCATCCCTCCTCCTGATCCGGCCGGGTTGGGGAAACCAGTGACCCGAGCTGTCCCTTCGTTTGCAGGGAGTTTGTGCTCATGTATCACCAGTCGACCGCAACTGACCGCTGGTCAACGGGGAACTTCGAGGCTTGCGTCACCGAGGGCCGGAGTCGACTTGCAGGCGGACAAGACTCCGGCGTAGGGTGCGGTCAGTCCTGAT
>JBMTVN010000606.1:0-2052 GCA_049451415.1 Limisphaerales bacterium | reverse complement strand
CCAATAAATGGCCAACCCCAAAGCCCGGATCAACGCCGGGGAGGGCTGACGTTGTTCGGTATCCACCAGCGGCCGACCCACCCTGGCCCACTGCAGGGGCACCACCATCGTGGAACTCATGCCGCCTCCCATGCCACCATCTCGGCCCCGATGGTCTCCGGGCTGAACTCCTCCAGCAGGGACCTCCAGCCCAGTTCTCGCCAGTGAATCCGGAGGCCCTGTTCCAGGAGGTCCACCCGTTCCACCATCAACTGGACCAGTCGATGCTGCTCGACCGGATACAACTGTGACCAGACATCCCCCAACCGGCTCAGGGCCACCACCGTGCGCCCCTCATCCACTTCGGTCCGAAGCTCTCGGCACACCGCCGTCACTGCCTCCGGGCTGCTCAGTACCGTCTTGATCTGTTGCACCGTGGCGGCTTCAATGGGTTCCGCCGGTAATCGCAATGACCCGCCGGCCACCCCAAAGCGGTTCACCCCCTGACCAATGTAATAGCGGTAGGTCTTGCCCTGTTTCCGGGTATAGGTTGGATACAGCTTGTTGCCCTCGGTATCGTGCAGCAGGCCTCGGAGTAGCGCATCAGAGGGAGCTCGCTGCCGCGTTTCGACCGCCCGCTGTTTTCCCTCCTCAGAAAACACCGCCTGCACCTGCTCCCACACGGTCTGGTCCACCAGCGGCTCATGCTGCCCCGGATACCATTGCCCCTGATGCGATAGCTCCCCGCGGTACAGCCGATTCCTGAGCAGATCGTGCAGCAACTTCCTGTCAAACGGTCCCCCGGCATTTACCTTGCCCGCCTGAGTGGTCCAGGCCTTGGTGGTCTGGCCTTCCGCATTGAGGGCAGCGGCTAACCGGGTACATGATCGCAGGGTGACAAAATCCTCGAAGATCCTCCGCACCAGTGCCGCTTCTTCTGCATTGACCACCAACTTCCGCTGGATGACGTCATACCCCAGCGGCGGCCGCCCGCCCATCCAGAGTCCCTTTTTCTTACTGGCCGCAATCTTGTCGCGGATCCGTTCACCCGTCACTTCCCGTTCAAACTGGGCAAAAGACAGCAGCACATTTAGCATCAGTCGGCCCATCGGTGTCGCTGAATTGATCTGCTGTGTCACCGCCACAAACGACACCCCGTGGCGCTCGAACACCTCCACCATCTTCGAGAAATCTGCCAGGCTCCGCGTCAGGCGGTCAATTTTGTACACCAAAACAATGTCGATCTTCCCCGCCTCAATATCCGCTAGTAATCGTTTCAGCGCCGGCCGCTCCATGTTGCCGCCTGAAAAGGCCGGATCATCGTAATCATCCGCCACCGGAATCCAGCCCTCGGCGCGCTGGCTGACGATGTAGGCTTGCCCGGCATCGCGCTGCGCATCAATCGAATTGAATTCCTGATCCAGTCCTTCCTCGGTCGACTTCCGGGTGTACACCGCACAGCGTTTACGCGGCTTGGACGAAACAAGCTCAGCCGTCATGCCGCCTCCCGGGACTTCCGTACATTGAAAAACACCAACCCATTCCAGGGCGTTCCGGTGATCTGTCGGGCGACCGCCGACAGGCTGCGATAACTCTGACCGCCATACTCAAACCGTCCCTCCGCGGTCACCGTCACCCGGTGTTCCTCGCCGCCATACTCCCGCACCATGACCGTTCCCGGCACAAAGTGCAGCACCTCCCGAGGTGGTCGTTGGGAAATCTTCGATTGCTGCTGACCGATCTGGATCAAGCGTTGTCGGGTTTTGGCGGACAGCCCGCCATACACCGCCTCCTGCAACTTGTAGGCAATCCGCGCTTCCAGATACGTCCGATTCACCTTGCCCGGACGCCGCGGGAAAAAACGATCCCAGAGCCCCCAAAGATCTGCCATCGGCAGGGCAGGGAGGTTGGCCACCTGGGCGGCGACGGAGACTTGCGCTGGATGTGTCATGACACTCTCTTGGTTGATAAGGGAGTGCCATTCAGGCGCTGGTGACCAGAGAAGCCAAGTCCAACCGGCTCTTTCTTTGCAGGCAGCGACGCATGCTGCCGCCTTATGGCACCGGCCAGAAT
>JBMTVN010000605.1:0-2056 GCA_049451415.1 Limisphaerales bacterium | reverse complement strand
CAGCGCCACTTTCCTCTGCGGCCACCACCCCCCAACCACGCCCAAACTCAACACAAAAACAGAACACCCCCCACAACGCCGGCACACACCACTCCAACTCCAACCACCCACGACCGGCCGTGGCGAATTCGTCCGCGAAACCGTCAGCCCCAGCACCAACATCCCCCCAGCCTGGACCGCCACCGCCACGCTCACCCAAAGTCAGGTCGATACTTTCCTCTTCCTCATGTTCCCCCTCCCACCCGAACAAACCGATTGGTCACGCTCCACCTGCCTCGTCCTCCCCACAACCACCCCCGAGAACCAAAACACCGCCTCCCAGCTGCTCGTGATCCTCAAGGAAAAATCAGGTGCCGAATACCTCGCCTCCACCGGACGTTCCCTCGGAGCCCCCGGCCAACGCACCACCCACCTCTTCTGGAACCAGTTCCAACTCGCCGGCTGGTCCACCGACACCAACCACCAGCTCGACCTCAACCAACTCGCCGAACTACGCGTCGGCTGGGGCGGCTATTACGGAACAGAAAACGAAACGGTCGAATTCACCCTCCAACAACCTGCCCTCGGCTCCAAAACGAACAGGAACTAATCCCGCGTCCGACGCTGCGCATACCGCCCATCCGAACGCTCACGATTCGCAAACATCGGATCCCGATACCGCCCCGTCTTGTTCGTCTGGTTCAAATACAACCCCACCAGCTTCCCCCGCTCAGGCGGAGCAAACCGCTCCCGCCCGGGCCGTGAACCCAACGATCTCAACCACTTTTTCAATCGCTGCCACATCGCTCTGCCCATTACCCGACATCATCCCACCCTTGCCAAGCCCGAAATCCCCCTGCCCCCCAGCCGGTGTTTCAGTGTTTCGGCGTTTCGGTGTTTCAGAAAAATCACCGCAACTACCAGGAGCTCGGACGACCCATCCCTTGCACCAACCCTCGCAAAGGCACGGACCCGCTGCCTGTCCGCCGTAGCTCGCAGAGCGGAGGAGGGTGTGTCGTCCGCCAAGTCATTGCACCCTCCCGGCTCCCGGATTTGGCGCAGCCAAATCCCTACCGCCTCTCCCGTATCGCCCGCAACTGACGCAGCGCCGCCAAATCCCGCTCACGTCCTGTGGCTTCCTTGGCCGCGATCAGCGCGTCCAACTTCAAGAACCGAAACTCCCCATACGAAAACCGCGCCACCTCACTTGCCGCCCGAACCGCCGCAAAAGCCCCCACCCCGGCCACCTCGCTCAGGCAATCCAACAACCCCAAATCGGTCTGCAGATACAGATTTCGCAATTCCCCATACCGATCCCGCGTCGCTTCCAACGGAATCCTCCCCGGTGTCATCCGATGCACCGGATGCAAATCACTCACCGCAGCCTCAATCCGATGCACATTCTCCGCCCCAAACGGACAGCAAACATCCAGGTCAAACGTGGCCAACGGAGCACCGTGATATACCACGCAAACACCTCCAATCACCACAAACTCCAGCCCGCTCGCCGCCAACCGCTCCAGCAATACCCGGTCATTCTGCGCCATGTTGCGACCCCGCCTTTCTCACCTCCGCCATAAAATCAATCACCTGCTGCAGCTCCGCCAACCGCTCCTCCGGACTCAACCGCAACGAAGCCTCCACCAACGACATATCCTCCCCCGCAGCATGCGCCGCCCGCCACGCAGGCCCCGCATCCGCCGGCATCACATATCGCCCGTCCAACTGATCCATCATCTCACCACTCATCAACACCACCAATCTGCCCTCCCCCCACCATGTGGCAAGCCAAGTTTCCCCAGCCGGCGCCCACCTCTGGCCCGCGTTTCGGTGTTTCGGTGTTTTCCTTCTTCGCTCGCCATGTTTCACATGGCCCCGAGAGCTTCCGGCTTGGAGCGGCTTTGCCGCACTACGCCGTGACAAGTCGAAGGACAGGCAGCCCTCAGCCCTCAGCTACTAGCTACTAGCACAACCCTCTGCGCTCTGCCCTTACCGCTTTGCGCTCAACGCTTACCGCTTTGTTCACCATATCTCGTCGCCAAAGGCGACCATACTGTTCCGAAATACCGAAACTCAG
>JBMTVN010000604.1:0-2068 GCA_049451415.1 Limisphaerales bacterium | reverse complement strand
TCCATTCGCGGTCAGAAACGACATCCATTCGCGTCCATTGGCGTCCATTCGCGGTTCACAAACGACATCGGCGGTCAGGAACCAGAATTCGCGTCCATTCACCGGTTCCCATTGAACATCGCAGCCCCCGGAATTATAGTCCGCCCCGTGCCTGGCCTTGACGACGAGTCCGACTTCATTGACACCGAGTTCCACTCTGCGCGGGGAACCGATTACCGCGGCTCTGCCAACACACCATCGCGTCGCGCGCCCACACAGGAGGAGCTCGAAGCTCGCAATGAGGAAACCCAGCGTAAGCTTCAGGAACTGAAGCTCGCCCAGCAACGTCTCGAGGAAGAACGCGTTGCCTTGGAGGAGTCTCGCCGTCGCCGTGCCGACTACCATGCCGGGCGCGAGGAAATGCTAACTCATCTCACGCGCGGGGTGGGCCTGCTCCAGAAGGTTGAATTTGAGGCCCGCCAACGTGCTGAGGAATCCTCTCGCACCTTGCAGGCCCTCCAGCAGCACCTCCAGCATCTGGAGTCTTTGAACGACCAGGCTTGGACCGAGGAACATTACTCCACCGAACTTACCAGCGCACTGACTGCCATCGAGAGCGCCCGCACCAACTGGACCGATGCCCGACTCAAGTGGTCCTGCCTGTCTGAGGCCCGACCTGACGAACCAGGAACGGACGGGGCTAAAGAGAAGGTCGCCGCCCATGGTTTCGCTAATCTGAGCTTCGGACAGCTCTGCCGCATCGGCCTGGCCCTCACCTGGCCCATTTCTCTTGTGGTCTTGCTTGCCGCCGTCGCGGTCGCCGTGGCATGGTTCACCAAGTTCCAGTAATTGAACCATGGCAGCGCGTCGTACAACTCAGGGAGACCGTATTTCCGAACGGGCGAAAAGCCTGAACACGGAAATTGCTGATCTGGAGGCCCAAATCCGCCAGCTCGGTTCTCAGCTGGATGCCGCACGCACCCCTGGACTCGCCAGCGGAAGGCGCGTCGCCAAAAACCCCACGCAGCCAGACTCCTCAGCCAAACCCCGAAAAGCGGCAGCTGGCAGGACCCGTGCAGAAAAGCCAGCCAACCCTTTCGAAACCGATACCAGCTTCAGAAAGCCCTCCCTCTGGGCCAGGATCCAGCAAACCTTCAAGCCCCAGCGATCCACCAACCCGAAGCTCATCAATTACCTCGCTGCCGGCAGCATCCAGGGCCTCCGCCCCCTCCGCTACGAAAAGCGGATCGCCCGCAATCGCGTCATTACTCTCTCCCTTCTCCTACTCTTCGTCATCTGGGGACTCATCGCTGTCCTCCAGCGCTAAACCCCGTCAGTCAATCCGGCCGGGCAGACGCCCCTCGACCTCCCGCAGGAGGCCCAAAATCCCACTGGAGCACCTGAACCCGCCGTGCTTCAATGCGCTCCGGCTCCCATGACCTCACTTCCCATACTTACTCCCCACGGCACATTCTGCGCCTGCTACTCAAGCCGAGGACTCGCCCAGCTCCATTTCCCGGCCCCAGCCCCACACACCTCCCAACCCCAATCCCGGGAGACCCAACCATGGCACCAACTCACCACCCGCGCCGTTCTCGACGTCCTCGCCGGCCGACCCGTTAAAAAGCTCCCCCCCCTGGATCTCTCCCAAGGCACCCCCTTCCAGCAAAAGGTCTGGAACGCCCTTCGCCTTATCCCCCTCCACCAAACCTCGTCCTACGGCGAAATCGCCCGCTCCATCCACCACCCCAACAGCAGCCGCGCCGTCGGCCAGGCCTGCAGCGCCAACCCCATCCCCCTCCTCATCCCCTGCCACCGCGTCCTCGCTGCCAACGGTAAACTCGGAGGCTTTTCGGGCGGGCTCGACTGGAAAACAAAACTCCTGCAAATCGAACACGCCCTTTAACCCATCCCATCCCCCCAGCGCCCTTCCTCCTTCGTCCCTACCCTCCGGGCGGGACTACGGCGGACAGGCAGCCCTCAGCGCTCTCCGGTTAATTATCCAACCTCGCTCACGCATCGAAATCGAAATCGGGATCGCTATCGGTATCGAGCGCGCCTCCAGCGCGTGTAGCCAGAAGACCGTAGA
>JBMTVN010000603.1:0-2078 GCA_049451415.1 Limisphaerales bacterium | reverse complement strand
CCCATCCCCCTTCACCAAGCCTGACGTTTATTGGCAATCCATCATCTATTCTTGACAACCACCCAAACCTGCCAACCCCACTCTCTCGCTCAGGTGCGACTTGACGCCGGGCAACTCCATGATGTGAAGTCCTCTAAGCGTTAGCGCACCAATACAGAGCCCGTTGCTTATGTCCTCCAAAACCGATCGCGCCACCTGGGTCCAAGGCCCCTCCGCCGAATGCCACCCGCAACCCGTCTTGCCCCCCCGACCCTGGCGACTCATCCTACTCGGCGCACCTGGAGTCGGTAAAGGCACCCAAGCCGAACTCATCGCCGACCGCCTCGGCGCCTGCCACCTCTCCACCGGCGATGTCTTCCGCGCCGCCCGCTGCCTCCCCCCGGATAAACGCTCGGCAGCCATGAATGAAGCCATCGATTACATGAAACGTGGCGAACTCGTCCCCGATTCCACGGTCCTCAATATGGTCCGCGAACGCTTCGGCTGCCTCCGCTGCGAAGGCGGATTCCTCCTCGATGGCTTCCCCCGAACCGTAGGCCAGGCCGAAGCCCTCCAGGAAATGCTCGGCGACCTCGGTGTGGAACTCGACGGCGTCCTCAATTACGAACTCCCCATCGACGAAATCGTCTCCCGCCTCGGCGGCCGCCGCACCTGCTCGCATTGCAAAGCGGTCTACCACGTCAGCACTAAGCCCCCGAAAATCGAAGGTAAATGCGACCTCTGCGGCGCCGACCTCTTCCAGCGTGAAGATGACCGCCCCGAATCCATCAAGGTCCGCATGGAGGCCTACGCCAATAGCACCTCCCCCCTCACCAACTACTTTAAAGAAAAGGACCTGCTCGTTAGCGTCGATGCCCATGGCGCGCCCGATGACATCTTCAACCGCAGCATGACCGCCCTCGAGGCAAAAAACGGGAAGTAACCCCACCCCAGCAGCGCCCATCCCCCAGCTCCCCTCTCCCCTCTCCTTGCGGCGAGACACCACGCGCCGCAATAGCCCTTCCGCCGCTGTCCTCCGGACTATGGCGGACAGACAGCCCTCAGCCCTTACCCCTTGCCGCTTTGCGCTTCCCGCTCTGCGCTTTACGCTTCGCCTTCTTCGGAGCCGCCACGCCCCCCTTCCCCATCACCTCAATCAACCCCTCCGTGGTCTGCACCTTCGCCTGCACATCCACCTTCACTCCCAACTCCTCCAGCACAGCCGTCGTCTCCGGCCCGATCGACGCCACCCGCATCCCCGGAAACCGCCCCCGCAGCGCCACCAAATCAAACCGCGCATGAAAATGCCGCGCCGTCGAACCACTCGTAAAGGTCAACCAGTCCGCCCCCTCCTCACGCAACCGCACCGCCACCTCATCCTCCTCCCCACCCGTCTCGGCCTCCGTCCGGTAAAACGCGATGTCATCCACAATCGCCCCCTTTTCCTCCAGAATCTTCGGCAACTCCGGTGTCGCCACCTCCGCCCGAGCCAACAAAACCCTCAGGTTTTCCACCGTCTCATACTCACTCAATGCCCGGGCCAGCGATGCCGCATCATGCCGCTCCGGCATCACGTCCACCTGCAAGTGCAACGCCTCCAGACAAGCCGCCGTCGCCGGCCCCACCGCCGCAATCCGTAGACCACCCAGATCCCGCAAATCCTTGAACGCCCGGAAAAAGGAATCAAAAAACCACTTCACCCCGTTCGCACTTGTGAAAATCAACCAGTCATAACCGTTCAGCCCCGCCAAGGCCTCCACCATCGGCTCCCGCTGGCTCGGCATCGTAAACCGCACAGCCGGCACCTCCAAAACCTCCGCCCCACACTCCTCCAACCCCCCCACAAACTCCCGCGCCTGCCCCCGCTCCCGCGTCACTACCACCCGCTGCCCAAATAAGGGCCGCGCCTCAAACCAGTTCAGCCGCCCCCTCAACTTCACCACATCCCCAATCACCGTCACCGCCGGCGCCCCAAAACCCACCTCCTCCACCCGGTCCGCAATCGTCTCCAAGGTCCCCTCCAGTGTCTCCTGCCGCGGCGTCGACCCCCAACGAATCAACGCCACCGGCGTCGACCCCGCCATCCCCTCCGACATCAA
>JBMTVN010000602.1:0-2084 GCA_049451415.1 Limisphaerales bacterium | reverse complement strand
CTCAACCTCCTCCTGGTCGCCGGAATGACTGCCATCCTGCTCGCCCTCATCGCCGCACTCCACTGGCTCCCCCTCGAAACCCAACACCAAAAGGACATGCAGGAATATGTGCAAATGCTCTGGTTCCTCCTCTGGCCCTGCGTCCCCTTCATTATCGGCGCAACCGCCTATGCCGAAGAACGCCGGCTCCGCCTTGATGCCTGGCAATCGGTCCAGCCCGTCTCCATCACCCGCCAGTGGCTCGTCAAATGGTCCACCACCCTGCTCGTAAGCCTGCTCCTCGGCGTCATGCTCCCCCTGACCCTGGAGTTCACTCTCGTCAAAGGCCGCTACCTCGATGAATTCGGCGACCTGCATGGTTGGCTCATCGTCCGAGGCCTGTTCTGGCTGTGCGGAACCACGATCGGGCTCTACGCCTCCACTCTCTCCCGCTCCCTGGTCCAGGCCATCTCCACCGCCATCGGCCTCACGATCGGCATCGTCCTCCTGTTCTCAGCCACCAGCATGGTCGTCAGTAAACTCATGTTCGTTCTCCAGTCCGAAATCTACGGAAGCGGCGACATCGAACCGTTCATGCTCGTGATCATGCTCATCCTCGGCTGGCCCATGCTCACGTTCCTCAGCCGACTCAACCATCGAGGATTCCAACTCCGACCGGAATACCGCCGCTACAACATCTCCGCCATCGCCCTGCTCGCCCTCCTCACCGTCATCCTGCCCACGCTCGTCATCGATCGCTCCTGGGAACGCCTCAAACCCATCCCGGCCCCACTCCCTCCCCTCCCCGCAAAAAACAGTGTCCAACCCGGATTCGTGCAAACACAAGCCAGTGGAATCCTCAGCGCGGTCCTCACGCCCGATGGCTCCCTCTGGGGTTGGTGGGAAGCCCATTTCCAAGGCGGCAATCCCAACGTCGTCCAGGTCCGCGGCACCCAACACCCCACCAAACTCCACCCCGATGCCGACTGGACCACGATCGCCGGCAACTGGAAGGGACTCTACGCGATCAAAACGGATGGCTCCCTCTGGACATTCCCCGTTCTCAACGGAGCCCTCGAAGCCAGCGTTGCCGTTCCAAAACCTGAGGGAACAAAGGTCGAACTTCGAATCGCCCCGCAAAAAGTCGAAGCCCCGGGCACCTGGAAATCCATCACGGCTACCGATCGCTACTTCGCCGCCCTCCAGTCCGATGGCTCCCTCTGGGTCTGGGGTACGGTCATGATCAAAACCAGCGAAGGCACGATCATGCCCTCCGAAACCCCCGTCCGCGTCGGATCCCAAACCGGCCTGCAAGCCCTCGCCGCAACCAGTGGCGAGATCCTCGCCGTCACTTCCACCGGCCATATCCAAAAATGGCTCACCCCCGCCTTCGCCTACGGGTTCAGCACCACAACCCAACCTGACATCCCCTCCCCCAAACCAGTCAATATCGGCGACACAACCCCAGTCTCCCCACTCCCTGTCCTCCCTGACTTCACCTTCACTGAGGTCCACTGCACAGGGATCCTCAACTACGGCATCCAAGCCGATGGCACCGTGCGCGACCTGAAATCCGGCCGCACCCTGAGCCGCAACCACTGGCGCTCCGCCCACCTCAATAACCGTGAAGGTTACGTCATCACCGCAACCGGCACGCTCCTCAGCCCACTCGCCCCTACCCCCTACAACCTCGCGCCAGACTCCATCACCCCGGACTCCTCCAAACGCCAACTCACCACCCGCACCGACTGGATCGCTGTCGGCGAACTCGCCATCCCAGGTTACCCCAATGCCATCGTCGGCCTGACCGCCGACGGCGTCCTCTGGCAATGGAACCGATGGAAATGGTCCAGCTGGACCGATTACTTCGGACTCCCCTCCCGAGTGCACAACAACTGCCCCCAACCCTTCGCCCACCTCGCCTCCCAGTAACCCAAGCTCGCCACCACCCGGTCAGGACCCCCAGCACGGAAAATAAGTTGCCACAGACGCTTCCCCCTCTATTCTTTTGGGATCAGCAGGCCGTTAACGATGTAGTTTTCGCCTACTACACGAATAGCGTATGAGTAATATCCAATATCAGCGTATTTCGCCCAATAACTGTT
>JBMTVN010000601.1:0-2093 GCA_049451415.1 Limisphaerales bacterium | reverse complement strand
ACACACCCCACCCGCTTCACCAAGGCATCCGCCCCCACCTCCGCCACCGCCTCCTGCATAGCACTAATTAAGCGGTCACTGCCCTTCGCCATGCAGCACGACCCCAGCCCCACATGAATCCGCGCACGCTCCCCCCCATGCTCCACGTCCGCCTCCGTAACCACCCCGCCCACTCCATCACCCTGCTGACCCGCAAAATCCTGAAAGACACCAGGCACTTTCTCCACGTTCACATGCCCATAAGTCACCTCATCCACCTTCACCACCGGCGCTAGGGTGCAACACCCCAAACAAGCCACCCGCTCAATGGTAAATTCCCGGCTCGCATCCGTATCCTCCCCCGCAGCAATCCCCAAATGATGACGCAGCGCCTCCTCCACCCGCTCCGCCCCAATCACATGACAGGCCGTCCCATGACACACCTGAATGGTGTGCCGCCCGGCCGGCCGATGCCGGAACTGATCGTAAAAGGTCGCAATCCCCCAAACCGCAGAAGGTGCCATATTCGACACCTCACACACCCTCTCCAAGGCCTCCCTCGGCAAATACCGGTAATGCTCCTGTATCGCCTGCAATACGGGAATCACCGCCTCAGACGAACGCCCAATCCGACCCACCGCCTCGTCCACAAACCGCAGCTCTTCCCGTGTCAAACTCATGGCTCAGTATCCCCCTCCCCAATCGCAAACAAATGCCACAAACCCCGCACGTAAATTCGACCCCCCACAAACGCCGGACTCGCCCGCACCGGCTCACCCAACACCCCCCGCCCCACCTCCCGATACTCTCCCCCAGCCGCAAATACCACCGACTCACCCTCCGCACTAAACGCATAAATGTTCCCCCCAGCCAAAGTCGGCGACGCATTGAACTCCACCTCCAGGCTCTTCTCCCAAAGGGTCTCCCCCTTCACCCCGTCCACACACACGACATCCCCATAGGTAATCAATAAATAGACCCGCTCGCCGTCACTCACCGGACTAGTGATGTCCGGCACAAACTCGTCATACTGCCACGCCTGATGCGTCGCAGTCACGTCCCCCTCCCCGTCCATCCTCAAGCCCGATACGTGATTCCCCGGACTCACCACCACCAGAAGCTCCTTCGCCGTCACCGGCATCGGCGCCAAATCCGTCCCCATACAGTCCAACCGCCAGAGCTCATCACCCGTCAATATGTCATACCCCATCACCCAAGGATCGCCCAATACCATCAACCTCGCCTTGCCCCCCGCCTCCGTCACCAAGGGCGTCGACCATGACGCCGCCACCGGCCGGCTCCGCTCCCATCGCTTCTCCCCACTCGCACAGTCAAACGCATACAAGCGCGACTTCCCATCCCGCCCGTTCCCCTGGTCATACAACACCACCAACAAATCCCCCCAGACCACCAGCGACGACGCATACCCATACATGCTGTCCGGAACCCCCAGGAACTTGCTCCACACCAGCTCCCCCGCATAGTCATACGCGACCAATTCCCCAGTTGCAAAAATCGCATACACCCGTTGCCCATCCGTCGCCGGCGTGGAAGCCGCCACCCCTGTATCCTCCATCACTTCCAACGGTTGCCCAAAACCCTCCGCCGGAGGCGCCACCTCCCGATCCCACAACAACACCCCTTTCGCCACATCAAAACACATCACATGCCGCCCCTCTACATCCCCGCCCGTCAGAAAAATCCGATCCCCCCACACCACCGGTGAACCATGCCCCCCATGGGGCACCTTCACCTTCCATAACACCCCCGCACCACTCTCCACATCCCATGCCACCGGCGCATTCGTCACCCCAGCCACACCATCACCTCGCGGCCCCCGAAACATCGGCCAGTTCGCCATCCACCCCTCCCGCCCAGAACCCAAACCTTGCACTGCCTCGGCAAAACAAAATGCCGCCATAACCAGCAAACCCACAAAGATCCGCCCATCCAGCCTCGTTGATCTCGATAATTTCATGCCTGTATTCCTCCCGCAGGACCATGCAGCCCACCCTCAGGCAATACGAAACCCAAGCGTGCCCGCCCCTGCAGACACGCTATCAAACACCGGACCCGCCCCAAACAACCAGCCGGAATCATGCCCCCAATCTCAG
>JBMTVN010000600.1:0-2094 GCA_049451415.1 Limisphaerales bacterium | reverse complement strand
GGTTGGCGATGCTGTTGCGGGCGAGTCCGGAGTGTCGGGAGTTGCCGTTGGAGGAGGAGCCGTATCGGAGTGCTTTGGTGATGGCGGAATTTCTGAACGGGGTGCCGCGGCATGCGAAGATGCATCCGTGCGGGGTGGTGTTGTCGCGTCAGCCGATGCATGAGTTGACGCCGACGTTTGTATCGAGGAAGGGGTATGCGACGACGCATTTTGACATGGATGCGGTGGAGGCGGTGGGTTTGGTGAAGATGGATATATTGGCGCAGGGCGGGTTGGCGGCGATGCGGGATGTGCGGGTGATGTTGGCTGGGCGGGGGGTGCGGGTGGATTTGGAGCGGTGTCGGGTTTTGGAGGGTGGAGGGGAAGCTGGTGGCGGGGTGGTTTTACGCGATGCGGGTGTGGGGGGAGGGTTGAGTAGCGGGACGCCGGCTTATGATGATCCGCGGGTGTGGGAGATGATTGCGTCGGGCGGGGCGCGGGCGGTGCATCACATAGAGTCACCGGCAATGATTAGTTTATGTCGGATGACGAACGTGCGGGAGATTGACGGGTTGATTGCGATTGTGAGTGTGATTCGGCCCGGGGCGGCGAACGAGAACAAGAAGGTGAGTTTTACGCGGCGGTATCAGGGGTTGGAGGAGCCGCAGTTTCCGCATGCTTCATTGGAGCGGTGTTTGCGGAGCACGTTTGGTTTGGTGGTGTATGAGGAGCATATTTTGCAGATATGCGAGGCGTTTGCTGGGTTGAGTCCGGGGCGGGCGGATGTATTGAGGCGGGCTTTAGTGAAGCAGAAGTGGGAGGTGGTGCGGGAGATTGCGGGGGAGTTTGAGGTGGCTGCGCGTGGGCGGGGGCATGGGGTGGAGAAGATTCGGGAGGTTTGGGAGTTGGTGACGAGTTTTAACGGGTATGCCTTTTGCAAGGCGCACAGTACGGCGTATGGGGTGGAGGCGTATCAATCGGCGTGGTTGAAGCGGTATTTTCCGGCGGAGTTCATGGCGTCGGTATTGACGAACGGGAAGGGGTTTTATCATCCGCTGGTGTATGTATTGGAGTGTCATCGGTTAGGGATTGGGATGTTATCTCCCTGGGTGAACAGGCCGGGGCCGGGGTATGAGGTGGAGCGGGAGGGGGTGGGTGGCGGGGTGAGGATTCGAGTGCCGGTGAACCGGGTCAAGGGGTTGGGGGATCGGATGCTGGAGCGGCTTTATCGTGAGCGGTCGAGAGGGGTGTTTGGATCGTTGGCGGATTTTTATCGGCGTGTGGTGCCATCGGAGGAGGAGATGGAGTTATTGATTCGGGTTGGGGCGTTGGATGGGTTTGGGGCATTACGCACGCATCAATTTTGGGAGGGGCAGGTATTGCATCAGCGGTTTGGGCGCGAGGCATCGGGGCAGGGGTGGTTATTGCCGTCGGTGGTGGGGGAAGGGGATCGGGTAGCGCCGCCGGAGCGGACGGAGCCGACGCGGCGGCAGCGGTTATTATGGGAGATGGAGCTTTTAGGTTTTGTGGCGAGCGGGCATCCGTTGGAGTTGCATGATGATGTGGCGTGGGAGACGTATTGTCCGGTGAGCCGGTTGGGGGAGCATGTGGGGGAGGAGGTTGTGGTTTGTGGTTTGGTGATTGAGGATCGGGTGCATCATCAGGTGACGGGGGAGCCGATGAAATTCCTGACGTTATGTGATTGGACGGGGATGGTGGAGACGGAGTTATTTGCGGCGACGTATCGGAGTTACGGGTTGGCGACGGTGCGGTATCCGGTATTGGAGATTTTGGCGCGGGTGGAGTCGTATGAGAATGGGCGGGGGCATTCGCTGCGGGTGTTACGGGCGGGGCGGCCGAGGCGGAGGCGCGCCGCAGGCGCGCAGAAGCTAGGAGCTGGTAGCTAGGAGCTGGGACCCGGGCGCTATGGGTTGGGTGGCGAAGTCGGTCGCTGCGCTTCCGCCCAGGTCGGCGCTACGCCAGAGGCGTGTTTGCCACGCGCTCACTTCTATTCTCTCTTGTCTGCTCGCGCCGCTTGCGGTGCGTTCGATCCCGGTCCCGGTTTCGATGGGGGTGGTTTGGGGGCATTTTTGTCCTTTAACCGGTGGGGAGGGT
>JBMTVN010000599.1:0-2095 GCA_049451415.1 Limisphaerales bacterium | reverse complement strand
GCCACCTCACCCCAGACATCCCCCTGCGCCTTCGCCATCTCCTGCCTAACCCCACCCACCAAGGCCTTCAAGTCGCGCCCAGCCAACACCTTCCCCCCCTCCAACCCACCAATCTCAAACCTCGGCCGCAAATGCTCCGGCAACCCCTCCAAATCCCATTGTATGCCCGCCACATCGAGTCCATGACGCTCCAGCAAATACCTCGCGACCCGACCCAAGAAATCCCGCCCCTCCACCGGAACATCCTCCAGAATCTGACGCGCCGTAGCATCCAAAGGCATCAAAGGCCGGCGAATCGACTTGGGTAACCCCCTCAACAGCGCCAGTAACCGCTGCTCCCGTAACGCCGGCACCGCCCACTCCAACATCCCCACATCCACCACCTCCGCCAATGCCGCACTCAACCGCACAGTAACCCCGTCCCGCTCCTCACCCGGCACATACGCATAACGCAACGGCACAGTCTCACTCCCGACCCGCAACTCGCTCGGCAACGACTCCGCCTGAAATAAATCCGCATTCTCCCCGAGCAAATCACCCGGCAAAGCCACCAATCGCTCCCGGTTGTTCGCCCCGCGCAAAAATCGGTTCAAATCATGCACCGAACTCATCGCAGGCAAACGCTCCCGGTAAAACCCAGCAAGCGACTCCCCCAAATCAGGCATCACCCGACGTGGCAAGCCCGTCTGCCAAAACTCAATCTTCTCCACCAACTGCCGATTGGCATCCTGAAACGCCAACCTCACGCCTCCCTCCAAGGGCATCAGCGCCTCACGAATGAATATCTCCTTGGCCTCCTCCGGATTCGACCGCCCGTAATCCACCCGACGCTCAAGCAACACCAGCCCCCTCAACAATAAACGCTCAGTCGCCACAACCCGACCCCCAGCCTCATCCCAGCGCGGATTCACCACCGACTTCCGAACAACATGCGGCGCAACCTGGCCCACCCACATCGGATCCATACCCGCCAAAGTCCTCGCAAATAATCGAGAAGTCTCCACCACTTCACCCGCCAGCAACCATTGCGGCTGCTTTACCCGCACCCCCTCGCCCTCCCCCTCCCCCACCTTCCCCCCACGCACCCCCTTCTTCGGCCGCTCAACCTTCCGGAATAAACCGGAACCCGGGAAAACATGCACCAATCGCTCCCCAGCCAACCGGTAGGCGTTGACCTCCTTGCGCTGTGCCACATGCCCCACCAAACCCGCCAGCAATGAACGATGAATCGCCTCATACCCAACCCCTCCAGTAGCCCCAGACATCCCCCCCACCCCCAGGTCCCGCATCGCCCCCTCAAGCTGAGCATGCACATCCACCCACTCCCGCATCCGTAAAAACGACAAGAAATGCTCCCGACAAAACCGCCTCAACTGACTCTGCGTCTTTAACGACTCCCATGTGTCGTGATACGCCTCCCAGATCTTCAACAAGGACACAAAGTCCGACTCCGCATCCGCAAAGCGTCGATGCGCCCGCTCCGCCTCATCCCGCTTGTCCAAAGGCCGCTCCCGCGGATCTTGAATGCTAAGCCCCGCCGCAATCACCAGCACCTCCCTCACCGCACCTTCCTTACGCGCCTCCAATAACATCCTCCCAATCGCCGGATCCACCGGCAAACGCGCCAACTCTCGCCCCAAGGCCGTCAACTCACGCGACTCATCCAATGCCCCAAGCTCCTGTAACAACGCATACGCACCTCGAACCGCCGCGGGAGGCGGCGGATCAATAAACGGAAAGGTCTCCACCTCCCCCAACCGAAACGCCTTCAACCGCAATACCACATCAGCCAGATTGCACCGCACGATCTCCGCATCCGCAAATGCAGGCCTCCCCAAATAATCCTCCTCCGCATATAACCGCACACAAACACCAGGCCCCAAGCGACCACACCGGCCCTTCCGCTGGTCCGCATTGCTCCGCGCCACCGGCTCCACCGGCAAACGCCGACACCGCGTGCCAGCATGATAACGGCTCACCCGTGCCAAACCCGCGTCCACCACATACCGAATCCTCGGCACCGTCAAAGACGTCTCAGCAATGTTCGTCGATACCACCACCCGCTCGCCGTTGAGGATGCTCCAGGAGATCGCGG
>JBMTVN010000598.1:0-2097 GCA_049451415.1 Limisphaerales bacterium | reverse complement strand
GTTCATCGGTACCTACCGAACCTCCTTCGACCTCGCCTCACTCCGGCTCCAGGGACAACAACTCGTCCTCGGCGCCATCCTCTTCCCCCCACGACCCACATTCGTCGAATACGGCATCCAGTTCATCGGCCTTGACCCCTACCCTCCAGAACAAATCGCCCAATGGTTCAACCTCGTGCAGGCCACCGTCCACTCCACCAACAACGCAACCGCCATCTATCTCCCCGCCTTTGAACAAATGGCAGCCGCACAACACCACACCACCTACTTTGAAAGCCAAAATATCACGGTGGCCTCCCTCGATCGCTGGACCGGCAACTCCCACGTCTACTCCACCGGGTGGGCCCTCGGCACTCTCAAGTTCTTCCCCGCAGCCGATGTCCAAACCGCCCTGGGAGACGGACGTCTCCTGCCCACGGATATCCTGCTTACGGACGGTATCCCCACCGAAACCCCGCTGGTCAGCGGCATCATCACCCTCACTCCCTCAACCCCCAATTCCCACACCGCTATCCTCACCAAATCGTTCGGCATCCCCTTCGTTTACCTCCCTGATCCCCTGGAACAGCAACAGGTCCACTCCCTCACGAATCTCCAGGTCATCCTCCGTGCCAGCTCGGATTTCGAAGGCCCCGAAGTCCGCGTCATCAATGTCCAGAACTCTCTCTCACACGAACTCCAAGACCAACTCCTCGCCCTCAAACAACCCGCCCCCATCCAATACACCCCAAAGGCCGCCTATGGTTCGATCTCCACCACAACCGATAGCCTCACTCCCGACGACATCGCATTCTTCGGCGGTAAAGCCTCCAACTTCGGACTCCTCCGCACTACCCTCCCCACCAACTCACCCGCGCCCGCCATCGCTCTCTCCTTCGACCTCTGGGATGCCTTCCTCGATCAAACCCTCCCGCCCGCCGGCCAAAGCCTGCGCAACGAAATCACCTCCCGACTCGCCCCCTTCACCAACTACCCCCCAGACATGACGAAACTCCAACCCGCCCTGACCGAAATCCGCACACTCATCACCTCCTCCGCCCAGTTCAGCCCTCAACAACAGCAGGACATCCTCGCCCTGCTCCACCCCTTCGATCCCAACCGGAAGATCCGCTTCCGTAGCTCCACCAATGTCGAAGACTCCGACACGTTCACCGGCGCCGGTCTCTACGACAGTTACAGTGGCTGCCTCCTCGATGACCTCGACAACGACACATCCGGCCCCAGTGCCTGCGACCCCAATGAAGCCAATGAACGCGGTGTCTTCCGCGCCATCCAGCGAGTCTACGCCAGCTTCTACAACGTCAACGCCTTCCTCGAACGCCTCCGCCACTCCGTCAACGAATCCCACGTCGGTATGGCCATCCTCGTCCACCACTCCTTCCCCGATGAAGCCGAACTCGCCAATGGCGTCGCCACTCTCGACTGCAGCTACGCCGGCAGCCCTTTCATCTCCGGCCCCATCGTCACCCAACTCGGTGCCGAATCAGTCACCAACCCCACCGGAACTTCCAGACCAGAAGTCGCCGACTTCTATGCCTTCAGCTCCTTCACCGGGGTCGATATCCGGGAATACTCCTCCCTCGTCCCACTCGGAGCCTTCGTCATGAATTGGCAGGACGATTACCTCGAGCTCGGAAAACTCTTCCGCCGCGTCGCCGATCGCTACCACGAACTCTACCCCGACAAGGACCGGTTCACGCTCGACCTCGAATTCAAAAAAGACCTCCACCTCGGCCTCGTCATCAAACAAGTCCGCGAACTCCCCGGCTCCACCATCACGAACCAAGCCGCACCCTACCTCATCCATGAACCTGTCCAGTGGGTTGTGGCCCAGCGCGAAAGCGGGGACGTCTTCGCCAACCACCGCCTGAAATCCAGCTGGAACCTCCAGGCCACCAGCATGCAGCTCACCACCAGCAACCTCCCCCAAGGCCTTTTCACCCAAGGCACCTGCGAACTCATCCAAAACCAGCAGATCACCTCCATCAACGGCCCCCTCCTCGCCTGGCCCAACGCCGCCCTCTCCCCCGATGGCACCTCTTTCACCTGGACCCCAAGCCCAAACACCCGATGGACTCTAGCCACCCCCATCCCCAC
>JBMTVN010000597.1:0-2104 GCA_049451415.1 Limisphaerales bacterium | reverse complement strand
CCGCCACCGCCACATCCAAAACCAGCTCAGCCCGATCGCCCCGACGCTCCAACCACGCACTCGACACTCTCACCGCAAGGTTCCCCACCCCCAAGCCAGGATAGGACAACAGAAACACTCTCACGCCTTTCCTCGACGCCAATTGCTCCCGCATCACCGCCCACCGACCACTCCCCGCGTCCCAGTCCGCCTCCGCCAAGTCCGAACAAATCCATACATCCGCACTCCCGGCATCGTTCGCCTCCAAATACCCCAAGGCCGTCTCCAGCAAACCCGGAATGTCCGCCGCGGCAGCCGTCGCCGCCGCAAACGGCAAGTCCGGCAACGCCCGCACCGACTCCACCCGACGCGCCTCCCTCGTCGCACTGTCAATCAACACCAGCTCGGCTTCCCCCGCCCGCTCCTCCAGTGAACCCGCCAGCTTCACCAACGCCGTGGAACGCTTCGATTCACCAGTCTGGATATCCCTCAACTCCATGCTCGCCGACCGGTCCAGTAATACCACCGTGACCTCCGCCTTCGCCGCCCCCAACCCGCTCCACCAACCCGTCGATAACGGACGACTCAAAGCCAGAATCAAACCCAGGACCGCCAGCATCCGCATCAGCATGATCAGCCAATACCTCAGCTTCGCCATCCCCTGGTTCATCCGCCGAGCCCGCACCAAAAACATCATCGCCGCCCACGGCACACTCCGATGCCGATACTGGTGCACCAAATGAATCACCAGCGGCAACGCCACCAGCGGCAACCCCAGCAATAGGATGGGCTGCAGAAAACTCATGGAATGGTCACTCGATCTCTCATCCCTCCCCTACCCCCGCTTGTTCGGCCTCCGACCAATCAAAAACCTCGCCAATACCTCCTCCACGGAATCCCCCAGGTTCATCCGGTGATAATCCACCGCCGCCTCCCGGATCACGGTCGATAGCTCACCCAAATACCCCTGCATCGCCTCACGATACGCATCCCCCACCAACAACGGATCCGCCATCACCGCCTCCCCACCCTCCAAATCCACAAACCGCGTCGGCCGGTCAAAACTGAAGTCCACCTCACTGCGGTCCAGCAAATGAAACACCGCAACGTCATGCTTCCGAAACCGCAAATGCTGAAAACACCCCTTCAAGGCCTCCGGCTCCACAAACAAATCCGAAATCACCACCACCAACGCCCGCTGCCCAATGCTCTCCGCCGCCTCATGCAACACCTCCACCAACCCCGTCTCCCCATCCGCCTTCACCTCCCCCAAGGTGTTCAATACCACCCTCAAATGCGCCGCATTCCGCTTCGCCGGAATCACGGTGTGAAAGTCCCGCCCCGCACAATACAACCCCACCGCATCCCCCTGGCTCGCCGCCAAATACGCCAGGGTCCCCGCCAATCCCCGCACCTGCGACAACTTGGTCACCCCACCCACCCCGAAATTCAACGAACCACTCGTGTCCAACACCAAACACAAACGCAGGTTCGTGTCCGCCTCAAACTCCTTCATGTAATACCGGTTCGACCGACCCCACGCCCGCCAGTCCAACCGGCGCGTGTCATCCCCGGGCACATACTTCCGATACTCCGCAAATTCCAAACTCGACCCACGCACCGGACTCCGATGATGCCCGGAAACACTCCCCATCATCGGAATGCGCGCATGCAACCCCAAACCGGATAGCCGCGCCAGGACGCGCGCATCCACAAACCCATGCCCACCGCTCTTGCCGCCAGCTTCCACCAGCTCAACCCTCCTTCACCAGTTCGTCCACCAGCCGACGCACAATCTGCCGACTGCTAATCCCCTCCGACTCCGCCGCAAACGATGTAATCACCCGGTGCATCAAAACCGGCTCAGCCAATGTCGTCACATCCTCCAGCCGCACCATGTAACTCCCCAGCAGGGCCGCCCGCGACTTCGCCCCCAAAATTAAATACTGCACCGCCCTCGGCCCCGCACCCCAACTCACCAACGGCTTCATCCACTCCGGTGCCTCCTCCCCACCCGGCCGCGTTCGCCGCACCAACTGCACCGCAAACTCGTAAATGTGATCCGGCACCGGAACCCGCCGCACCAAATCCTGAAACGCCTGCACCCGCGCACCATCAATCACAT
>JBMTVN010000596.1:0-2113 GCA_049451415.1 Limisphaerales bacterium | reverse complement strand
AGGCACCGGTTTTTGGTACCGCGCACCGTAGGTTCGAATCCTACCGCCCCAGCCAGCCATTCCTGCTTTTTCCGGACACTGAGATTTACCGCGCAATTGTCGCGTGTTCTCGGGATGTTGGCGCGAGCGACTTTAGGGTGAGACGGGAACCAGGGCGCCAAACAGGGCAATTTCGGGCCGCAGTCTCCGTTTGCGATTCCGGCGGTGCGAGTTTGGGGAGAGCATTGGGGCGCCGTACTCAAAGCGCGGCGAACTGCAGTCGCTGTTCTGACCAGATGGCCGGGAATCCTGTCTTGATCAGATAGTCGCTGGTGAGGCCTATAGGCTGTTCGCCCTTGGCGATGGCATCCAGAAGGTCCGGAGACAGCGTTCCCAGATGTACAATGGCCTGAACCCGCCGCTTCGACGTGCCCTCGGATTGCGCAATCTCGTCGAAACTCTTGCCGTCGATGATCATAGCAAGCCAGCGCCTGGCTTTGACGATGTTCCGGATCAGGGTTTGATCGGTCTCGGGCGGCGCGTCCCCGAGATGCAGTTTCAGCTCCACGCCGCGACGGCGGGTGCGGAACGGCACTTCGATGGTCAGCATGTCCGGATTGATCTTGTCCGGATGGCAGTCGATGAGCCGAGCCACCTCGTGACGGTCCAACTGCAGCACCATAAATCCCGGTCGGAGGTCGGCCCGGCTCACCAGTGCCAGACATTCTGACCCGTCTTTGAGAGCGGCCAATTTGCTGCTGACGGCGAGAATCTCGGCCGCAGATTGGCCTTGCACTAGTGAACCGGCCGCATTGGGGCGACCAAGGTGTTGCCTGACGAGGCTGGTCAGCAATCGCTCCATCTAATCCGCTGGAAGTCGCCAGGCATCAGGATGCTTGCAGCTTCGATCCGTCACCAACCGGCGGGAGATGTAATAGCGCAGGCGCTTGCCGTTCTTCCGGCTGTGACTGGGGGTGAGCCGATCTCCGGTCTCGTCAAAGAGCTTGCCGATCAGGTGTGATTGCGATGCCTGACGTTTGGTGCCGCGCGCCCTGGCGGCAGCGCCTGCCAGCGCGTTTTGAACCCCCTCCGATACCTCGGGATTGATGATGGCCGGGTGCTGACCGTCATAGACCTGCCCCTTGTGCCGGATGCGGCCCGCATAGATCGGGTTGCGCAGGATGTGATGGATATGCCCGCGCTCGAAAGGCTTGCCGCCGGTGGTGCAACTATCCCTCCGCTCTCTGAGGCGGGACCTGATACCGAGATCCCCGGCCCGTTCTTTCACCTGCCGGATGCTCCCGTATTCCTGATAGAGCTCATAGAGCTTTCTGACCGTTGTGTCTGGCGTCAGGGCCAATGGGACAGTTTAGGGTGATTTGATAAGAGAGGGTTTCTGGCAGATCGTAACCACCAAGGAGTGGAGATGAGACAGAAACCCGGAACCAAGCAGAGCCACGGCGAGAAGGTTGTTAAGGACATCCGCCGTGCCACACGCAAACAGTATTCAGCCGAGGAGAAGATCCGGATTGTGCTGGACGGCCTGAAGGGCGAGGACAGCATAGCGGAGCTGTGCCGCCGCGAAGGTATTGCCCAGAGCCTGTATTACAGCTGGTCCAAGGAGTTCCTTGAAGCTGGAAAGAAGCGCCTTGCCGGGGACACGGCCCGAGAGGCGACGTCCAATGAGGTCAAAGGTCTTCGCCGTGAGGCTCGGGACCTGAAAGAGGTCGTGGCCGAATAGGCCCTGGAACTGCGCCTTCTCAAAAAAGCATGCTCGGGGATGGGGGCGACGACGAATGAGGTACCCTGCATCCGAGAAGCTGGAGATCATCCGGCTGGTTGAGCGGTCGCACCTATCGACCAGGCGCACGCTGGACAAGCTGGGCATTCCCAGGGCCACTTTCTATCGTTGGTATGAACGGTATCAAACCGGCGGCCCCGAGGCACTTGAGGATCGCAGTCCAAAGCCGTCACGGGTCTGGAACCGCATTCCCGAGCCGGTTCGCGAAAGGATCAAAAACCTCGCTTTGCAAGAAAGCGAACTGTCGCCGCGCGAACTGGCCGTGCGCTTCACCGACACGGAAAAGTATTTTGTGTCAGAGGCTTCGGTCTATCGCATCCTCAAGTCCTACGA
>JBMTVN010000595.1:0-2114 GCA_049451415.1 Limisphaerales bacterium | reverse complement strand
TCCCTGCACTACGCCGCAGCGTCGCAGCGTCGCAGCCCCCCCGGGCTCTCCACTCTACCGTCTCCCCGCGTCCCGCTTCAGCGCGCGACGCCTCCACCCCAAACCATTAACCCTTAATCTTTAACCCATGTCCCATATCCCATATCCCATATCCGACACCCCCTTCTCGCGCGAAGCGCCCATCCCCCAACTTTCTAGCTTCCAGCTCCCGGCTCCTGTGCAAAGCGCACCGCGCTTTGCACTAGATCTGCGACGCCTTGGTCCGCTTCAGGAAAATGCTCACCACCTTGGACACGTTCCCCTTGTACTGCGGATCGCCAATCAATTCTTTCCAGACCGGCGCATCAAAAAATGCCTTCCAGTGCACCTTGTGCGCCTCCGTGTCCTCACCCGAGACCATGTAGATCAGGTTCGGCATCGCCGAGCCCACCACGGTCTGCCCAAAGAAAACCGGTGCTAAACCCACCTCCTTCATCAAGGGAATCTCTCCTGAATTAAACATCTTCACTTTGTTCTCCCCCTTGGCCTCGCTGTGGCTCTCATAAATCCGCAGCTCAAATACCCACGGCTTCTTCTCGACCGCCGAAGGCGGCACCTCGAGCCGCTTCATCCCCTCAAACGCCACCAGCAATGAACTCTCATATCGGGTGTAAGCGGCATCGCTCCGCGGCGCATCCAAATACGGCGCCGCCGCTTCCACATACTTCGCATCCGCAGCTAACCGCCCCGGCACAGCCGCATAATCCCCCGCCCCAGCAAACGGAATCAGCACAAACACCCGGTTCGTAGGCGAATCCTCCAATTCAGTAAATACTCCAATCGGGCCAACCCCCATCCGCTCATAGGCCGGCACCGCCGCCTTCGCCCAGTAATCATTAATTAAACCCTGCTGGGCCTCCGACTGCGTGCTGTAAACCCTCAACTCATAGAACTCCGCCCCCTCAGGCACGGCCGCTACGCCCCGCCCCCCGCTCAAACACATCATCAAAAGACCGCAGAACACTGCACCACCAATAAATGATCGTCGATTCATGGAATGGGACTGACCATGAGCTACTCATCCCCGGCAGGCAACGAGGAAAAACCATCAGGGGGCTAAATGATACGTCGAGTCCGGGTGAGGCTTGCAGAGGATCAGCTCTACTCAGGAACCGAAGGATAGGCATGTTCCAACTCCTGATGGATCTGGTCTTCAACCTGCTTGCGCAATTGGTCCTTCGCCTCCTTCTCCAACCGTGATCGCACGGATTCAAAGGACTGCCTGGACTCAGGCTGAAGGTCCATCAGTCGCACCAGAAAAACGCCTTCCTCACCCGAAACCACCGGACTCACCTCACCCACCTCAGTAAGACGGAAGACGATGTCCGCTAACCGCCTGCGCCACGCTGCAACCCCATCATCACTGCGCGCCACCCATCCAACATCGCCGCCCCTAAAACGGCTTGCAGCATGCTCGGAATGGTCAATCGACAGCACTGAGAAGCCTTCCTCTGGATGATCCCTCAGTTCCGGCTGCTCAAGCAACCAGTCACGAGCTTGGCTCAGCTTTTCCTGATAACTGCTACGACGCGCTTCATCTGATCCGGGATTCAGCCAGAGAACGGCCACCCTTCGCTTCTCCTCCGTGGCAAAAGCATCGGCTCTGGACTCGTAAATCTGCCGTAAGAAACCCTCGTTAATCAGGGCCCAGGCATCGCGAATCCTGGGACTTACCACCTCTTCCTCGAACCGGCGGGCCATAACACGCGCCCGCTCAGCCCGAACAACGACATCCTGACCCAACCCCTCTGCCTGTGCCGCCTCAGCCCAACGGGCGCGTCGGACCAACTCAGTCAAGGCTCGCTGGCGGGTATCTGCATCTCCCCGACCGCCAAATCGCTCACTCAAGTGGTGCTTCAGGTCCGCTTCCGTGACCACACCGCTACCAACCCGCACCAGCACGCCGGAAGGTGCATCCGCCGATTGGTCCGTAGATACCCTTTGCTCCCCGCTCGATGGCCTGCATCCGGTGGGCACTGAAACCAGGTACGGCAGCAGCAGTAGGGCGGGCAGCCATCTCATAGTGTAATTGGAGCCAGCACAGCCTGTCCCGTGCCCCGGACATACTCCCACAT
>JBMTVN010000594.1:0-2119 GCA_049451415.1 Limisphaerales bacterium | reverse complement strand
AGAGGGTTATGAATAGAAGGTCTGAGCAGCTATTGGGGTGGGGGCAGGGGGCGGGGGGGAGGGGGTTGGGGTTAGCGTTGGCGGGATTGGGAGAGGGTGAGGACGGCCAGGTTGGTGAGGAGACCGACGAGGCCGGCGTGGAGGCCGAGGGGTTTACGAGGGACAAGGTTGTCGGGGCCGAAGGTGCTGCCTAGGACGAAGAAGAGGGAGACGGCGAGGCCGGCGATGAGGCCGAACAGGACGGGGCGGGGCCGGAGGTTGGGCCAGTGGAGGCCGAGGAGGATGGCGGGAGCGATTTGGACCAGGAGCTCGAGTTTGATCTCGATGATTTTGAAGATGGATTTATCGAGGAAGATGGAGATGAGGACCGTGACAGCCATGACGGTGATGCTGGAGAGTGTTCCAAAGCGGGAGAGTTGGATTTCGGTATTTTGTGGTCTGGCAGGGCGGTAGAGGTCCTGGGTGAGCATGGAGGAGATGGAGAGGAGGGCGGAGTCGACGGTGGACATGAGGGCGGAGAAGAGGGCGGCGAGGAAGAGGAGGACGACCCAGGCGGCGGCGGGGTTTTCGTAGGCGATGGTCTGGAGGAGGTTCATGGTGATGCTTTCGCTGGCGGCGGTATCGAGGTTGGGGAAGCGGATCCGTCCGATCCAGCCGACCGTGAGCATGGGTAGGGTGGTGAGGAGGGGGAGGAAGACCATGATCTGGAGTGCGCGTTTGAGTTCGCGGCCGGAGCGGGCGGCATAGATGCGTTGGATGGCGTGGGGGTAGAGGGCGATCCCGATGGCGATGATGAGGATGGTGCTGAGCCATTCGATTTGGGCCTGGGCATTGGGTGGCGTCCAGAACTGGGGTGCGGCGGACTGGATTTGCTCGAGCAGGTGGGTGGGGCCTCCAGCCTGTGCGATGACGACACCGAAGATAACAAGGCAGCCGATAAAGAGGACGAGCCCCTGGATGACGTCGGTCCAGGCGACGCTGCGGAGTCCGCCTAGGGTTTCGTAGAGGAGGATGATGACGGCAAAGAAGGTGATGCCGATCCAGGCTGGTGTATGGCCTCCGGTGGCGGCTTGGGTCATGACGCCGATGGCCTTGAGGTTGGTAATGATGAAATTGGACATTGCGATGATGCCCGAGATGGAGACGAGGGAGGTGAGGAGTCGGTTTTTGAAGCGCCAGTGGATGAAGTCGGCGGTGGTGATGAACTCATGCTGGCGGCTGAGGCGGAAGAGGCGGGGGGCATAGAGGAGGTAGACAGGGATGACAGCCATCATGAAAGTGACGCTGACGAGGAGAGTGAATCCGTCGCGGTAGGCTTTGGCCGTGAAGCCGACCAGGGTATTGCCGCTGTATTGGGTAGCGTAGAGGGTGGGCAGGAGGACCCACAGGCTCATGGAGCGGGCGCTGAGGTAGAAGTCACTGAGGGAGTTGCTGGAGGTTCGTGCCCGGCGTCCCAGCCATCCGATGGCGAGGAGGAAGAGGGAATATGCTGCGAGGAGGAGCCAGATCCGGTTATCGGTTTGATAGATGCCTGGCATGGGCTAGTGGTGGTTGGTTTTGGGGGTTGCCGGGCTGGACGGGTTTTTGGGGTGATCTGTATCGGGCCACCATTGATGGGTGAGGATGGAGGTGATGATGGCGAGGAGCGTGCTGGCGGCGAGGGCGTAATAGACCCAGAGCGGGAGGGGGCCTGCGGTTTGGGAGAGGAGTTGATCGGCTTTCCATGGCACCGTGAGGGTGATGAGGGCAAGGACGAGGGTGATGCGGCGCAGGAAGCTTGGCAGTGGGTGGTTACGACTTCGCATGAGGATTGGCGGAGTTTGCTTCTGGGGCGAGGATGCTGGGCTTTTCCGGCGGGGTCTGTCGATTCTATTGGGTTTGAATTTGGCGGGACAAGGGAGGCGGGGGCTGGGTAGGTTTGGGGGACGATGCATCCTGTGGCGATAGATTTGGGTGGGTTTACCATATACTGGTATGGGGTATTGGTGGCGGTGGCTTTTTTGGCGGGTTTATGGACGGCGAGTCGTCGGGCGCCGTTGTCGGGCGGATCTTCGGAGCGGGTGGCGGATTTTGGCCCGTGGTTAATTTTGGGGGCGGTGGCGGGTGCGAGGTTCTTGTT
>JBMTVN010000593.1:0-2127 GCA_049451415.1 Limisphaerales bacterium | reverse complement strand
CCGCCCTCACCGCCCCCTCACATCACCCAAAAAGCCCTCCAACCGACCCCGCACACCCTCACTCGGACCCGACGCCACCGCCGCCTCCAAGGCTTCAATCATAACCTTGTTCGCCTCAGCCGAAGTCGGACGCTTCAACAAAGGCTCCACCACCAACGCCACCGCCACTGCGGCCTCCTCCGCCACCCCCTCACCCCCCAAATAGGGCAAAATCAACACCAACGCCCGCTCCGATAAAATGCTGCCCGCCGCTCCTAAAAACTGCTTCTGCTCCTCCTCCGACTGAATCAGTGACGCCACCTCCTCCACCATCAACAACCGCTGCTCCACAGAAAGTTCACCACTCCGCACCCAGCCCAAATACCCACGCAAACAAAGCGCCCGATCCGCCTCCACCTTCGCCGCCTTCGCCAAAACCAACAGCTCAGGCGCAGCATCCGGCGTCTTCCACGTGCTCAATGTGCGCAACGCCGCCACCCGCACGTCCGCACTCTCCGAATCCACATGGAACCGTACCTGCTTCAAGGCAACCTCCCCCCCCAACCCCAAGACCGACGGCTTCACCACCAATGGCATCACACCAACAGCCGCCCGGGATAAAAACCGGCGACGCGTCAACCGCTCACTTCCTCCTCCTCGCACCATGGAAACCTCCCGATCAGCACTCAGCAAACCAGAACCAAGTCCTGTCCCATCTCCCACCTTCCATATCCCATATGCCATACCCAATCCCCACACTTCAAACTTGGAACTTCAAACCCGAAACCCTTAACTCCTAATCCATCATCACTAGCCAATAACCGATCTCCCATATCCCATCTCTCCCTATGCGTACACCCCTCGCCCATTCCCTCACCTGCTTCCTTCTCACCCTAACCACCACCTTCGCCGCCCCCACCTTCGCCGAACGCCTCGGATGGAAACCCACCGATGTCGTCATCCTCCCCCACGTCGACGACGCCGGCATGTCCCACCCCTCCAATCAAGGCTCAATCGAATCCGTCGCCCAAGGTATCGCCACCTCTTGGAGTGTCATGATGCCCTGCCCCTGGGTCCCAGAAATCGCCGCCTACCTCAAGGATCACCCCAACATCGATAGCGGCCTCCACCTCACGCTGACCTCCGAATGGAAATCCTACCGCTGGAGTCCCCTTGCCGGTGCCAGCCAGGTCCCCGGTCTCACCGACCCCCAAGGCTGCCTCTGGCCCAGCGTCGAAGAAGTCGTCGCCAACGCCTCCCCGGAAGAAGTCGACCTCGAAATCCGCGCCCAATACACCCGCGCCGAACGCATGGGCCTCCCCATCACCCACCTCGACTCCCACATGGGCACCCTCTTTGCCCACCCCGCCTTCTTCGAAAAATACGTCCGCCTCGGCATCGAGAAACAGGTCCCTATCCTCATGCCCGGCAGCCAAGGCACCTATATCCAAATCGAACACGGCGAAATCGCCAAACAACTCGAACCCTACATCCCCGTAGTCTGGAACGCCGGACTCCCCGTCATCGATGACCTCCACGCCTCCACCGGCGATTGGCCCGCCACCCAGAAATCCGAAAAGCTCATCGAACTCCTCAAATCCCTCAAACCCGGCATCACCATGATCATCTTCCACTCCGCCCGCCCCTCCGACGAATTCCCCCTCGTCACCGGCTCCCACCAGTCCCGCCTCGGAGACCTCCAAGCCCTCACCGACCCCAAAGTCGCCCAGTTCATCCACGACCAGGGAATCCACCTCACCACCTGGAAAGAGCTCATGCAACGCCGCCAAAAAGCCGCCCCCATCCCGCAACCCTAACCCCCATATCCACTCCTCCAGAGCTGACGTAATTCGGAAAAGTCAGGCGCATGCGCACCCGCACGACCACACCACATCTCGTGGCCACCAGCCACCTAGCCCTTACGAAACTCTGAAACACCAAAACTCCGCAACCCAGGCGCCCTCCGCCCTACACCCTCTCCTCTCTTCCCTCTACCTGCATCGCGCCACCACGCGATGCAAAAGCCCTCAGCCCCCAGCCCTCTCCCTCACCCGAAACTCCTTCAAAATCGCCGCCGTCGCCGTCGCCCCACACCGCGTCGCCCCCAAATCCCGCACCCCACCCGCCGCCTTCACCTGAACCACCTCC
>JBMTVN010000592.1:0-2135 GCA_049451415.1 Limisphaerales bacterium | reverse complement strand
CTTGCTGCTCCGCGCTTGGCGCCTTCTTCGGCGGCGGACCGCCCGGCTTGTAAAACGTGACCAGACATCCACCCAATGCGGCGAGGGCAATCCCCAGATAAAACTGCGGCTTGATGCTGCCCCATCCACCGGCAGGCGGATGCATCATCAGCGACACCACCGCATTAACCACCGGCGCACCGGCAAAAATAATCGACATCACCGCCGCTGGTTTGCCCCCGGCCCCAAAAGCCAGCAGCACACCAAAGGCACCAATGGCTCCAACAATTCCTGCAACCAAGGACCACGTGGCCCCCTTGGCCGTATACCCCGAGAACGCGGCGCCCTTCGCCATCAACAAAGCCAACGGTGCCAGCACGGCCGTCAGAAAGTAAGCAATCCCCACGAACAGGAAGGCCTTGTAGCGACCGTTAATGGGGTCGCCCATCGCCACCTGACCCGTATGCAGGAAAACCCCGTAGACTCCCCAGCTGGCCACGGTCAGCAAGGATAACAATAACCAGGCCGATCCGGCCTGCGATGTGTGTTCAGCACCCATAGTTCGCGGAAAGTAGCGGCGACCGGCTGCCGCTTCAACCTATCAATTCAGCCGCAGCCTCCTCGAGCCGATCACTCACCTCCGGCGGCAGGTCTGCCGCCTTCATCGTGCCGTCAGCGTGATGCCGCACGCACACCACGGTCACCCGACCCTTCGCCACTTCCACCGGCTCAGCATCGCCCAACCGGAAAAACCGGAAAACATAGCTCAATGACTTCGTCCGCTTCTCCGCCACATACAACCGCACTTCAAACTCATCCTCAAACCGCAGCGGCTTGAAGTAGTCACACTCCGCATGGACCCGCGGCAACCCCAGCGGAGGATCAAAACCGCGCAACACCACCGAGTAACCCAGGGACCGGAAAAATGCGTGCTCCGCCGATTCCATATACCGGAAGAAATTCGCGAAGTGCACAATCCCCGCCATGTCAGTCTCGGAAAACTCCACCCGCCGCTTAATGCGAAACTCAGAAGCCATCATCGCCACGCCTTCTAACTCACATGCCCCGTATTGACAACGGCCTTCCCTTCCCCGTCCCCAACCAGCGCTTCAAAAACCTTCAGCACCCGCCCCGCCATCGCTTCCACCCCGTAGCTCGCATGCGCAGCACGCTGCCCCGCCAACCCCATCTCCCTGCGCCTCAACTCATCCCCCAGCACCGTCGCCAGCCCGCCAGCCAATACCACCGGATCAGCCAACTCACAGAGCACCCCCCCACCCGTCGACTCCACCAGCTCCGTAAACGCCCCCGCCCTGGGCAACACAACCGGAATACCCGCTGCCCATGCCTCCACCACATACAAGCCAAACGCCTCACCACAACGCGCCGGCACAGACAACACCGAGCAGGACCGCAAAAACTCCAGCTTGCCCGCCCGATCCGGATTCTTCACCCACTTCACCCGGTCGCTCAATCCCGCCCGCTCCAGCCGCCCCTGTAATTCCGCCACCAACGACTCGTCCGCCGGCCCACACCCACCACCGACATGCAACCGTACCCCGGGCACCTCATCCCTCCGCGCCAACTCAATGAACGCATCCACCAAGATATCCAACCCCTTCTCCATGCACATCCGCGCAAAATACCCCACCACCGGCGCGCCCCCACTACCCACCCCCACCTCGCCAACCTTCGGATACCCATCCAACGCAATCCCGTTCGCCACTACCCGAATGCGCTCCCGCTCCACCCCCAATCGCTCCGACATCACATCCGCAAAAAATCGGCTCGGCGCCAAGAAACAGTCCACCCCCTTCGCCCGCTCCCGCAAGATTGACCACGCCCCCGCTCTTACCTCCAACGGCAAGGCATCCAAAAACGCATCCTCACCCCCCAACATGCACACCACCGGCGCCCCCAACCTCAACCTCAACTCCCTCGCCAACCCCAACAACATCGCATTCGATAAACACACCACATCCGGCCTGGCCTCCCCCGCCAGCCAACCCGTCAACTCCTCCAAGTCCCGCGCCTGATTCCCCTCCTCCCCCCGCAACATCGATAACGTCAACTCCCCCACATCCGCTGCCTTCGTCTTCGCGCCCGACCCGACGCCCAACGCAACATCCCGGGCGAAGATAACCACTCCCGTAACC
>JBMTVN010000591.1:0-2141 GCA_049451415.1 Limisphaerales bacterium | reverse complement strand
CCAAATCCAGGCATTCATGTAAGGAAAGGTTCACGCGGATCCCCTCCGAGCACAACCACCCCACATCAACCGCATGAACCCCACACATATGAATACTTCCCCTCAACACCCCGATTCATGCTCTCGAAATCGAAATCGCTATCGGGATCGGGATCGAAAACAGGAGTCGGGAGTCAGGTCTCAGTGACCAACCCTCGTCCCTGTTGTCCGTGTCGCCCCTCCCGCGCGCAGTGCCTGTCTCCCAACTGGCTACCACACTCTAGCTCCTGCGCGAATCGCCTGCCCCACTCTCTCCCCTCTCCCGTCTCCTCTCTCCCTGCGGCGCACCACCGTGCGCTGCATCAACGATACGGGATCAATTGCAGCCGATCCCGATACCATTCCATGTCCCGCCTGCCCGCGGCATCAAACGGCTTCGTCGGTCCATAGGCATAATCCACGTTGTAAATCGAAGCCTGACTCAACCACTTCCGGATTTCTGCATGCCCGTCAGCAAAGGAAAAACCACAGGCCCCATTGTGATACGAAGCCGGAATATCCTGCCAGTTGTTGGCATTATGGTCCGTCACGAAAAATGCATCGTTAATCGAGTCCGGATGCTCATCCAACGTCAGCCAGGTCATCGTCGGCTCCGGAATATCGGTCGTCTTCAAAAACTGGCGGTAAGCACCACCAAACGCCCAGCTCTGACCGCGAGTCGTGTTGTCGTTCGAGTCATTGTTCGAAAGGCCAAACAACGCGTTCATCGAAATGCTCCGGTTCCGCTGCGTATACCCCGCCGCCCGCTGCTGCGGACTCACAAAAATGTCCGCCGGACATTTGTAAATCCCGACCGCACCATCGGTGTAGTTCCCCAAGACGCCGTTCTTCACCCAAGCCAGATTAGTCACACTCCGATCCGCAATACCCCCACCAGCCCCCCAGGTCATGATGTTGTTCACCCAATTGTTGAATTCCCCGGAGGTAATCGCCTGCTCCGTCCCGGGAATAGTGAAATTGTTCGCCACCTTCTCGTTGAAATCCCCGGAATACAACGCCCACCCCAAGACCAACTGCTTGTTGTTGCTCAAACACATGATACCCTGTGCCTTGGTCTTGGCCTTACTCAAAGCTGGCAAAAGCATCCCGGCCAGGATCGCAATAATCGCGATAACCACCAAAAGCTCAATCAGGGTGAATCCCCACCGGGACCGACGCAGCGTACAAAAAGTTCTCATAGGACTAAATTCCGTTAACTGGGCTGAACTTTTGCATTAATACAAATGGTCATCCAACAGACGCAACCGAAATCTACCCCCCAGTGACAGCCACCCAACACCGCGTTGTCTTCGATGACACCTGCCTCTTCTGCCAGCGCTCCATCCGGCTCCTCAAGAAAATGGACTGGCTGAACCGCTTCAGCTGCATCGGACAATCCACCCTCACCCCTGCCCCCTCAGACCCCAAATCCCTCCGCCAGAATACCCTCCGACTCCTCCCGCCTGCCCCCCCATCCACCACCCCCATCCCCCTCAACACCACACAACTCTCGCAATCCATCCACATCGTCACCTCCACCAACCACATCCTCCAGGGAGCCGATGCCGTCCGCTTCATCGGCCTCCGCCTCCCCCTCTCCGCACCCCTCTCCTGCCTCCTTTTCCTCCCGGGCGCCATGCCCCTGACCGCCCTCCTCTACCGGTGGATCAGCCGGAACCGTCACCAACTCGCACCCTGTAAACCCAAGGACTCCTGCCGCCTCCCCTAGAACAACTCCACTCGCTCCACATCCGGATCAGCAGGATCATGCCCGCGAGTGCTAAAGCTCACCAGCAACCCCGGAACACCACCACCATGCCGCACCGCGTGTGCCACCCCGGGCGGAATCACAAACCGATGCACCTCCCCTTCCGGCACACGGTAGTCCCCCACCTCACCATCCTCAGCCATCCTCACCTCCGCCGGCCCCACCACCACCAAAACCTCCAACCCCAACCAATGCCTGTGATTCCCCCGCACCATCCCAGGCTCAGTCACCACCACATGCACGTTCCTCTGCAAACCCAGTTCACCCGCCCCCAACGGCTCAAATACCAAACCCCGCACATCCCGAAATACACCCCGCATCTCAACCTTCACATCCCTGCAGCCCATCAGATCAA
>JBMTVN010000590.1:0-2148 GCA_049451415.1 Limisphaerales bacterium | reverse complement strand
GCCAAATCACCGCCGACCTCATCGGGTCCATCCCCTGCGTCCGCGAAATCCTCCAAACGGATGTCGAAGCCGCCTACAACGGCGACCCCGCCGCACTCAGCTCCGAGGAAGTCATCGTCGCCTACCCCTTCGTCGAAGCCATCGCCGTCCAACGCCTCGCCCACGAACTCTACCTGCGCCAAGTACCCCTCATCCCCCGAATCATGACCGAATGGGCCCACGGCCGCACCGGCATGGACCTCCACCCCGGAGCCACCATCGGCCCCTACTTCTTCGTCGATCACTGCACCGGCACAGTCATTGGAGAAACCACCACCATCGGTAGCCGCGTCAAAATGTACCAGGGCGTCGGCCTCGTCGCCCGATCCCTCTCCGGTGGCCAAGCCCTCCGCGGCCAAAAACGCCACCCCACCCTCGAAGACCGCGTCACCGTCTACGCCGGAGCCACCATCATGGGCGGCGATACAGTCGTCGGCTCCGGAAGCACCATCGGCGCCAATGTCTTCCTTACCCACTCCGTACCTGCCAATTCCCTCGTCCTCCAGGAAGACGCCCGCGTCAAGGTCATGCTCAAAGCCGAACGCCCCGTCGACTTCCAAATCTAACCCCATCATCGCTGCGCTCTTGCCCTCTCCCCCAGCTCTGCGTATGTAATCCCTCCTCGCACGGCGCACAAATCGCCCCGTCACGAGGTCTGCCCATGATTAATCACGTGCTCGTCATCCTGTCCAACAGGCTCGATCCCAGTTGGAAAAACCGCTACTACGAAATCGATTCCAAAAAAGACGGCACGGTCGTCAAGGAAGTCATCCTCAAACGGACCCCCACCAAGCCGGCCTACGACGAAGTCTGGGAAAATGACGACGGCAAAACCGACCTCGATTCCTGCACCCGCATGAAGCGCCACTACAAACACCCGCTGCTCAAACCCGCCAGCTAAAAGCCGCCACCAACTCTACCCCCAACACCGGGCACGGTTTGACACCCGTCCCCTCCCCGATATAGTCACCCCCTCTTTATGGACCGCAATAACCTCCACGTGGCCGTCGTCGGCGCTACCGGCGCCGTCGGCGTTGAAATGGTGAAAACCCTCGAGCGAAGGAACTTCCCCCTCGCCAAATTAACCCTCCTCGCCTCCGCCCGCTCCGTCGGCAAAACGCTCACCTACAAAGGTCAGGAAATCACCGTCAAGGAACTCACCGATTCCGCCTTCGAAGGCGTCGATATCGCCCTCTTCAGCGCCGGCGGATCCATCTCAAAAACCTTCGCTCCCGCCGCCGTCAAAGCCGGCTGCGTCGTCGTCGATAACTCCAGCGCCTTCCGGATGGATGACTCCGTCCCGCTGATCGTCCCCGAGGTCAATCCTGCAGACGTCAAAAACCACAAGGGTATCCTCGCCAACCCCAACTGCACCACCGCAGTCACCCTCATGGCCCTCTACCCGCTCCACCAGGCCTTCCACTGCAAACGCATCTTCGCCTCCAGTTACCAGGCCGTCTCCGGCACCGGAGCCAAAGCCATCGAGGAACTCAAAAACCAGGTCAACCAAATCGCCAAAGACCAACCCGTCACCCGCGAGGTCTACCCCCACCAAATCGCCTTCAACGTCCTCCCCCACGTCGATTCCTTCCTCCCCACCGGCTACACCAAGGAAGAAATGAAAATGGAAAACGAAGGCCGCAAAATCATGCACCACCCCGGCTTCCGCGCCAGCGTGACCTGCGTGCGCGTCCCCGTCTACCGCGCCCACTCCATCGCCGTCAGCGCCGAATTTGAAAAACCCGTCACCGTCGAGGCCGCCCTCGAAGTCCTGCGCAAAGCCCCCGGACTCGATGTCGTCGATGACCCCGCCAACAACGCCTACCCGCTGCCCCTCGTCCAGGCCGAAAAAGATAACTGCGCCGTCGGCCGCCTCCGCAAAGACTGCGCACTCGATAATGGACTCTGCTTCTGGGTCTCCGGTGACCAGCTGCTCAAAGGCGCCGCCCTCAATGCCGTCCAAATCGCAGAAGAACTCCTCAAATAACCAGACCCACAATCAACCTCTCAAAGCCCGGGAACCCATCCCGGGCTTTTCTCTGCCCCCCACTCTCACCGCCAACCGCCAACCGCCAACCGCCAACCGCCAACCGCCAACCGCCAACCGCC
>JBMTVN010000589.1:0-2154 GCA_049451415.1 Limisphaerales bacterium | reverse complement strand
GGGTGGGCAGCGGGTTGCCGGGAAGGTTTGGGGAGGTGAGGCTGGAAACTTGTTGAAGGAGTTCCAGGCAAACGGGGATTTCGCGAGGGGAATCCTCGGTGAGGGAGACCCGGATCGTATCGCCCAGGCCATCGGCGAGGAGGGAACCGATACCGATGGCGCTTTTGATTCGTCCGTCTTCGCCTTCGCCGGCCTCAGTGACCCCGAGGTGGATGGGGTAGTTCCAATCGGGGCCCAGTTTGGTCAGGGTGCTGACGAGGAGCCGGTAACATTCGATCATGATCTTCGGGTTGCTCGCTTTCATGGAGAACACGAAGTTGTGGTAATTGTGGCGTCTGGCGATGCGGGCGAATTCGAGTGCGCTTTCCACCATGCCCTCGGGAGTATCCCCGTAGCGGTTCATGATTCTATCGCTCAGGGAACCGTGGTTGGTGCCGATGCGCATGGCGCGGCCGAGGTCTTTGCAGAGTTGGACCAGGGGGGAGAACTCCTCATCGATGCGCTCTAGTTCGGCGTTGTATTGCTCGTCGGTGTATTCGCGGACGGCGAACTTCTTTTTGTCGGCGTAGTTGCCCGGGTTGACGCGGATTTTCTCGACCCATTTGGCTGCTTCGAGGGCGGCTTCGGGTTTGAAGTGGATATCGGCGACGATGGGGACGTGGCAGTTTTGGTCCCTGAGTTTCTGGGCGATATTCTTGAGGTTTGCTGCGTCCTTGACTGTCGGGGCTGTGATCCGAACGAGTTGGGAGCCTGCGGCGACGAGTTCGAGGGATTCTTTGACGCAGAGGTCGGTGTCCATGGTATCGCAAGTGATCATGGACTGGACGACTATGGGGTGGTTTCCCCCGATGATGACACCGCCATTTTGCGGGTTACCGACAACGACTTCGCGGGTGAGTCTGCGGGTGAAGGCGTAGGGGGAGGGGCAGTAGCTCATGGCTGGTTTTGGTTCAATCCCGGGCGGTAGGTTTACCGTGAGAGCAGGCCTAGCGGGATGCGGGGGCTGCTGATGGGGTTTGCTGCGGAGTGAAGTGGATTTTCTCGGTGGAGGAGCCTTTCCAGGGGAGGTCCTGGACGTCGAAGACCGTCACATAGAGCATGTAGCCTATAATGAGGAAGGCACAGGCACTTTGGAGAATAGAGAGCGTTCGATGGTGGATGGGTTTTCGTCGTGCGCCTTCTATGAGGGCGAGAAGGATATGTCCGCCATCGAGCACGGGGATGGGCAGGAGGTTAAGCAGTGCGAGGTTGACGTTCAGGATGACGCTGAACCAGAGGGCCTGGCGCCAACCATTTTCATCGGCGAAGAGCATGTAATAGATACGCATGATGCCTACGAACCCGGACAGGTGCTCGGCCTTGACATCCGATTTTGGGGTAAAGAGGGCTTGGAAAGTATTTACCATTGCCATGACGCTGGCGGAGATTTGTTTCATGGGGCCGGGGTGGTCGACAGAGTAGCGGCCGCTGAGTTCCCACTGGATTCCGATGAGGGCGCGTTGCTGGTCTTCGGGCACATCGTCGGGGTAGACGGGTTTTTGTGCGGTGACCTGGGTGGTGAGAGTTTCCTTGCCGCGTTCGATTTTGAGAGTGACGGGTTGTCCTTCGCCGGCTTTCTGGACGTAGTCGCCGAGGGCAGCGGGGGAGAGGAGGGGGGTTCCGTCGACTTCGAGGATGACGTCATTGGGTCGGATACCTGCGGTGGCTGCGGGGCTATCGGGCATGACCTTGGCGACGAGCGGGGTCTTTTTGGGTTCGATGCGGATTTGTCTGAGGGAGCTGCGTTCGTAGACTTTGGTTTCTTCGCGCACGAATCCCGAGTCGAGTTGGACAGTTTGGCCGTTGCGTTCGAGTTCGATGGGGATGGTATCTCCGGTGCTGGAGACCACGCGCCAGGTGATACTATCGCCGATACCGCCGAAGCGGGTTACCGGGTAGCCGTCGACCTTGGTGATTTTGTCACCTGGGAGGATGCCGGCTTTGGCTGCGGGGGAGTCGGGGTAGACGTAACCGACGGTGGTGGTGGTTTCGGCCTCGCTGACGGGGCGGCCGACGGCGTAAACGATGAACGCGAAGACGATGGCGAGGGAGAAGCTGAAAAGGGGGCCGGCGAACGCGACGATGATCTTATCCAGGGTGGAGATGGGGGGCAGT
>JBMTVN010000588.1:0-2158 GCA_049451415.1 Limisphaerales bacterium | reverse complement strand
GGTGTGGTTGCGGGAGGCGCAGAGCGGGAAGCGGTAAGGGGTTTTGAGAGGGCGGGCGCCCCGGATGGGCCCTTGCCGGGCAGGTTCCTGCCCAAACCAACAAGGCGCAGGTAAATTACCACAACTCCCAAGAGACAAGGGCCGAGCTGCGTCTCCGCCGGGGGGACGTGGTTGGTGCAATGATTTGGCGGACGACAGGCACGTCGTCCCTACCCTTGCGAGATTGGTGCAATGACTTGCGGTCACGCGGCGGCGTAGAACGCCGTAAACAGCGGGTCCCTACCTGCGCGAAATCCAGTGGCGCCGCTGATTGCTCGGAAACACCGAAACACTGAAACTGGGAAACACTGGCAGGGGTCCGAGGGTTATCCGCGTGAACACAGCCATAGGTGAATGAAGGTGCAGAGCGCTGAGCCACTGTTTTTTCTCTTCGGTCTGCTGGCTACACGCGCTGGAGGCGCGCTCGATCCCGATCTATTTTCTCAGGCGCGTTAGGTTTGGCGTTCGGGGTGGCGGTTCCAGGCGATCCAGTAGTAGCCGAAGGTTTCCAGAAGGGAGGTGAATTTCTGGAAGTCGACAGGTTTGACGAGGAAGCTGCCGGCACCACCGTCGTAGGCTGCGACCCTGTCGGCTTCGGCGGCGGAGGTGGTGAGGATGACAGTGGGAAGGTGTTTGAGTGAGGGGTCGGATTTAATTTCCTGGAGGACCTGGAGGCCGTCCACTTTGGGGAGTCGAAGGTCGATGCGGGCTTCCTGGGCGCGGTGGACGTTGAGCGTGGCGTTTTGGATGGTGGCGTCCTGTTGGAAGTGCAGCCAGGTGATGGAGAGACAGAGGGCGAGGGATAGAGTGACTGCGGCGAGGAACCACCGCTGCGAGGCCTTTCGGAGCTGGTTCGGGGTTGTTGTGTTGGCTGGCTTAGGCATGGCTAGGGGGTGCGGAGGGGGATTTCATTCGGCTGCGTGCCGGGTTCGCGGGCCAGCTGTGGGTATTCTCTGGACTGGAGCACTTGTGCCAGAGCTTGGTTCCAGGCTTTGAGGAGGCGTATGTCGGACTTCAGGAAGAGGAAGCCGCCCGGGGAGGCGGGGTTGGTGGATTGGTTGAGCGTATCCGAGAACGGAGTGGCCAGCTGGGTGGGATTGACGGGTTGTTGTTGGAGGATCCAGTGTGCGGAGGTATGGGGCAGGAGGAAGGCGTCGGCTGCGTTGAGGCGGACCATGGCGTGGCCGGCGGTGGTATTCGGGGCGGAGATCAGCCGGTCTTTGGGGAAGCCGGTTTGCTGGAGTCGGGTTTCCTGGGGGGATTGGCTGATGACGGCGACGCGGATGGAGGGGTGTTGGAGCAGGTCGAGCGTGGAGTGGATTTCGAGGGGGTTGTTGCGTTGGACGATGAGGGTGGAGTGGGTGCTGGAGGTGGGGATGGAGGTGGTGATGTCGGGGTAGCCATCGGTGTGAGGAAAGGTGCCGCAGGCCACGAGGTCGAATCGGCGGGCGATGAGTTCGTCTGTGAGCGAGCCGTAGCCTGTCAGGAGCCATTCGACGTTTTCAACGCCGAGTGCTGAGGCCACTTGATGGGTGAGGTCGACGGATTCTCCGGTGGGGCGACCTTCCGGGGTGAGGAAGGTACGGGGGGGGTAATGGCATAGCCGATCCGGAGAGTTCCTAGTTTTTGGATACGGGAGAGGGTGTCGTCTGGCCTGAGGGGGTGAGTGAGAATCGTGAGGAAAAGGGCGGCTCCGGCGGAGAGCATGCCGCCGACGAACCATTTCTTCTTGGGACTATAGCCTGTCACAGGGATTGCAGGAGGTGACGGCGTGAGCTGATTCACCGGAGAGTATCGGCGGGTTGTTCGTTTCGCTTAAGGTGGGGTGGAGTTTTTTGGGGGTGCAGGTGGCGGCTGCGCGCATGGAGAGCAGCGTAGTCACAGCTGGGTGGGGTGTCACGTCGAACGGCGTCCCGGGTTGACGGTGGTGGGGCTGAGCGCTGAGCGCTGAGCGGGAAGCGCAGAGCGCCAAGCGGCAAGGGGTAAGTGGTTGGCGGCAAAACTGGTGTTTCGGAACAGTCAGGCGCCGCTCACCAGAGCGGCTTGGATGCACGGACGGACCGACTTGGTGACGCACTGATTGCTGGCCTTTGGCTGCTGAGGGCAGACCGGGAAGTGC
>JBMTVN010000587.1:0-2163 GCA_049451415.1 Limisphaerales bacterium | reverse complement strand
CAACCAACGGTTTATCAATCAAATGTCCACACCCAGATCAACACACCCAGCAGCCTGCCTACTTCTACCCGGCTCAAACCGCCAAAAATGGCCTGGATCCCCTCCCCAGCCTTGATCTCCCTGCTCCTTCAGGCACACTCCCCCGACTCCGCGCCCACAGCTGCTGATCCGCAGCCGAGGTGCGCCGCATTGCAACTACATGAAGCACATGAAGCTCAAGTCCCTGATCCTTGCTCTGCTGGCATCCTTCGCCTGCCTGCCGGCCAACCACGCCGCCTCCTCCGGTCCTATTCGTGTCCTCTTCCTCGGTCACGAAGCCGAACACCACCCCTCCAACCTCTACTACCCCATGATCGCCCAGGCGCTCGGACGCGATGCGATCTACTTCGACTACGTCACAACGGTCGGGGAAGCGCTCGACGACGCCAGCCACCTCGCCCGCTACGACGCCCTCCTCCTCTACGCCAACCACGAAACCATCTCTCCGCAACAGTGGCAGAACCTCCTCCATTACGTCGAAAACGGGGGCGGCTTCATCCCCGTTCATTGTGCAAGCTGGTGCTTCAGCAATGAACCCGGCTTCGACCAACTCGTCGGCGGACGCTTCGCCCACCACCAAACCGGCACCTTTAAAGTCAAAACGATCCTGCCCAACCACCCCGCCATCCAGAACGTCCCCGAACTCGAAGCCTGGGACGAAACCTACGTCCACTCCAACCACAACCCCAAGGACCGCACAATCCTCCAAGTCCGCGAAGTCAACCCCGGAGGCGACAACATCAGCGAACCCGAGCCTTGGACCTGGATCCGCACCCAAGGCAAAGGCCGCGTCTTCTACACCGCTTCCGGACACGACCAACGCGTCTGGACTCGCGACGAATTCCACCAACTCCTCAAGCACGGCATCCTCTGGGCCGTCGGCGATCACCGCCGCTCCTCCTACGAACAGTTCCTCACCTCCCGCAAACCGCTCCAATACGAAAAACGCGATAACATCCCCAACTACGAACGCCGCCCCGAACCCCTCAAATACCAGCTCCCGCTCGCCCCGGAAGACTCCCTCCAGTATACCCGCATCCCCGTCGGCTTCCGCCTCGAACTCTTCGCCTCCGAACCCGACATCATCAACCCCATCGCCATGGCCTGGGACGAACGCGGCCGCCTCTGGGTCGCAACAACCCCTTCGGTGCCGGGGTCGACGCCACCGGCCGCCTCTGGGTCGCCGAAAGAGTCGACTACCCCAACGAACTCACCACCAACCGTATCGGTCGCGATAATATCAAAATCCTCGAGGACACCAACGGCGATGGACGCTGTGACAAGGTCACGGTGTTCGCCACCGGCCTGAATGTCCCCACCTCCATCGTCTTCGCCCATGGCGGGGTCATCGTCTCCCAAGCCCCCGACTTCCTCTTCTTCAAGGATACCAATGGCGACGATATCGCTGACGTCCGCGAAATCCTCAACACGGGTTGGGGCATCGCCGACACCCACGCCGGCCCTTCCAACCTCCGCTATGGCCTCAACAACCGCGTCTGGGGCACGGTCGGCTACTCCGGCTTCTCCGGCACCCGCAACGGCAAGGACTACCGCTTCGGCTCCGGGGTCTTTAACATGAACGCCGACGGTTCAGACGTCACGTTCCTCCACCAGTTCAACAACAATACCTGGGGCCTCGGCTTCAACGCCGCCGGCGATGTCTTCGGTTCCACCGCCAACGCCAACACCGCCGACATCAGCACCGACATCCGCCTCTCCTACACGGATACCCCCGGCATGTCCGCCAAAATGATCGCTGACTCCCCCAACTTCCACCCCATCACCCCCAACGTCCGCCAAGTCGATGCCTTCGGCCAATACACCGCCGGCGCCGGCTACTCCTTCGCCACCTCCGACCGCTTCCCTCCCTCGTGGCAGGATTCCATGGCCTTCATCAGTGGCCCCACCGGACACCTCCTCGGCATGTTCAAAAACATCCCCGACGGCTCCGGCTATAAGGCCATCAACCGCTTCTCCGTCATCGCCAGCGCAGATGAATGGTTCTCCCCCGTCTCCGCCGAGGTCGGCCCCGACGGCAACCTCTGGGTCGCCGACTGGTACAATTTCATCATCCAACACAACCCGACACCCTCCCAGGAACGCGGCGGCTACCGCGGTGAAAAC
>JBMTVN010000586.1:0-2171 GCA_049451415.1 Limisphaerales bacterium | reverse complement strand
CGGATCCCTGCGTGAATGGGGGGCGCAGGTGATGTTATTCATGGAAACAAAAACTCCCGGGTGAGGCCCGGGAGTGTGGAGAATGGAGATGGAGGTGTGGGCGAAATTTAGAAGCCCATGTGCATCAGGACGAAGCTCCGGAACTTCTGCCGGTTTTCTTCGCTGAACTCGCGGTACATTTTCCTTTGTTTGCCATTCACCTGGACTTTGATGTCCTTGGCTTTGGCGATCTTGCGGAGGTCATCGGCTTTGGTCTCGAAGACCGCGTTTTCGACGAACTGACCGTTGCCTAGCTTTTTGCGGTTATCACCACTGCCGGGGCCGCGGAAGCGCATGGTTTGGCCATCGACCGTGAGGACGAGGCTATCGCCGGGCAGGATCTCGAGGAATCCGGCGTCGCTGGCGGCCTGGTAGCGCACTTCGAGGTAGTAGCGGGCTTCCCATTCGCCGTCGCGGACCCTGACGGCGTTGAGCCATACCAGGTAGCTGCGGTCTTCGCTGCTCTCGAGGAGGTTGTCGAGCGTGACGTCCATGTCTGGACCGGCCGTTGCGTCACGGAAAGTATAGGTGCTCCCGGTGGGGGTGGTAGTCCCACAGCCTGTCAGGAACGCCAAGGCCGCCAAAGTCAGTAAAACCCTCAGATTCATAATGCTTGTTGGGCCAGCGCCCGAGTTCCTTTGGATTGGCGTTGGCTGGGCCCGTTCTAACAGATCCGGAACGGATGTGAATCACGAAATTGCCCGAGGTTTTTGGCTTTCGGAGGTGGCGGGTGGGTGCTCATGCTTGCGGGGTATGAGCTCATTGCCGTTTGGGAGACTGGATTCGTATCGTCCGCGTCGGTTTGTGCCGCGGGATTGCGGGGTGGAGAGTTGGGAGGTGGTGGACGGTTTATTTGGTCGATTGATGGAGCGGTTGGCGGAGCTGGTGGAGCCGGCCGACCTGGCGGATTGGTTGTTGGATTGGGGTGAGCTGAGTGCATTTCTAGATGAGGAGGGGACGCGTCGATACATAGCGATGACGTGTCATACCGATGATGAGGAGGCGGAGCGGGCGTATTTGGCTTTTGTGGAGGAGATAGAGCCTTTGATTAAGCCGCGGCATTTTGAGTTGGGGAAGGCGTATTTGGAGCATGCTGCGCGGGCGGGGTTGGACTCGGGGCGTTATGAGGTATTTGACCGGGACACGGCGGTACAGGTGCGGTTGTTTCGGGAGGAGAACGTGGCCTTGGAGACAGAGGAGGCGCGGTTGGGGCAGCAGTATCAGAAGTTGGTGGGGGCGTTGACCGTGTATTTTGACGGGGTGGAGCGGACCTTGGCGCAGATGGCGCCGGTATTGGAGGAGACGGATCGGGGGCGTCGGGAGGCTGCCTGGAAGCTGGGGGCGAGTCGGAGGCTGGAGGAGGCGGGGCGGATGGATTCGTTGTTTGACGGTTTATTGAAGGTGCGCTGGCAGATGGCGGTGAATTCGGGATTTGAGAATCCGCGCGATTATTATTTTCGGAAGATGGGCCGGTTCGACTACACGCCTGAGGATTGTGTGAAGTTTCATGCCGCGGTGGAGTCGGCGGTGGTGCCGGTCTTGCGTCGCTTACAGGCGGAGCGTCGTGAGGCGATGGGACTGGACGGGTTACGTCCGTGGGATTTGGCGGTAGATCCGCAGGGGCGGGAGCCGTTGAAGCTGTTCCATGACGGGGCGGATTTGCTGGCGAAGACGCAGCGGGTATTTGACCGGCTGCATGGGGGTTTGGCGGAGGATTTCCGCAAGTTGGGCCAGCACAACCTATTGGATTTGGAGAACCGGAAGGGGAAGGCGCCTGGCGGTTACCAGAGCACGTTGGCTGAGGCGCGGTTGCCCTTTATTTTCATGAACGCGGTGGGGTTGCAGGGGGATGTGGAGACCTTGCTGCACGAGGCGGGTCATGCATTTCATGCGTTGGCCTCGGCGCATGATGATTTTTATGCTTATCGGACAGCGATCCCGATTGAGTTCTGCGAGGTGGCGTCCATGAGCATGGAGTTATTGGGGAACGAGCATTTGCAGTCGTTTTATGGGGAGGCGGAGATACGTCGGGCGCGGCGCAGTCATCTGGAGGGGGTGGTGGAGGTGTTGGGATGGATTGCGACCATTGATGCATTTCAGCATTGGATTTACACGCATGAGGGGCACACGGC
>JBMTVN010000585.1:0-2173 GCA_049451415.1 Limisphaerales bacterium | reverse complement strand
CCCTCGCCTGCGCAGTCACCTCAAAGGCCAACTCACCCGTGTTGGTGGTCGCCAAATGCCCCACAGCAAAAGTCTCCAAAACCCCTCCCCATGAGCTGTCTGCCAATGCCAAGGCAACCTTTTTGCCGTAAAAGCCCGAGGATACCCGGTTGCTCACCGCCACCTGGCCCTCAGTGTACAAGTCGCTCAGCATGAAACCCACCGCCGCCTCCAAAGCCGCATCCGCCGCCGCATCCCCACGCTCCAACGAAGCCGTGCGCCACGTAAAAACACTGTTGCGCGAACTCAAGCCCAGGATGCTCGCCACGGTCAAAAAGCCAACCAAAGCAGTCATCATCACCATGACAATCGCCATGCCGCTCTCAGAACGCCCGCTCTTGCCAACTGTCCTCATGCTCTAGCCTCCACGCTGCAATGCGAAAAACGTGATCAACTGGTTGTCAAATTCCGTCCCCGACCCCACCACCCTCGACTGCCCGCCCATAGTAGATAATTCAAGCGCCACCCGGATCAACGCCCTCCCCACCCGGTTCGTCAACGGTTGCGCCCCCACACCACCCACAGCCAAACTCTCCGGATCCACCTGCATGAAAGGCTCCGCCGACACCACATCTGGAACCACGGGCTTTGGTCTAATCACTTCGTTCACAGAAAGTCTCAATTCCCCCTCATACACGTAGTACCTGTTAGTGTGATCCGAAAAACGTAGTTCGATCGCATTCCCTCGCTGCAATCCATCTGTCACCCCAATCACTTCCCCAAAATTCCCCGCACCTACAATCACCTCCGACGCCTCCTCAATCTCCAGCTTCAACCGCGTCGTCACCTCCCTCGCCAACTCCATCGCATCATACTGTTGGCTCACCACCTGACTCACTCTCGCCCCGGAAACATTGCTGGTCACCAAAGCCAAAGCAATGAACAGCAATATGCCCGACGCCACCAACAACTCAATGTAGGTAAAACCACCCGCCCCATCTCCCGCTTCCCCAACTGGTTGAATACGCGTCCTCATCAGTTCGGAGCCCGCAGGGTCACCATCTCGTTGGTGTAGCTAAACCCGTTCGGCCCGGTCCATACACAAGCCACCCGCAGCTTCGCCAATGGCAGGTTGGATTCCAACATCGTCACCTCCGTCAGCAGCCTTGCACCCACATGTATGCTGCTCAGCGAGGGAACCACAAGATTTGTCGCAATCGCATTTGTAAACTCAAACATGCGGTTGGTCGGCTGCGAACCATAATAACGCCACTCCGCAGCCCGCACCATCGCTATCCGGTCCACCACCAATCGATCCGCCGCAGACTGCAGCATGGCCGAATCGTTGATCCGATACGCCTGCATGTAACCAAACGCCAACCCCGCCAGCACAGTAAAGGCAATCCCCATCGCCATCAGCAGCTCAATCAGGGTGAAACCCCGCAGCGCCAAGCCTGCACCGCGATCCACCCTTAGCCTCACTCCCCTCACCCCCGACTGGTTGCACACCGAAAACATCAATATGCCTCTAATACGCCCACACCCGCGCTTTTCCAAGTGGCATTTCAAACAGTCAATGCAGCCACCGGCAGCCGCCGACCCACCTCCCCTTCGCGATAACCAAACCCAAGCCTGCCCAAGCTCGACAAATCCAGCTCACCCCCGCGCCTCGCATATAACCCGGGATGGACCGCCGCCTCCGGCAGGGAAGCCTCCGGATAAAACTGCATGCCGTTGCTCTCCACCCCCATCACAGTCCCCACATGCGCCGCAAGTAAGACATGCGGAATCTGGGCCAGCATCGGGTTGGTCAAATCCTGCACCATCAACCGCATCCCATGAGCCTTCGCCCAACACGCACTCAGTATCGCCCCGGTCTGGGTCTTGCACGTCTTCAAGGCCACTCCATTCCATCCCAATTCCCGCCCCAATCGCACCACCCGCCAATCATGCGCGCTCTCATCCAAAAATAACGGCTTCCGCTCCACAATGCTCCTGACATCAATCCGATCCTCCGCCAACTCATACGGAAACGGCTGCTCAACATACAAAATCATCCCGTAAACCTCAGGATGATCCACCCGACACCGGTCCAATATCGCATTCACATACGCAGGATCCCTCACGGTGCAGTTGAAATCCGCACTCAACCACAATACCCCCAAACCCCGCCCCAACTCCCCCACCGCCACCA
>JBMTVN010000584.1:0-2176 GCA_049451415.1 Limisphaerales bacterium | reverse complement strand
CGTGCACAATAGAATCCCCGCCCCAGCCCGCTGCCCCGACGCCACCATGTCCCTCAGGTTCGCTCCAAAATGCTCCTCCACCACGCCACGCTTCGGATCATCCGGTGCCAGCGCCTTCTCCAAAAACATCCCCAAACCACCCCACTGCTCCGGCAATGCCTCCATCACACCACCCCCAGCCAAGTGTTCTGCCATCCACTGCCCCAAACGCATCCGCTTAAAGGCTAATCCCGCCCGAATCACCAGCCTCGACGGAGCCTCAGCCCCAAACAAGGTCATCGCCCCAAACGGCCCCACCATCTCGTTGTTCCCCATGTAGATGATCCATAAATCCCCATCATAATCCGCACACTCCCGGGCCATGTCCACCAACGCATGCGAGTTGATCGCGGTCATCGCCGCAGGAATCACCTCAAACTTCGCCTCGGGATAACGCAACTCCAACAACGCCTGCAAATACCGCCCCATCCCATACGCCGGCTGAGGATCACCCAAAGCCGCCGATTCCCCGAACAGGAAAATCCGATACGTCCCCGGAGCCTTCTCCCGCACAAAAGAATATGGACTCGGCGTCCGCGCCAGCTTCGGAGGAAAAAACCGATAACCAAACTTGGGATTCGTCACCAACCGCGTCTCTCCTCCCACCTCGGACTCGACAAAAAAGCGCGTGTCATACCCATACCCAGCCAAACGCAACCCTACTTCCGCCAACACCAACACGAGAACCGGCAGCACCACCACCGCCCCCAACCGGAATACCCAACGCATCCCGGGCGAAACATTCGAACCCGAACCCGCCTTCAACTCACCACCCGATCCCGCCTGCTTCACTCGCCGCTTCGACATGACCCCATTTCGCCAGCTCAACCCGCAACTTCCAAGACACGAGTTCAACGCCTAACCAAAGAAACATCCATGATCATCCTCATTCACAATCGCCAGCGCCGCACTCAGCGTCGGAGCCGTAGGCTCCGGTGGATAGGAACACCACTTGCCATTCGCCCGCTGCCAGAAAATCTGCCACTCACGCCGACTCCGCACATATCTCAGCCGCACAATCGGACACTCCACAGCTCCCCCCTTCTTGGTGCCCTTTGCCCGGACCAGGAATAAATCAATCGTCTGCCCCTCAATGCGCTGCCCCTCGCGAACCAGCTCCCGAAGATGCAAGGGCGGCCGACGCTTCAACCAAAACTCCGCCTCCAGCACCCGTAAATGCTCCATCAAATCTGTCTCTGTAAACGCCATACACAAGATCTCGGCCTAAATCACCATCCCGCTCTCCCACTCCGCCCTCCGCCCTTCCCGCTTACCACTTTGCACTTCGCCCCTCGCGCAGCGCCGGTCCCCCAGCTCCTAGCCGCCAGCTGCCGTGCCGCGCACGCTGCACTACCCTCCGCCCTCTGCGCTCTGCGCTCTGCGCTTCCCGCTTACCGCTTACCGCTTACCGCTTACCGCTTACCGCTTACCGCCAAAGCCTCATAAAACTGCTCCACCGTTCGCATCTCTCCTGAAACAAGGTTGGTTCCCGACATCAACAACGGCAACCGCTGCTTCCGATAAACCAAATAATTGGTGTGATACAACCGGATCGCCTCCGCCAGATACTCCTCAATCCAAGGATCCTTCAACGCCGACTGAAAAGCCTCCTTCCCCACCCGACGCTCCGCCGCCCGACCGGCGATCGCCGGATGCAACGGCCGATTCGGCCCCATCATGTAATCTTCAAATTCCGCCAACGCCTCGGGCTTCGCCCGCCACAACGCCAAACCGATCCGCGCATAATCACACGCATTCGTGTGCTTCGGATTCGGCCGCTGCATAATCGGATTGCAATCCGGCTCCAAGGGGATCGGCATATTCACCAAAGCCACCTGATCCCCCAACGTGTGCAGGGCATTGGTTAAAATCGGATGCAACGCCTGACAATGCTCACAGGTGTAATCAAAGAAATGCAGAATCACGGTCGGAGCCTCCGGCGACCCAATCAACGGAACTTTGTAGAGATCCAGCGAAAACAGCCCGTCATGCAACTGCAATAGCCGCTGCCTCGGAGCCGCTGCCTCCGGCTCCCCCTCCTCCAGCACAAGAGACTCTTCCCCGTCCTGACTATTGCCCCCCGCCACCAACGGACCGCTCTCCTCAATCACAGGCGCAACCACCGCACTCACCTCAT
>JBMTVN010000583.1:0-2178 GCA_049451415.1 Limisphaerales bacterium | reverse complement strand
ATTACCCCGTCCCGCAATAAATCCGAAACACGCTGATAATCCTGCTTCGCCTGCTCCTCCACCGCGGCAGCCCGCGCCTCGTCAATCTCCACCCGCTCCGCCGTCGCCTGCGCCGCTTCCAACGCCGCCTCCGCCACCGCAACCTGCTGCCTCAACTCGCTGTCGTCCAACCGCGCCAAAACCTGCCCGACCTCCACCTCATCACCCTGATCCACCAACACCTCCGCCAACTGCTCCTGAATCCGCGGACTCACAGTCGTCGCCAGCTTCGCCTCCAAGGTCCCCGTCCCCATCACTTCCGCCACCAACAAACCTCTCCCAACCTCATGCGAAATCACCGGCACCGGTGCAAAACGCGTCTTGAATACCACAAACGCCACCACCACCAGCACCACCACCCATTTCAATGCTCCACGCACCCGACGAGACATGCCCGGAGATCGCCTCAACTTGGATTCTGATTCAGCCACCCTCAAGCTGATCCCGCATCCCCGCCAAAAGTGCCAGGAGTTTCCCGACCAACCTCCCCCTCGTTGACCTAAGTCAAATATCCTGTTCCCATAGCCCAACTCCCGTGCGCCCCCTCTCCCTCATTCCAACTTGCCTCCTCATCATCGCGTTCCAGCTCGCATGCTCCCCCGCAACTGGCGCTACAAACGCCCAAACACCACCCTCCCCCCACCACTCCCGCTTCGGTCTCAATGTCTCCCAACCCTCCCTCGCGCCCCGACTACAAACTCTCGGCATCGGCTGGGTCCGCTTCGAAAACCTGAAATGGCCCTTCGTCTCCCCCGCACCCCACACCTACGCGTTCGATGGATCCGTCTCCCCCTGGCATGTCAATACCGACACCATCCTCCAAGCCTATCGCTCCAATAATCTCCAAATCCTCTCCTACATGTTCCTCACCCCGGGATGGGCCTCCACCACACCGCCTGACACGCCAGCCAATCGCATCCTCACCTTCCCCCCCACCGATCCTGCACTCTTCGGCGAATTCTGCTTCCAAGTCGCCGCCCGCTACGGCAACACCTCCCACCCCGCAGAAAAACTCCTCACTCAGGACAAACAATCCGGCCTCGGCCTCGTCCATCACTTCGAAATGTGGAACGAACCCGGACTCAACCCCAGACCCGACGCCACCTGGGGCGGTTGGTCAGCCCCCCTCAAGGACTACTACCGCATGATGCGCCACGGCGCTGAAGCCATCAAACAAGCCGACCCCACCGCCCAGGTCACCAGCGCAGGCTACGCCGGCATTGCCGTGGAAACTGTCGACCACCTCTGCACCTATACCTACCCCGATGGCAAACACCCGCTCGACTTCATCGATATCCTCAGCGTCCACTATTACTCCGGACTCGAACCCCCGGAAACCGCCCGGGGCGATGGCAACTCCCCATCCCCCAATGGCCTCACGCTAGAGTCCGGACTCAAAGCCCTCACCGCCTGGCGCGACCAACACGCTCCCAACCTCCCCATCTGGCTCACGGAAACCGGTTACGATTCCGCCGGCCCCTTCGGCACCACGGAAGACATCCAGGCCGCCCGCCTCCCACGCATGGTGATGCTCGCCCTCGCCTTCGGTATCGACAAAGTCTTCGTCTACCGCGAATCCGGATCCACCCCCACCAAACACGCCTGCTCCGGACTCCTCCGCAATGATCTTTCGGAAAAACCCTCCTGGACCACCTACGCTACCCTCATCAACCAGTTCACTCACGTCCACGGCGGCGCCACGCGTCTCCCACACCCCAACCCCAACGTCTGGCTGCTCCAATGTCAGTCCAACCACCATACCCTCATCACCGCATGGACCACCCAGGATACCACCCCACTCCTCCTCAACCTCCCCGCCCACAGCATCACCAACGCCTTCGACCAATCCCTCCCCACCCATAACACCACCCAACTCCAGCTCTCATCTCCCTTCCTCAATATCCAATCTCCCATATCCCATATCCCATATCCGGTCTACGCTCTCCGATCTCTCCCCCAACCCTTAACCCTCCACCGCCGCAGCCAACACCAACGCTCCCACCGGCACAGCATCCTCCGCCAAGCTGGCCAACACCACCTCCGGCCCCGGCCTGAATGCCTCCATCACCATCCCCGGCAACCGATCCGCCACCGCCGCCCTCAAAGGCTCACCCAATAACGCCACCCCCCCCCCCAACC
>JBMTVN010000582.1:0-2178 GCA_049451415.1 Limisphaerales bacterium | reverse complement strand
GGGCGCGGTTGGAAGTGGGTGAGGAAAAGGAGAGAAAGTTGGGGAAAAAGGTGTACAAATTTAGCCAGGTCCTTAAATAAGGTCGGGATGAAGAAGAAGAACCGATCGACTCAAGAGCTCACCGCCCAGGAAGCTCGGCTGGTAGAGCAGCTGAGGAAGCGTCCGGAGATGATGGCCCGCGTGCAGAGCATTCTGGAACTGGCCTGCGATGAGGAGGGTCCCATCAGGACAGCCGATGAGGTGGAGGAACTGTTGATTGAGGAGGTCCGTCGACTCGGCAATGCGACGATGAACCAATGGGCCAGCCATGCCGAGGAGCGGGTGAGCAACGAACTGAAGGGGCAGGATTCCACGGTGCTGAGTCGTAAAAAAAAACCCTGAAGTGGTGGTGTGTGTTTGGGGTGGTAGAGGTGCGCGACCGGGTTTGGTGCACATCGACCCGGAGCTACTTGCGCCCCTTGCCCGCGCGTCTGGGAGTCAGGTCCCGGGGACGGTCGCGCCGATTGGAAAGGGTGCTGACGGACTTTGGTTGCGAGCATTCCTTTGTGCGGGCGGCGCAGAGTGTGCGGGAACATTATGGGTTTGAGATCGGAGCCACCGCAGTGCGCCTGACTACGCTGGAACATGCCCGGAGGGCGCGAGCCCGGCTGCAGCAAGAGTATGCTGAACCCTTTCGGGCGCTGCCGGCTTTGGGGGCTGAACACATCATTGCCGAGGCCGACGGAACGATGATCTGCACGGTGGCGCCGGGCCCCAGGAAGGGTAAGCGTCCTCGAGACTGGAAGGAGATGAGGTTGGTCGCGGCCCAGGCTAAGGACTGCACCACAACGGTGTATGCGGCCACCTTTGGGAGTGTGGAGGAAGCCGGACAGAGTTGGGGACACTGCGTTCGTCACGCAGGTTGGGGGCTCAACAGCCGGATCCATACGGTGGGGGATGGAGCCGAGTGGATCCGCCGTCAAAGCCAGGAGGTGTTCCAGAAGCAGGGGACCTTTCTGTGCGACTTCTACCATGTCAGCGCGTATCTGGGAGCCGCGGCGCCAACGTGCCGAGCCACTCAACCCGATGCCTGGCGCCGGACGCAGCAACGGAGGCTCCGCCGTGGGGCCGTGCAGAAAGTGATCCGGGCGTTGGAGCCTCATCTGGAGCCAGACCACACCGCCGAGGAGGATGCTCCCGTACGGGGCAGCCACCGCTACTTAACCAACCGCCTCCAATGCCTGGACTATCCTCGCGCCCTGAAATTGGGGCTGCCCATCGGCTCAGGGATGATCGAGAGCGGACACCGCCACGTGCTCCATGCCCGACTCAAGAAAGCAGGCACCGCCTGGCTGCCCGACCACGCCGACCAGATCGCCCACCTGCGTGTCCTCCGGGCCAACCACCAATGGCTCACCCTATGGAACTAAACTCACCCACTTCTAATCATACCCGTGGCTGGGGTTGTGTCGGGGGCGGCTGGGGTGGCGGCTCGGTGAAGGCGATCGGCGATGCCGAGCCAAGGGTGTGTTTCCGGGACATTTTCGATGACCAGAAGCCTTGGGCGGAGGGCATCACAGGCGTGGAGTTCGCCATACAGGGCACGGGCATAGGCTTCCGGGTCATGCGGGATCATGCTGACCCGCATGAATAATTCAGGAGATGGGGGGGAGTTGTGACAGATGACGCAGGTTGTTGAGGGAGATAGATCTGCGGAAGTGGGATTCTGATTGTTGCGGGCGCGGTTGATTTGCCGGAGGAGGTCGTTGTCATTCCGCCATGAGGCGAGGAGGACGGGGGTTTGGGGTGCGTAGTGTCGGTCCATCTGGCCCGGGCTGCGGGCGGTATGGCTGGCAGCTTTTGAGGTTTGGGTTTGGACTTCTCCCAGGACGGCTTGGAGTGCCTCCGCGTGGATCATGCCGGGGCGGAGGATTTGCGGGGGGGAGACCGTGAGGTCGATGACCGTGGATTCGATTCCGACGTTGCAGGGGCCGGCATCGACGACGAGGGGGATTTTACCGTTCAGGGACTGGATTACGTGGGTGGCTTGGGTAGGGGAGGTTTGGGTGGAAAGGTTGGCGCTGGGGGCAGCGAGGGGGAAACCACATTTTTGGATGACGGCTTGCATGAGCGGGTGGGAGGGCCAGCGGAGGCCCACGGTATTGCCGCCAGCGGTGATGGGGTCCGGGATGGTGGGGG
>JBMTVN010000581.1:0-2185 GCA_049451415.1 Limisphaerales bacterium | reverse complement strand
TACACCTTTTTCCCCAACTTTCTCTCCTTTTCCTCACCCACTTCCAACCGCGCCCTTCAAGTCGGGTGTGGGGAAAAAGGGGTTGACCGAGGAGGGTGGTGGGGCTATGAGTGCGCGCCGCGATGTTAAAGGTCAATTCACTGCTGCTGCGGGGAATGGTGCTGCTTCTGGGCAGCGCGGCAGCAGGGGTTTAGCCTGATTGGCAATTTTCAAGGACCCCACTGCCGAAGAGGGCGGTGGGGTTTTTATTTTTTTGCCGGGACAACGTAAGAACTGAAAGAGCGACCATGCCACGAGTTAAAAAGAGCAACCAAGCGACGAAGAAGCCCAGGATTGTGATCTTCGACACGACGCTTCGCGATGGGGAGCAGTGTCCGGGGGCTTCGATGAATCTCCGTGAGAAGCTTGAGGTGGCGCGGCAGCTGGCGCGGTTGAAGGTGGATGTGATTGAGGCGGGTTTCCCGGTGATCAGCGATGGCGACTTCCAGTCGGTTCAATCGATTGCCAAGGAGATCCGGGGTCCGGTTATTGCCGGGCTGGCGCGTTGTGTGGCGAAGGACATTGATGCGGCGGGTGCGGCGGTGAAGCCGGCGGGCCGGCGCGGTCGGATCCACGTATTTTTGGCGACGTCCAAGATTCATCGTGAGTTCAAGTTACAGAAGGCGCAGGACGAGATTATCCGCTTGGCGGCGGATGGGGTTCGTCGGGCGAGGCAGTATGTGAGTGACGTGGAGTTTTCGCCGGAGGACGGGTCGAGGACGGAGCCGGAGTTTTTGGTTCAGGTTTGCAAGGCGGTGATTGCCGAGGGGGCGACCACGGTGAACATTCCGGACACCGTGGGTTGGGCTGTGCCGGGTGAATTTGGCAGGTTGATTGGCCAGCTTTACGAGTCTGTACCGGAGTTTCAATCCGGCAAGGCGGTGATCAGCGTGCATTGTCACAACGATCTTGGTTTGGCGGTGGCGAACTCATTGGCGGCGATTGAGGCGGGAGCGCGTCAGATTGAGTGCACGGTGAACGGGATTGGGGAGCGTGCGGGCAATGCTTCGTTGGAGGAGATCGTAATGGCATTGCGCACTCGCGGGGAGATGTATGGCGGGGCGGAGACGGGGGTGGCCTCACGGGAGATTGTCAAGGCATCGCGTTTGGTTTCGCGGTTGAGTGGCCTGTTGGTTCAGCGCAACAAGGCGATTGTGGGGGAGAATGCCTTTGCGCACAGCGCGGGTATTCATCAGGACGGTATTCTCAAGAAGCGGGAGACTTATGAGATTATGGATCCGAAGGAAGTGGGGTGGGGGACGACCGAGTTGCCTTTGACCAAGCACAGTGGCCGGGCGGCGATGGCGGCGAGGTTGCGGCATTTGGGTTTTGAGCTGGACGATGCCGCATTGAACGCGGTGTTTGTGCGGTTCAAGGAGGTGGGGGACAAGAAGAAGTTTGTTTACGACGACGATTTGGCGGCGTTGGTGGAGGGGCAGATTGCCGAGGTTCCGGAGAAGTGGACCTTGGATTATCTGCAGGTGAGCAGTGGGAGTCATGCTGTTCCGACTGCGACCGTGCGGTTGCGCAAGGCGGGCAAGAAGGCGGTGTTGGAGACGGATGCCGGTACTGGGGACGGTCCGGTGGATGCTGCTTTGAAGGCGATTGACCGTCTGACGTCGACGCGCGGGCGTTTGGTGGACTACAGCATTCGAGCGGTCTCGCAGGGCAAGGATGCGATGGGGGAGGTGACCTTGAAGGCTGATTTCGGGAGTGGCGATCTGGTGACGGGGCGTGGTGCGAGCACGGACATCATTGAGGCTAGTGCCCGGGCGTATTTGAATGCGGTGAACCGCTTTCTGAACGAGGGCAAGAAAGTGCGTCGCGGCCGGACGCAGCCATGAGGGTCCTGATTGCGGGGTGCGGTTATGTGGGGATGAGCCTGGGGGTCCGGCTGGTTGAGGCCGGGCATGAGGTGGTTGGGGTGCGTCGGTCCACTACTGGTGCGGGTGAACTGTCGGCTTTGGGGATTCGTCCGCTTGCGGTGGATCTGAGTGAAGCGAAGCAGTTGGACCGGCTTGGGGGCCGGTTTGACTGGGTGGTGAACACCGTGGCTTCATCGCATGGTGGTGATGTTACGGATTACGAGCGCACTTATTTGAGGGGGACACGCAACCTGTTGGGCTGGCTGGAGGAGCATGGGTGT
>JBMTVN010000580.1:0-2191 GCA_049451415.1 Limisphaerales bacterium | reverse complement strand
GGGGGGGGGGGGTTGGGGGCTCCGAGTTGTAGTGACTCGCCGAGGTTGATGGGAGTTCTGGGGATGGTGATTACGTAGGCCCACTCGTCGGGGATGGAGACGGCGCTGATGGTTTCGTTGGAGATGAACCAGAGTCGGGTATAGCAAAAGCGGGCGTCTTCGCGGGAGGAGAGGAGGTAGTAATCGGAGCTACTCGTGAGTTGGAGGGAGGCACCGAAGCTATAGCCGTTTTCCTGGTAGGGTTCGATGGAGGGGAGTTGATCGGCGTGGGTGGAATTGTAGAGGTCGATTTGGGTGGTGATGAGACTCCGGATGTTGTTGCGGTCGTAGTCGGTACAATCCAGGTCTTCGAAGAGCTGGATCATGCTTGCTTGGGGGGCGACGCTACACAGCAGAGTGGCGGCGGTGACTAGTGCTAAGTGCTTTTTCATTGCACGGATTCTCACACGACTGATTCCGGTCGTAATTAGGGCGCCAAACCTTTTGGCTGCCTGTTTTCTAAATTCTGACAAAGCTGTTTTTAGCAATTCTGGTGCCGGGCTGGGTTTTCTTAATTTTGAGAGAGGATCAGGTTGCTTGATCGTGCTTTGCTTTTTGGGTGGGTGTGGATTATATACCGCCTTCGTGACCACTATGCATTCTGATTGGGCGGGAGGTTTTTTTTCACCTTTGACGAGGAGCCTGCGGGGGTGGGGCTTGGGTTTGGCGGCTTTGGTGGTGTGGCAAGCGGGGATGGTGGGGGTGAGGGGAGAGGATTTGAACCTGGCTTTGGTGGCTGAGGCCTCGACGTCTTATGTCTCGGGGCACGAGACCATACGGGCCTTGAATGACGGATCGAGTCCGGCGCATTCGGATGACAAGAGTGCCGGGGCGTATGGCAATTGGCCGCGCACGGGTTTGCAGTGGGTGGAGTATGAGTGGCCTCGGGCGATTCAGACCGATCGGGTGGAGGTGTATTGGTTTGATGATCAGCGCGGGGTCAGGCTGCCGGTGGCGGTGCGGTTGAAGTATTGGGATGGCGGGGAGTTTGTAGACGTGCCGGGGGTGGAGGGGTTGGGGTTGGAGCGGGACAAGTTTAACGTGGCGCGGTTTCCGAAGGTCGGGACGCGGCGGTTGAGATTGGAATTTGAGGGGCGGGAGACCTTTTCGACTGGTTTATTGGAGTGGAGGGTGATGGACAGTGGAGACTCACCCAATTTTGCACCGAGAGTGGAGGCGGGGGTGGACCGGGTGGTGGTGATTGCGGGAGCGACGCATTTGGCGGGGGCGGTGCGGGATGACGGAAAGCGCCGTGAGGTGGTGGTGAAGTGGGTGAAGGCAGAGGGGCCGGGGGAGATTGAGTTTGAGGATGCGGACGAGCTGGAGACCTCGGCGAGGTTTTCTGAGGTGGGAGAGTATGGTGTGAAGCTGATGGCGAACGATGGTGAGTTTGAGGTATCGGATGTGGTGCGGGTGAGAGTGGTGGCGATGCCGGGGGGTGAGCCATTGGAGGTGGTGCCGACTCAGGGATATGCGGTGAGCAGTCCGTTTTGGCGGGGTCGGTTGAAGCCGTTGGTGGTGAATTGGATTCCGCACTGCATTCGGAAGATTGAGGATTCCGGGACGCGGGAGGGTGGGATTCAGAATTTTGTGGAGGCGGGCCGGAAGTTGGCCGGGGAGAGGGATGCGAGGCATGTGGGGCCGGTGTTTTCGAATGCGTGGGTTTACAACACATTGGAGTCGATGTGCTGGGCGTTGCTGCTGGATGCGGGTGGGGATGGGGAAGTGGAGGCGGCGCAGGGTCTGATTCGGCGGACCCTGGAGGATTGGATCCCGAAGATTTTGGGGGCGCAGGAGGCGGATGGGTATTTGCACACGCAGTATACCATTGAGGGGAGGCCGCGATGGAGCAACAAGCATGACCATGAGGATTACATGGCGGGGTATTTTCTGGAGGCGGCGATTGCGCATTGGCGGCTGGAGGGTGGGAGGGATCGGCGGATGTATGATGCGGCGAAGCGGCTGGCGGATTGTTGGGTGAGGAACCTGGGTGAGGCGGGAGGTCGGGATTGGTATCCGGGGCATCAGGAGATGGAGTTGGCGTTGGTGCGCTGGGCGGATTTGGTGGACGAGGTGGAGGGTGACGGCAGGGGGGATCCCTATGTGGAGTTGTCGAAGTGGTTATTGGATCAGCGACGGGGTGGGGACGAGT
>JBMTVN010000579.1:0-2211 GCA_049451415.1 Limisphaerales bacterium | reverse complement strand
CCAGCGAGGATGAGGGGATGGAGGGGAAATGGGCTTTTGTTCCGCTGGACCGGGTTCCGCTGGAGGCGGTGCAGGTTGCGGCTGATTTTTTGCGGGAGTGGGGGGCTGCTGAGGAGGTTGGGGCGCAGGGAGATCCGGATGGTGATAGTTGGGAGGGAGCTGTGTTGGCGCCCTTGGCTATCAAGGTCTATGACCCGGCGTTTCGGGATGGGCTGGAGCCGGCATATGTGGAGTTTAAGGTAGTTGCGGGCTCAACCGCGGGGGCGGATCGAGGAGATTTTTTCAGGAGCAAGGGTGTCGCTGAAGACCCTAGTTTGGGTTTCGTCTTGGTTTCTCTCCATGAAGGGGACATTCCCTTGCCCGGATTTGCCCAGAGAGGCGCGACTCCACTCGAGAAGCTATTGTCGGGTATTCCGGTTGGGGAAGAGCCCAAGGTCATGCGGTATGGAGACGCTTTCTCAGCGGTTGAGAATCAGCGCGGGGAGTTGCTGGCTTCGGTGGGGGCGGATCCTTTTCGTCCCGGGGCGGGCGCTCTTCGGTTGGCTGGCAGGACCTTCACGGGCCAGTTTGATTCCGAAAAGGCTGCTGAGCCGATGGCTGAGGGATCGGGGGGGGATTTTGTTCCGGTCGAGCACTATGGGAGCTACGCTGAGTTCAAGTCCGATTACTTGACCAACGAAGTCTACCGATTGATGCGCGAGCAGCTTTCTCGGGTTGCGAGTCTTCGCTGGGGGACGAAACAGGGATTGTTGCCTGACAGGCCGGTACTAATCCAGATGGCTGAGGGAGGGCGGTTGACGATACTGACTGGAGAGACCGTTACCCGGGCCTTCTTGGATGCCGACGGTGAGCTTGCCAGCTTGGCCTACGGCACGGCTGGACGCGGGTTGTCCATCTTTGCAAATTCGTCCGGTGAAGCCGAATTGACCGTGGAGACTGCTCGCGGGAAGCGCGCCTATTTCCTGAGAGTCACGTCCGGGGGTGGGATCGTTGCCGGCGCCGCAAGCGGACTATCCAGGGCCGGGTTTGTTCCAGGATGGCAGCCATGGAAAAAGTACTACTCGTCCCCCGACGGCTACGCAGGGATGGCGCGATACAGCCAGGCGGGGAAGGGGCAGGGGCCTTTGTGGTGCGATGCTGTGGGGTGTGGTCCGGTGGCATGGGCGATCCTCGTCCACTGGTGGGAGCATCACGGAGTGCCGGCAGCGTATTACGAGGCGGACAACCTGATCACGCTGAATACCGTCGATTCTCCGGCAGTAATTCCCTACTATCCTTGGATTTTCCTAAACGACTTGCACGAATTCTGTGACGTGATCTGTGATCCTTTCGGGGATTCAGGCGCTACGTGGCCCTCGGACATGATTGAGGGAGGTCCCACCTATCTCTGGCTGGCCAAGCTGACGGGCATGCTGAAGTACTCCTATGCGTGGGCTTGGGACCTGCTGGATAATGACTGGAACGAGCCGGCGAATCGCGTGCGGGCATCTGTGAAGAACGGCCGGCCTGCGATCATTGGGTTAGGCTGGCTTTGGCATTACGGTGTGGCTTACGGATACGCGGTCCGGGAATACAAGGTTACGGAGGATAGCCCTCCTGTGATTTACGAACGCATTTTCAAGGTGAACGAAGGGTGGGGCCGGGACCATGGCGTTTGGTACCGCTCGGAGACGTTTCTGGGAGCGAGTATCGCGCCCTGGCAGGCCGGCGGGTTTTAGACCGTCCGGTCCCGATATTACGTTGATCTAGCTTTGTAACACTGCTAGATCAGCCCGATGCATTTGTCTGACGGCATTCTGCCTGCGCCGGTATTGGTGGCGGGGTTTGTGTCGGCCGGTGCCTTGGGTTGGTGGGGAGCAAGGAATATCAGGGAGGAGGAGGTCCCCCGTATCGCAGTTTTTACCGCGGCATTCTTCTGTGCTTCGCTGGTTCATTTCCGGGTGCCGCCGACGAGCGTACACTTGTTGTTCAACGGTTTGCTGGGGGTGGTGCTGGGGCGGAGGGCGCTGCTGGCAATTCCTGTGGGCCTGGGGTTGCAGGCTGCGTTGCTGGGGCATGGCGGGCTGACCACCTTGGGGGTGAACGCGACCATGTTCGGGCTGGCATCGGGATTGGCTGGTTGGGTTTACGGAGGGTTGGCGAGGGGGCGCAGGCCGGTGGTGTTTGTTTCAGGAATGGTGGCGGCTGCGGCTGGGGTGTTGGTGTCGGGGG
>JBMTVN010000578.1:0-2213 GCA_049451415.1 Limisphaerales bacterium | reverse complement strand
ACTCAAAACTCCTATTCATGTGTGGACCATTCACGCGGTTAACCCTCCCACGATCGTGAACCAGTGAATACCCGCATGAACCCTCCCCTACATGAACGAACCCAACCGCAGCACTCAAAACTCCTATTCATGTGTGGACCATTCACGCGGTTAACCCTCCCACGATCTTGAATGGGGGTGCTGTATACCAGGCTTGAGGGGGGCACTCAGATTCACGCCGCGACTCCACTCCTTAGGAATCTCGCTCCGTCCGCTTTTCATCGTAGACCTTCCCACCACAAATCGGACTTGCCTGCTCTAAAAGAACTTGGGGAGACACTCCGGACACAACCCGTGCGTTAGCTTCGCTCCGAGCTCATGCTGGATATACAGCTCAACCGGTTCCCATTGACCTGCACTATCCCTGATTTGTTTGCAGGACGAACAGATCGGCACCAGTTGCCCAGACTCAGATATCGACAGCGAACCCGATCCGTTGCCCAGCTCCGTGTAGGTGCACAACAGGCCCAAGAGTTCACCTTTCGAGTCATGGAGAACCTGTCTGGAAGTATGGAACCGACGGCTAACGGACTTCAGCCGAAGCTTCTCCTCCCGGGCATGAACACCGGGCTCACGCATGGCCTCCTGATCCAAACGCGCGGACTTAGCCGCGTCCTCTGCCACAAGCACCACCTCGTCGGCAGCCCCGACCAGCTCTTGTTCATCCAAGTCAAACAGGCGGCAAAATGCCGGGTTCACATATAAAAACACACCCCGGCAACTCTTCAACACCACCGGTGTCGGAATGGCCTTCAGCACAAGCCCGGCGTGCTGCGTCGCATCATCAACACCACCAGTCCGATCCACCGGAGCCGAACTCATACCCCGCTCCCGCGTCTCATTGTAATTCCTCTCATGCTCGTATCACCTTTCTGTACTCATGTGCTACGCGCTTTCCGGGCAAATACTGCAGAAAATCTGCCGCTCATCGTCGTCGGACCACGGCATCCCCCTCTCCCTCAACGAGATACCTATTTTTCGGGCACAAAAAAGGGCGTATGGAGCGCTTTTGGGCCACCTTTTCTGCTCCATAGCCAAACAGGCTGTGGACGGCTGACCGCTCCGTTTCTGGCGCCCAGCGTCATGCCCGGGTCTGTTTCCGGAGGTGGGGGGTGGGGGTAAGGCTACAGGTGACGCGTTGCCCGTTCCTGCATCCAGCGGATATCGGGATTGTTGGGGTGGGGACGGTTATAGGGGGTTGCCTGCCCTTTGACGAAGGGTGCGGTCGTCCGCGGATCGAGCCATTTCTTGACCTCTGCGTGTCCGTCGGCGAAGGAGAAACCACCTGCTCCGTTATGGTAGCTCGCAGGAATATCGATGATGTAATACTCCCCCGGGGAATCCGGGTAACCGGCCATATCCACCACGAACATCCCGTCATTGATGCTGTCCTCCCGTTCGTCCAGGAAAACGAAAGTCTGTGAAGGACCCGGGTCGATAAAGTCGGATTCCTTGCGATAGATACGCCACGGGCCACTGGGTTCCGACCACCCCATCGCGAGTCCCTCGCCCCGGCCGCCGACCCAGTTCAGCATGGACATGCTGCGCACTCGCGGAGCCCTTGCTCCATTGGCCAGCACCGTGCTGCGGTCGCCGGGGCACTTGAAGACCTGCAGGTTGTTCCCCACATAGGGAAAGAGGAGGCTCTTTTCGAGGTTCACCGAGGGATCCCAGTTCTCGCTGTTGCCGTCGGTGAAATCGAGCCAGCCTCCCACCCACTCGTAGGGGCCATGCTTCACAAACGGCAACTCCTTCGAATCGTCCGAATACATCCTCCAGCCCAGCAGCAGCTGGCGGTGATGGTTCATGCACATGATCCCCTGCGCCTTGGCTTTGGCCTTTCCCAAGGCGGGGAGAAGCATGCCCGCAAGGATAGCGATAATGGCGATCACCACCAGCAGCTCGATCAAAGTGAACCCTGCCGGCTTCTTCTTCGGACTGCGATACGGCTTTACGAACTTCATAACGGATTTTCTTGTAAACCGCTGCGGGCGGACAGGGAAGTGGCGAATGGAGACTTCCTTACTCGTTTAAGGACTCCTGCGCCGAGCGACCCGGCGAGTCTTGCCCGCATTGGATTTGCGTCGCTCAACGAGGGAAGGCCGTTGTCATCCGCACGTGAGCACCACAGCGATCTGCCCTGCACGGTCCGCTGGCAAAGCAGGGTTCACCAC
>JBMTVN010000577.1:0-2221 GCA_049451415.1 Limisphaerales bacterium | reverse complement strand
TACGGCGGGCTCTTGGCTGAGAACTGGACCCAGGCCACCGCCCGGGACGTGCTCGCCTCGGCCTGGCTGCGCTGTGCTGAAGCGGGCTTCGTTCCCATCCTCAGTGTCCACGACGAGCTGGTCTTTGAACTGCCCGAAGCGACAGCCGAGGACGATCTCGCTCGCATCACCTCTTTGATGGAGACGCCCCCGCCCTGGGCGCTCCGTCTTCCACTGAAAGTCGAGGGCAAGCTGACAACCACCTACACAAAATGAAAACCATCACCGAAGCAGAACAGTTCTACGGATACCTCACAGGACTTCATGTCGAACCGGGAGCGGGCCCTGATCAGAATGGCTGCGTCAACCCCAACCTCTACGCCTCCTTCGAATATCGCCAGGAGGCCTCAGTGTGGCTGGTGCCCGACCTGGAGCTCTTCAACATCCTGGCTGAGCACCTTGGCCGGATGGCCTGGGCCCGCCATCAGAACGGCGAGTACGGCTACGAAAAGCTCTGGATCAAGAAGGAGAACGGCCGGTGGTATGTCGACCTGCCCTAAACCTCTATGGCCAACATCTACCCCATTTCCCAGAAGACCGTCGCTCTTCTCCAAAACCCGCCGGAACCGGGCAATACCCACGCCTGGTTGCCCCGGGTCGCCGGAGGGCTCCGCCACCTGCTCGATGCTGGAGGTTGCTTTCGCTTCCTGCGTCACTGTTGCAACACCTACGTTCGTCATCGCACCGTGCCTGACAGCGAGATCCGTGCTGCCGTGGAGTTTGTCTACGGCAGATCCCGGGGGGCGGGGCCCAAGGCCTACGCATGGCCAGAGCCCGATCCCGACCTCACCGCAAGGACGATCCTCGCCACCCACCCCCTCTTTGACGTTGGCCGGGATCCCGGTCTGGCCCCCGCCCAGGTGCTTCGGCGGCTGTTCCAGCCAGGGGAACTGGTTTGCGTTGGGGCGGAGTCCAGTTCGGCGCTCATCCGCCCCCTGGAGGACTGTCTGGCCGACGCGCATCTCCAACAGTTCATTGTCGTCAACCCCATGCGGGGCTCGCGGGCCCTCAACAAGGAGGGCCAGTCCTCATGCCGCTGCCAGAGCAACGTCCTCCTCCGCCGGCACCTCGTGGCGGAGTTTGATGATCTCTCTGTTACCAAGCCCGATCAGGCGCGACTGATCTCCAAACTCGCCACGTTCCTTCCCCTGGTTCTGGTCGTGGACTCTGGAGGGAAAAGCCTCCACGCCTGGTTCCGGGTCGAGGGAGTCAGTGTCCGTGATCAGGCGAGGTTCTTCGCCACGGCCTGTCTGCTCGGGGCGGACAAATCCCGATGGGACTCGAGCGGCTGGTTGCGCATGCCCGGCGGTCTGCGAGTCGTTCAGGGCCTCCCAAGCATTCAACAACGCATCCTCCATGAATCCACTCGCTGACCTGCAGAACTTCGTCACTGCCCAGAACTCCGAAGCTGTCGAAGTCGCCGCCGAACGTGCGGCGGCACGAGCGGCCCTTCCGGAGTTCGAACCCGCGGGCTCATTCGTCGCACAGGACATCCCCGAACCGCCACAGCTTGTCTGGGGCCTGCTGCATGCCGGAAGCAAGTTCGCTCTGGCCGGTGCGAGCAAGTCCTTCAAGACCTGGAGCCTGCTCAACCTGGCGGTGGCGGTGAGCACCGGCAGCGAGTGGCTGGGCTTCAAGACCTTTCAGGGCCGGGTCCTGTTCATCAACTTCGAACTGCCCCGCTGGTCGATCCAACGGCGCCTGAAAGCAATCGCCGGGGCGATGCGGGTCGAACTGGACGACCGCCAGCTTTGCATCTGGAACCTGCGCGGCTACTCCGCTCCCTACCAACTCCTGATACCTCGGATCATTGACCGGATCCGGGACGAAGGCTTCCTGCTCGTGGAGATGGACCCTGTTTATAAGATGCTCGGAGGGGCTGATGAAAACTCCGCCACGGACATTGCCGGTCTTCTGAACTCGGTGGAGCAGATCACCGAACTTGGACCCGCCAACGCCTTCGGTTCTCATTTCTCCAAGGGCAACCAGGCCGCCAAGAGCAGCATCGACCGGATCTCCGGCTCAGGCGTCTTTGCCCGCGACCCGGATTCGATCCTCACCTTCACGGCGCACGAGGAACCCAATGCCTTCACGGTCGAAGCGACACTTCGCAACTTCGCCCCCGTCCCGCCCTTCGTCGTCCGCTGGGATTACCCCCTCATGCGCCGCGTCGATCACCTGG
>JBMTVN010000576.1:0-2252 GCA_049451415.1 Limisphaerales bacterium | reverse complement strand
CTCGTCCACCAGGCCCTCGTACTTCTGCAGCTCCGACCCGGCCCGACTCGATGACTACGCAAGAAATGAAAGCGTCTCCCCCCCCGGACTCCGCCAAAGCCACGGCCTCACCCAGGCTCTCCCGCACATGCACCAGCCCGCTCCTGCCTAGCCCGAGAAAATTGGTCTCCGCCGTGTAGCCATAACCCCGCATCGCATACATCGTCCGCAGTGCCTACCGCTCCACCTCATTGCCCACCAGCACCGCCGGCATCAAATCCTCTGCCATATGACCGGCATCCGTCCGCACAGAAGACATCCTCCAGATCGATACCTTACCCAAAAGGACAGCCAAGGCCAGCACACCTCCAAACCCCCACATACAGTTTTGTCCCAAGTCTCATGCTCCTCTTTCGCTTCTCTCAGTATTCAGCTCGCCCATGACCCAACTCAAAACCCTCCTGTTAAATCGTCCCTCAAGCAGATCGCTGAAGCAGTTTCTCCCCCCCCCCAACCAACCAGCTATCGCAACTACAACCGGCTCAACCCCTCCCGAATTGCATGCTTCGTCAGTTCGGCCACAGTGTACAAACCAAGCTTCTCCATTAGCCTGGAACGGTGCGACTCCACGGTCTTGGGACTCAAACCCAAGGCATAAGCCACTTCCTTCGTGCTTTGACCATCCGCAATCCGCCTCAGGATCTCCTCCTCCCGCTCCGATAACACCGACACGCGCGAACCGCTTCCAGCCGTCACAGCCCGCCGATAGCCCTCCACCACAATCGCCGCCACCTGCGAACTCAAATACGCCTCACCACACACCACCGCCCGGATCGCCCTCACCAGCTCCACCGAGGCACTCTCCTTCAAGATGTAGGCACTAACCCCGGTCTGCATCGCTCCCTCAACCAGCTCCGCATCCGCATCTGCCGACAACACCACAAGCTTCACCCCGCTCCCCCGGTCCCTCAAACACCGGAGCAACTCCAACCCGCTAACCCCGGGCAAATGCATGTCCACAATCGCCACATCAGGCTTGGCCCGCTCCACCAAATCTAACGCCTGGCCGCCATCCGACGCCTCCCCCACCACCTCAAGCCCCTCCTCACCCCTCAAAACCAAACGCAAACCATCGCGGACTATCCGGTGGTCATCGATCAACACAATACGGGTGTTCATACTTCACCAAAGCACCTTCCTCCATGCCCCATCACACACCTGACACCAGGCCGTCTCATAATGTTAGGGTGGTTCTCACCCCCAAAGCTAGAGCATCATCCAGCTCAGCAGTTCCTCCAGGATGCACCATATACTGCACCACCCCCTGCAGCACCCAACCCGATCGCACCTCAAACTGATACGCCCCCTCCACCACTACCTCATAGTCAGGTCGCACACCGCCCTCACCCAATGCGGCAGCATCCGCTCCCAGTCGTCGCAGATCCCGACTCATCCCCCCATACGCAACAGCCACACCACACAGGTCGGCGTTCCGCACCGGAATTAGACCCTGATAGGTCACCCCCCCGTCAATGTAAACCTGCACCGGATTTCTGTCTCCGGAAGCCCATCCCACACGACCAAACATGCCCAAACCTTGTCTATCCGCTCCCTCCAACACGCTCTCCCGAGTCAACTCCTGCTCCAAAGCCGCATAAAAACCGCCATTGCCACGCACCAGCCGTGGCTCACCACTCCCGGCAGGATCCGCCAGAGATCGCCCTGCCGAATCCATCCGCTGATGCTCAAAAAGACCTGTGTGATACCAGCCCCCCAGTCTTAGCCCACCCAACGCACCCACTGGATAGGCCGGAGCCGGCACATTCACCCCCAAGATCGCCGGCCACCCCAAGGTGGCGTTTACAAAAAGACTACCCCGCTCAGTCCCCGCAAACTCGCTGTCCGCCGCCAGCTGCCCCACCCGCAACGACAGTCGCTCCTCCCAAAATAAATCCTCAACCCATAGCTCAAACAACCGGAACTCCTGACGCGCATCCAGGTTGCTGGCAACAAACAAGTCCCCCGCATACCCCTCGGTCAGGCTCTCTCCATGCGGAAATACCGCGGACCCGGATAGAACCGCCCGCTCCCACCCCACAGTCCGCCCCAGATCCAGTTCCGAAGCCAATGCAAGCAAGCCCGTGTAAACCGCCCCCCGTTCCAACCCTCCCATAACATTCCCTAAGACCTCCCCGGTGTAATCCACAGACCAGTTGACTCCCGCCTCAGCAGATCGGCTCCTCAAACCAGCATAGTCCCCCGCTAACCAGGCA
>JBMTVN010000575.1:0-2259 GCA_049451415.1 Limisphaerales bacterium | reverse complement strand
AATGCATCTGCGAAGGCTCCGCCCAGCGCAAACCACCTTGCAGCTTCCTCTTCAACAATCGCTGCACCACCTCCAGTTCCTCCAAAACCGCAGCATCCAACAAAACCGCCGCGAAACACCGTACGCGCTCCAGCTGCTCCCCTTCCTCCCCATCAAAGTCTCTTCTCATGACGCCAATGCTTCAAGGCAGCCGCTTGCCATGGGACACCTCGAACAAACGGTACCACTGCTCGCGTGTCATCGAAACCCCAAGGGCCTGACGGGATTCAAGCATGCGCTCCTTCCTGGTCGAACCCACAATCGGAATAATGCCCGCCGGATGACGCAGCAACCACGACAACGCGACCACCATCCGGCTCACCCCCAGCTCCCTCGCCACCTGGTCCATCACCTCGCGCACATGAATCCGATGCGCGTGATCACGGGTGTGCAAATCAATCGGGTTGGCATCAACCAACCGCCCCCCAGCCAACGGACTCCATGCCAAGGGCGTCATCCTCACCTCCATGCACTGGTCCAAAGTACCGTCATGAAACGGATCCAAACGCATCAGGTGAATCTCAACTTGATTCGCCAACAAAGGACTCGAACAAGCCTGCTGCAGGACGCTGACCTGTGAAGGTTTGAAATTGCTCACGCCAAAATATCGCACCTTCCCCTGCGCCTCCAACCTCGCAAAGGCCTCCGCCACCTCATGGGGATCCCCCAAATAGTCCGGACGATGAAGTAGATAAACGTCCAGCACATCCACCCCCAACCGCTTCAACGAAGCTTCACAACTCCTGATAATGTGCTGCGAAGAAAAATCATACCGGTAAGGCGCGTCAGCATCCGGATCCCCCTTGAAGCGAATGCCGCACTTGGACATCACCACCACCCTCCCCCTCATCTCCGATGACTCTCTTAAAGCTTCACCAAAAACCTCCTCCGCCACCCCCCCGGAATAAATGTCCGCCAGGTCAAAGAAGTCATAGCCGCCCTCGAACGCATCCAATACAGACCTGACACCCAAACGTCGCTTCTCAGCACTTACCGCACCCCCTCCCTCGGCACCAGCAATGCGCCAACAGCCATATGCCAGTCTCCCCACCCGAAGATCACTGCGCCCCAATCTCACGCTCGATTCGCTTTGGTCAGATCCCATGCCCAACCCTTATAGGCCTTGCACCCCCATTCGTCAAAACTGACCGTCAAAACTGACCATGCTCACCTCCGATCGAAACACCCCCTGACAGCATGAGCCAATTTGTCGAGCTCGTAGGGCTTGGGCAAATAGTCGAACCCCTGATCCACCGGGTTAACTCCCTGCGAAAACTCCGCACTGTAACCACTCGAAATCAACACCCGCAGCCCGGGACGGAAAGACCGCAGCTCCAGCGCCAGTTCCAAACCCGTCATCCCGCCGGGCATCACCATGTCCGTAAACAATAAATCCGCCTCCGCCCCCCTGCCCGGCCCCCATAGGATCGCCGCTCCGCCTCCGCCTCCGCCTCCGTCTCCTCACCCCCCTCCCCAAATACCGGAGCCCCCGAAGTCTCCATCGTGACCAGGCTCCCGTTCTTGTGCCGACACACGTTCTCCAGATTGCTGAAAGGCTGCTGCTCCAGCACGATGTCCCTGAACAACTTCTCCATCCGCACCGCTTCCGCTTCAGGCATCAACTCAAACACAGTCCGCCCCACCACTTCCCCGGGCTCATAACCCAGCAAGTCCCTCACCCGCGGACTCGAATACGTATACCTCCCCGACGCATCCACTTCCCAAACCCAGTCAAAAGCCGTCTCCAATAGCGTCCGGTAGCGGAGCTCACTCTGCGCCAGGGCCTGCCCCGCACGAATGCGGTCCAACGCGCTCCCCCCGTAATCCGCCAAAGCCTGCAGGGTCTCCAGATCCTCCTCATGAAACCCATCCTCGGAAATGCTGTGCAATGCCATCACTCCAATGGTCGTCTCCCCACGCCGTACCGGTACACTCATGGTCACTCCACCATCCCCCACCACACCCTCCCCACCATGAAAGAGCCTTCCTCCCTCCTGGCGAACCCGCTCCACCTCCTCACCCCCCAGCAGGATCTCACCATCAGGATACTCACGCTTCACCCCCCCCTCCGCCGCCACCCGAATCACAGTCACAAACGTCCCGTCGTCCGCAAATACCCCCAGCTCCGCCGCATCCCAATGCCACAAATGCTCCGCAGCCAGCACTAGGGCACGCCCCGCATCCAGCGGCGACCGCGTCTGATTCAGCTGATCGCTCATC
>JBMTVN010000574.1:0-2263 GCA_049451415.1 Limisphaerales bacterium | reverse complement strand
CTCTTCTCTTTCCATTCTGCTGGGTGCTCGCGCCGGAGGCGCGTTTCGATGCACTGCAGGTTGATCTGAAGCAAGGAGACTAGGGAACACTGGGGGTGGGTTGACTTGTTGTGGGCAGGGGGCATAGTTGGGGGACACTGTGCTGGCTGCCGTTGGTGGGGTATTGAGGTGGCTGGAGGAAGGAACCCATGAGAATTCTTTTGCCCATGATTTTGGCTGCGTCTGTTTTTGTTGGAGGTTGTGCGACATCGCGTCCGGGTTCACCGGATCCCTTGATTAGCCGGCAGTTATTGTTTGGGAATCCTGACAAGTCGTCTTTGACGGTGAGTCCGGACGGGAAGCAGGTGGCGTATTTGGCGCCGCGGGATGGGGTGATGAATGTATGGGTGGGTGAGGCGAGGGATCCGGGGTCGGCGCGGCCGGTGACGGCGGACAAGTTGAGGGGGATTCGGACGTATTTCTGGGCGTACACGAGTGAGCACATTATTTATCTGCAGGATTTGGGTGGGGATGAGAACTGGCAGTTGCATGTGGTGGATGTGGGGACGGAGGAGGACCGGAACTTGACGCCGTTTGAGTCGATTTTAGGGCCGGACGGGGAGCCCTTGAAGGGGCCGGACGGGAAGCAGTTGCGTCCGCAGGTACAGGTGCAGCAGGTCAGCCACAAGTTTCGTGATGAGATTCTGATTGGGCTGAACCGGCGCAATCCGCAATTTCACGATCTTTATCGGCTGAACCTTTTGACGGGCGGGATGGAGATGGTGCAGCAGAACGACCAGTTTATTGGGTTCCAGACGGATGACGATTACCGGGTGCGGTTTGCGATGGCGATGACGGAGGATGGTGGTTCGGAGATGCTGGTGCCGGATGGGGCTGGGGGGTGGGAATCGTTTGATCGCATTCCGATGGAGGACATGTTGACGACATCGCCTATCGGTTTCGACAAGGGGGGCAAGACACTGTACATGCTGGACAGTCGAGGTCGGGACACGGCGGCGTTGACGGCGACGGAATTGGGGACGGGGGAGCGGCGGGTTTTGTTTGCGCATCCGAGGGCGGATTTGAGCGGGTTGATGGTGCATCCGACGGAGAAGACGATTGAGGCGGCGTCGGCCGATTATTTGCGGGTGGAGTGGACGATTTTGGATGATTCCGTGAGGGAGGATGTGGCGTATTTGGAGGGGGTAGCGGATGGGGACATGGAGGTGGTGAGTCGGTCATTGGACGACCGGGTTTGGGCGGTGTTGTATGTGATGGATAACGGGCCGGTGCGGTATTATCTGTATGACCGGGACCAGAAGGAGGCGCGGTTTCTGTTTACGAATCGGGAGGCGTTGGAGTCGGCGAAGCTGGCGCGGATGCATCCGGTGGTGATTCCGGCGCGCGATGGTTTGGACCTGGTGAGTTATTTGAGTTTGCCGCGGTGGATGGATGAGGATGGCGATGGGCGTCCGGCTGAGCCGTTACCGATGGTATTGTTTGTGCATGGGGGTCCTTGGGCGCGGGATTCGTGGGGTTATCATTCGTATCACCAATGGTTGGCGAACCGGGGGTATGCGGTCTTGAGCGTGAACTACCGGGGGTCGACGGGTTTTGGGAAGGCGTTCATTAATGCGGGCAACTTGGAGTGGGCCGGGAAGATGCATGATGATCTGCTGGACAGCGTGGAGTGGGCGGTGAAGGAGGGTGTGGCTGCGCGGGACAGGATTGCGATTATGGGTGGGAGTTATGGCGGGTATGCGACCTTGGTGGGGTTGACCTTCACGCCGGATGTTTTTGCGTGCGGGGTGGACATTGTGGGGCCGTCGAATATCCAGACGTTATTGGAGACCATTCCGCCATATTGGGCTCCGATGATGAAGGTGTTTACGACGCGTGTGGGGGATCATCGGACGGAGGAGGGTCGGGAGTTTTTGGCTTCGCGGTCGCCGATTACCTTTGTGGAGCGGATCAACAAGCCGTTGTTGATCGGCCAGGGGGCGAATGATCCGCGGGTGAAGCAGAGTGAGGCGGATCAGATTGTGTGGGCGATGCGGTCGAAGGCGATTCCGGTGACGTATGCGTTATATCCGGACGAGGGACATGGTTTTGCGCGGCCGGAGAATCGGTTGTCGTTTAATGCGGTGACCGACGAGTTTTTGGGAGAGCATTTGGGTGGTCGGGTTGAGCCTGTGGGGGATGATTTTGAGGGGTCGAGTTTGCAGTTGGAGCGGTGATAGGTAAGCGCAGAGCGGTAAGCGGTAAGCGGTAAGGGCTGAGGGCG
>JBMTVN010000573.1:0-2285 GCA_049451415.1 Limisphaerales bacterium | reverse complement strand
CCGCAGGGAGAGGGGAGAGGGTGGGGCGAGTGGATGCGGACAGCTGACCTCTGACTCCCGACTCCCGACTCCCGACTCCCGACTCCCGACTCCCGGATTTCGATCCCGATCCCGATTCCGATTTCGATTTCGATTTTGATGCGCTAGGTGGGGGGCTATGCGGTGGGACTGGCTTGGTGGGTCGTGGGTAGTATGAGTTTTGCGGCGAGGAAACTGACGGCGGCGAGCGTGATGCTGGCGAGGGTGAGGCAGGGGAGAATGGTGGAGAAGGGGACTTCGGCCTTGAGGAGGGAGCCGAGGGCGACGGGGCCGAGTGCGGTCATGAAGATGGCACAGGTGGCGAGGGTGCCCTTGGTGGTTCCGAGAGTATGGGTTCCGTAGACTTGGGCGAGGAGTGCAGTTTGGGTGGGGCTGGCGATGCCCTGGCTGATTCCGGCCAGGGCGAGGTAGGCGTAGGCGATCCAGGGTTGCTGGCCTGAGCTGAGCAGGGCGAGTCCGAGCGACAGCGGCAGGAGGATGGCGGGGTAGAGACGGAGGGCGCCGTAGCGGTCGATGATGGGGCCGACGGCGAGCGAGGTGACCATGCGCGCGGCGGCGAAGCCGACGAAGGCGGAGGCAACCGTGGAGGCGGACCAGCCTTGATGTTCAGCAAGGGGGAGTTGGTAGAGGAAGAGGGCGGTGAGGACGCAGGGGATGAAGAGAGTGCCGGGGAGCAGGAAGAGAAAGCGCCAGTCGCGCCAGAGCTTGAGCGGTGTGGTTTGGCTGCGGTGCTGCTGGATTTCCTTTTGGTGAAGGTGCTCGACGTCCTTGAGGAGCGAGGCCATGGCGGGGAGGAGGAGCAGGGCGATGAGGATGCCGAGGATGGCCCAGCTGAGTCGCCATCCTACCGTATGGACGAGGAGCACGACGCCCATGGGCAGGATGCCTTCGCCAAGGGGGTAGCCGAGTCCGGAGACGCTGAGAGCTTTTCCGCGTCCTTCGTGGAACACGCGTGCCATGGTGGTGGAAGCGGTGAGGCTGAGGAGGCCTTGTCCGGTGAGGCGGAGTCCGAGGATAGCGAGGAAGAGGATGGCGACGTGGGGTGCGCTGGCCATGGCGAGGCAGGCGCAGACCAGGCCGGTGCCGACGGCGAGGCTGAATGTGCGGAGGGTGGTGCGGTCGATGAGGCGGCCGAAGTAGGGGAGGGACGTGGCGCTGAGGAGCGTGGCGGTGGCGTAGAGTGCGCCGAACTGGGCGGTATTCAATTGGAACGTGTCGAGGAGTTGAGGGACGAAGATCGAGATGAGGAACGTCTGGCCGAAGCTGGAGAACAGAGTAAGGAGGATGCCGAAGGAGAGGACGCGAGGGTGGGTAAGAAAAAAGCGATAATAAGCCATAGTGGATGTGCGTGGCTGCGGGGATGGCAGGGAGCGGTGAGTGAACTACAGGGTGAGTTCCAAGACTCCAGCGTATGGGCGTTCCCGAGGCGCGGGGGTGGATGAAACGGGTTTTGGCGGGAGGGGACAACGCTTTTTTTCATGGACAGCGCGGGGGTTTTCCGCGTAGGAAACGCTCCACGGAGCTTGCCCCCTTTCAAGTGCGGTGCCAGAGTGTGGCATCAGTGCATGGCTTAGATATCGGCAGGCGCCTTGCTTCCACACGAGAGTTTCGAGGAGGTTGACCCTGAGGATTGCCCGGATAACGAGGGGCGAGGGTTGTTTGGTTTTACGGGAGGATTTTCCATGAGAGAGCAGATATTGGCCCTGATTAGCAGGGAAGACTACCAGCCGGCGAATATGGTGGGGATCATGCAAACGCTGGGTTTGCCGCCGGGCAAGGCTTCGGAGCTGCGCCGCGTGTTGGGTGAATTGGAGCGGGCGGGCGAAGTGGCCCGGACGAAGGGTGAGCGCTATATCCCTGCGCGGGATGCGAGCCTGGTGGCGGGCAGGCTTTCGGTGAACCGTCAGGGCAAGGGCTTTGTGCAGCCGGACGAGGCCGGCCGAAAGGAGATTGTGATTCCGCCGAGCGGGTTGTCGACTGCACTGCACGGTGACCGCGTACTGGTGCGGGTGGACGTGCGTCCACGCGGGCTGGCCAAGAAGCGTGATGGTGCCGAGAGCGGGGCGGTGATCCGGATTTTGGAGCGGAACCGCACGCAGATTGTCGGGACACTGCAGGAGAGCCGGCAGTTTCTTTATGTGGTGCCGGATGATCCGCGGATTCCGCACGACATCTATGTGCCGCCGGCGCGGGATACGGGTCGGCCGGCCCGGGCTGGTGACAAGGAGGTGGTGGAGATGACAGAG
>JBMTVN010000572.1:0-2289 GCA_049451415.1 Limisphaerales bacterium | reverse complement strand
CCCCCCGCCCGGCTGGGCGCCACCCCCCCTGTCCGCCACCGCCTTGGCCACCGGCAATACCTCAGCCACAAAACCCCGCCCCCCCTTCAAGCCCTCACAAAAAAAACGCCGCCCCAGCGAGTTGAACTCAAACTCCACCAACACCTCGCGCAAGACCTCCAGGTCGGGTTCTTTTACCTCCAGCTCAACCCAATCCACCTCCAACGGCACATCACGGTCAATCGTAGCCAAATGCTTCGATAACACCGCCTGCTCCCGATGCGTCTCCAAGCTCTCCTTTACCTTCCCCTTCAGCTCCCCCAAACGCTCCAGCAACACCTCAACACTCCCAAACTGCCCAATCAGTTTCGCCGCGGTCTTCTCCCCAATACCGGGCACACCCGGGATGTTGTCCGACGCATCCCCCATCAATCCCAACAGGTCTATCACTTGCTCAGGACGCTCAATGCCCCACCGACCACACACCTCCGCCGGCCCCATCACCTCCGGCTTCGACCCCATCCGCCCCGGCCGATACAACCGCGTCTGCTCCGTCACCAGCTGCCCGAAATCCTTGTCCGGCGTAACCATCAAGGAACGAAACCCCTCACGCTCCGCCCGCAATACCAAAGTCCCAATCAAATCATCCGCCTCATAACCGTCCATGCTCAATACCGGCACGCGTAACGCCTCCAGCATCCTCCGCACCTGGGGCAATGCCTCCGCCAACGCCTCCGGCATCTCCTCCCTCTGCGCCTTATACTCCGCAAACTCCCGATGCCGCCTCGTCGGAGCCTCCGTGTCAAACGCCACCGCCATGTGTGTCGCCCCCTGCGAATCCCGCAAATCCAACAAGGTCTGCGTAAACCCATACAAAGCCGAGGTGTTAACCCCCTTCGAAGTAACAATCGGCCGCTGAATCAAAGCGAAATGCGCCCGATACACCAACGCCATCCCATCCAGCAAAACCAAATGCCTCTGCATCGCGCCACCCTGACGCCCCATAACACCGCTGTCACGAATTTGCTGACTTGCGACAATGCCAACCAGCAAGGTATGACACGGCCCGTCCATGGAATCCGCACCTGCCATACTAACCGCCCCCGTCACCCTCCCCGACGGAACCACCATCCAGCCGCTCCCCCTCTCCCCACGCAACATCAAACGGTTCATCAACGCCGCCCACCCCATCTACGCCCAGGATCCCTACTGGGTCGCCCCTCTCACCTCCGACCTCGCCAAGGTATTCTCCCCCGCCAACCCCCTGCTCAAACACGCCGAAATCCAACTCTGGATCGCTTCCCGTAACGGACAACCCGTCGGCCGTATCGCCGGAATCATCGACCAAAACCACCTCAAATACCAAAGGGATGACTCCGCCTTTTTCGGCTTCTTCGAGTGCATCCATGATGCCGCAGTCTCAAAAGCCCTCTTCAATGCCGTCCGCCAATGGGCCCGCCAAAAGGGCATGAAGAATCTGCTCGGCCCCATGAACCCCACCACCAACGACGAATGCGGCCTCCTCATCCATGGCTTCGATTCCTCCCCGGTGTTCATGATGCCCTACAACCCCCAATACTATATCCAACTCCTCGAAAATGAGGGCCTCACCAAAGCCAAGGACCTCCTCGCCTTCTATATCGACCTCGCCAAATGCCCCATGAACCGGCTCGGCCGTATCGCCGAAAAAGTCCGCCAACGTAACCCATCCCTCACCTTCCGCCGCGTCCGCCGCAAAAAACTCCAGGAAGACCTCGACAAAATTAAGGACATCTACAATTCCGCCTGGGCTGAAAACTGGGGCTTCACCCCCATGACGGAAGCCGAAGTCGACTTCCTCGCCGCCCGCCTCCTGCCCCTCGTCCACGAAGGCCTGATCTGGCTCGCCGAAGAAGAGGGCGACCCCATCGGCTTCCTCCTCGCCATGCAGGACTTCAATGTCGCCCTCAAACCCCTCAAAGGCAGCCTCCTCGCCCCAGGCATCCTCAAGGCCCTGCCCTACTTCATGCACTGGAGAAACCCCGACATGTGCCGGGTAATCACGCTCGGCGTGAAATCTTCCCACCGCGGCCGCGGCCTAGAATCCGTCATGCTCTACGAAGGCCTCCAAGTCGGCTACCAACTCGGCCTCAAGGGAGCCGAAGCCTCCTGGATCCTCGAAGATAACGTCCCCATGCACCGCGTCCTCCAGGTCTTCGGAGCCGAAGCCTACAAAACCTACCGCATCTACCAAACCCCCCTCTAGCAGGTTGCTGAAAGGTCTGAGGTTGGATGCAACCCCATTCGGGGAGCTACGCCTACAGGTCCGAT
>JBMTVN010000571.1:0-2303 GCA_049451415.1 Limisphaerales bacterium | reverse complement strand
GGAGGAGCCGCGTTGGGCGCTGGTTATAAAGGTGAGGGACGATGCGTTTTTTGGTCGGTTTGAGGAGATGATGGCGGGATCGGGGCAGGAGGTGATGAAGGTGGATGGAGGTGGTTTGCGGATGAGGACAGTGGAGGTTTCAGCGCCGTTGTCTATCCGATTAAGGCCTACCGTGGCGAGGGTGGGGGATTATTTAGTTTTGGCGACGACGGATTTACTGGTGAGGGAGATGTCGCAGGTGATGGCGGGGGAGCGGCCTGGGTTGAGGTCGGCGCCTGCGTTTCAGCGTGTGGCAAAGGGGATGGTCTTTGAGGGGAATGGTTTTGGATACGTGGACAAGCGGTTGACTGAGACGATTCGGGGAGTGCAGCTGGCGTTTGTGGATGCACAGTTGGGGGTTGGCGGGGGTGCGGGGTCGGTTGAAGCGGCCATGATGGGATTGCTGCAACGGTGGTTGGGTGGTCAGGAGGCGGTTGAGGAGGTGGGTGTTAGCGCCAACACGGCGGAGGGTTGGAGAGCCATTTGGCAGGGGAATCGGGAGCCGGCGCAGGCGATGATCACTGTGGCGGGCGTTGCGCCGACGGCGGTGCTGGCGGGGATGTTATTGCCGGCATTGGCGAAAGCGAAGAGCAAGGCGCAGTCGATCGCGTGCGTGAACAATCTCAAACAGATTTGTTTGGGGGCGCGCATTTACGCGACTGATCACGAGGATGTGTTCGCGCCGGATGTATCGAGTATGGAGGCTGAGTTGTTTTCGCCGCGGGTGTTGTTTTGTCCGGAGGATCCGATGCGTCCTGATCCGTTGCCGGAGAAATGGGGTGATGTGGATTTTGACAACATCAGTTACGAATACTTGATGCCGGGGGCATCTGAAGTGGACGGTTTTGATCCTCGGCAGGTGATGTTTAGGTGTCGGCATCACGGGCATGTGGGGCAGGCGGACGGTGCGGTGATTCAGTCGCGGTAGTTGAGGCGAGGGATTGGAGAGTTGTTCTACTGTTGGAAAATGAAAGTCCGGTTATGTCGATTATTGCTTTGGCGGCGTGGATCGGCGGGGTGGCGATTTCTTTTTACAATGGGAACGTCAAGCTGCCGCTTAGTGTGCTGCTGATTGGGGTAGTGCTGTTGTTTGCCCCGATTGGCTTCTGGAGCACGGTGGGCATCTGTTTGCTGGCGGCGGTCATCTGGATCGCGAACAAGGCGGACATGATGTGACGTAGCGTTGGAAGGCGGAGGCCTTGGAGGGGTCGTTGAAGGCGATGGCGACGGAGATTTTCCAGGGTTTAAGCTGGGAGGTGTGTGGGACTTCGCCGGCGTTGTGTTTACGGAGTCGTTCCTTGAGGTTTTGGGTGATGCCGACTTAATGGGCATTGGGCTGGGAGAGGGAGTGGAGGAGGTAGACGTAGTCAAAGGGCATGGGTCGTCTGTGAGGTTCTTTGGGGAGCGACCTCCTGTTTTGGGCGTGCGGGCGCTGCACGGTCGTTACTTGCGGTGGCCGCTTGATCTGGCGTGAGTTGGACGAAGAGCGCGCTCTGCTTAAAAGTGGCGTTTGGCGAAGGCGCGGCCGGAGTGTGATTTGAGGTAGCGTTCGAAGGCGGAGGCCTTGGAGGGGTCGTTGAAGGCGATGGCGACGGAGATTTTCCAGGGTTTAAGCTGGGAGGTGTGTGGGACTTCGCCGGCGTTGTGTTTACGGAGTCGTTCCTTGAGGTTTTGGGTGATGCCGACTTAATGGGCATTGGGCTGGGAGAGGGAGTGGAGGAGGTAGACGTAGTCAAAGGGCATGGGTCGTCTGTGAGCGTTTTTGGGGAGCGACCTCCTGTTTGGGCGTGCGGGCGCTGCGCGGTCCTGACTTGCGGTCCTGACTTGCGGTCCGTGACTTGCGGTCCGTGACTTGCGACGCCCGGCTTCGAGCCGCTTTGCGGCACTACGCCGTGGCACCCTTCGTTCTTCGCTCCGCTGCGAACGAAGGGTGGTGGAGGCGGCGGGAATCGAACCCGCGTGCCTGACAAACAAACCAAAGATGCCTACATGCTTATCCGGAGGTTAGGTCTCGACGCAGGGATGGCGCTCCGGCTCGAATCCCATTGTCCAGGTCCTGAAAAAGTTTCGACCTTACGCGCAGAACCGCCACGTTAGATCTAACCTGCTAATGGCGTCTGTTCCCCGTAGCAGGTGTCCGGGGGCAGACGTCGGGGCCTTAGGCCGCGAGAGCCAACTCAGTGTTAGCAGTTACTTTTTTGACTCGATGTTTAACGAGGCCAACGAACCATCCTCGGCATGCCGCCCCGCACGGGATTCCCAGG
>JBMTVN010000570.1:0-2320 GCA_049451415.1 Limisphaerales bacterium | reverse complement strand
CCCAGGAACGCCAACTCCTCACCCGCGAAGTCCTCAATGACAATATCCAAGGCGTCAAAACCCAGCTCGCCAAACTCCTCGACTTCAATTCCCCCACCAACCCCGCCCAACTCCTCGATAACGCCTCCTGGACCAGTAACATCAGCTACCTCGAGTTCCTCCGCGATACCGGCAAACACTTCTCCGTCAATATGATGGTCTCCAAAGAAAGCGTCCGCGCACGCATGGAAGACCGCGAATCCGGTATCAGCTACACCGAGTTCAGCTACATGCTGCTCCAAGCCTTCGACTTCTACGTCCTCTGCCGCGACCATAACTGCGAACTCCAAATCGGCGGCACCGATCAATGGGGCAATATCACCGCAGGAATCGACCTCTGCCGCAAACGCCTCAGCCGCCAAACCTACGGCCTCGTCCTCCCCCTCATCACCAATGCCGACGGCAGTAAATTCGGCAAAACCGTCAGCGGCGCCGTCTGGCTCGACCCCCAAAAAACCAGCGTCTACCGCTTCTACCAGTTCTGGATCAATACCGACGATCGCGACGTCATCCGCTACCTCAAGTTCTTTACCTTCCTCAATCAGGAAACCGTCGCTCACCTCGAGTCCGCCCACCAATCCAACCCCGGCGCCCGCGAAGCCCATAAAGCCCTCGCCCGCGAAGTCACCACCATGATCCATGGCGAAACCGCCACCCATGACGCCATCCGCGCCAGCGAAATCCTCTTCGGCGCCCCCCTCGACCAAGTCAACGAATCCACCATCCAACAGCTCCTCAGCGAAATCCCCACCTGCACCCTGCCTGCAGCCCGCCTCCAGGACGCAGGCATCCCACTCCCCGAACTCCTCGTCGAAACCAAACTCTCCAACTCCAAAGGCCAAGCCCGCAAAGATATCGAAGGCGGCGGCGCCTACATCAACAACTCCAAAGAAGCCAACCCCCAGCGCACCATCACCACCTCAGACCTCCTCTTCCAAAAATACCTCCTCCTCCGCAAAGGCAAAAAAAACTACGCCCTCCTCCATATCCAACCCTGAAACCGGACTCTGAAGATCCTGCTCGGAAACCCCAAAGTCATTGCACCAACCCCATCCCACGGCCAAGACGCAGCGTAGAACGCCGTAAACATCCTCACACCACACTCCGCGCACCAAACCCAGCGCCTCACCAGAAACGCCTGTCTGGACAGATGTACTGACATACCGACGTACAGGACTTGGCCAAGCCTCAGTCAGCGCCCGCTGCAGGTAACACCCCCTCCCGCCCTACCCTCGGAGCCAACTGTAGCATCCGCATATCAATGCGGTTCGTCGCACTCACACCCAACTCCAGTAAACTGCAGTTCTCATACAAAATCCGATCCGCCGCCTTCCCCACCAAACCACGCTGCCTCCGCTCCCGCTCAATCACCTCCACCGCCATCACGTCCATCGCCACCGGATCCATCCCAAACCACAGCTGATCCAACACCGTAGAGTAGTGCAGTAACTGCCGCTCCTCCCCCTGATACTGGCACAACATCGCATCCGTAATCTCCAATACCAGACGATCCCGCAAATCCAGCCCCGCCAACGCCAGCAACTCCGGCACCGCCTCCGCCATCCTCCCCGGCGTGTTCTCAAACCGCAGGGTGTTGTCCGTACTCGACATCGCCAACCCCCAACAATGCCCCGATACCGCCGTCTCGTTGTTGTTCAATAACGGCACCACACTGATGATCTTCTGAAACCCCGATACCACCAGCCGCGAAGCAAAAGACTTCCTCCCCACACCAGCTCCCGTCTGACCAAATTCAACATCCCCCCACACCAGCTTCCCTATCAACGGCGTCTCATAAAAAACCTCCTTCTCATACCCCGCATCATTGCTCCCCATCACTCCCACCCCATGCCTGCGCCCCATCTCCACATAACCCGCCATCCTCAAATCCGCATAATGCCGGTCCCATATCACAATGTTCGTCGCCGGTAACCCCGCACCAATCAATCCCTGCACCACCGCCTCCACCACCGGCGGCCGTGTCCCACTAATCGCTCCGGGACGCGAAAACACCTTGATCCCCACCGTCTCGTTCGTCGCCACAAGCCGACGCCAAGCCATCACCCCATCCCCCTCCCCCGTCAACTCCATCACCCCGCGCATCACCATGTTCGAAACCACCCCCATCTGCGGCGCAAAACGCACCGTAGCCCCCGTATGCTCCACCACCACTACCTCCGCACGACTACCCACCCCACTCTCCCCACCCACCGCCAGTAATACCCCCAACACAAAACCCACAACTAAACTGCCACCGCAGATATGCTTCATACCTTCAACA
>JBMTVN010000569.1:0-2323 GCA_049451415.1 Limisphaerales bacterium | reverse complement strand
CGTCAGCGAGATCCACCTCGCTCTGGAGGAAGAAGGGCTGGAGTTTAAAGACCTTGTCCGGGGGGCTCATGTTGTCCGGGCGCATCGCCAGGTCATCCCGAAAGCCCACCCACGCTTGCGCCCCCTCCGCATGCGTTTGGCGCTTCGTGTCGTAACGGGCCCGGAGGGTCCAGAGGCGGTAACCCTTGCGCGAATGACTCAAGACCCCGCGGAACAAATGCGTCTTGCGCCGCTTCCCGTCTTCCACCACCCAGGCACCCTGCCCAAAATCCACCTGCTACTCCTGGCCTGCTGCACACTCCAGCCGGCGGAAGGGCAGCTCCGTTCCCCCGTGATGGCGCAACACAAACCGGCGCACGACGTGATAACTGCCGGCAAACTGATGCTCCGCCACCAGATCCTGATAAATCCGCTGCACCGACAAGCCCGCCGCCCATGCCACGGCAATCGGTTCCCGCCACGGATCACACAAACTCACCGGACCCCGAGGGGCCAGTGAGCCGGTTTGCGGGGTGGGTGATTTTGAACCCGCGACGGACTCCGAGCCGGTGTGCGGGGCGGGTGGTTTTGCCGCGTCGGCCGCCAGGTACTCGCGGACCGTGGCCCGGTCCAGGGCCAGCTCCCGCGCGATCTGGCGCCAGGACCAGCCCCGCGTGAACAACGAAACAATGCTTTGCTGCTGATTCACTTTGAGTTGATTCATCGCCCCTGCCTTCCCATCCCGGGAACTTGAGGACAACGCTTCCCCTCAAAGGTGGGTGATTTTCACCCGCAAAATGACACGGTGAAGTCGGGGCTCGTCGTCGCCCACGGGGTGTTCGAGATCGCATCGTGCCCGCACCTGTATCACATGCACCCCTCACCCAAAAGGGGGTCGCCGCTTAACCGGATACAAAAGCACGACGTCAAAAAGTTCGTAACACTCACCCCCGCCGTGCTCGACACGCGGAACAGCCCTTGCCGACCGCAGAGCAACCCCGGCTCACTCAGTTCGACCTGGGTGCCTTCAACACCATTGGATGGAATGATGCCTGTTGGGCCTCCTTCGTCACGCTCAACAGAGGCGCATCTTACCACCGCCATAGAGGGAACGAGTTACACGGCGGCTGGAGATCATCCCCAATAGCGCGAGAAGAAAAGCAATCTGAGCCACTCTGTGAAGAAGTCCACCGATCTCGCCCCTGGCCGAAGTGGCGGGAGTTGGCCGTATTGAGAGTTCGCCGGGAGCTTCAAAGGGAATGGGACCTGTGCTGGTCAGGCAAACATCCAAGAGTTCCCCACCCTCAATGGAAAGGTCCACCAGGTGAAATCTGACCTCATGCGAAGACCGCGAAGAGCGTGTGAGTGTCAATGTTTCTGTCTTGAAGACGCGGACACCACCTGAGTTGACCGTCAACTGAGCATCCCAGGTTGCCCTATAAGGTTGCCGCCAGTTCAGGAAGGAGTCCAAGACATCCTTAGGAATGGAGTCAGGCTCGAAGGCCACCCCCACGCTGTAGAGGCCTCCCGAGGCCGGCACCCACGACACATGTGTGGCTCCGCCCACGTTCAGGCTAGAGTTGATGCCGCTCGGCATTTCACTGGTCGTGCTCAAAAGAACCGCTCCTGAGCATAGCAAGGCCACTCCAAAAACCACACGCATGAGTTCACGGGCTGTGCTCACAAGCCTGACAGCACAGGGAGGGATGCCTTGATCGCGCATTTGTACCTGTTGCAGCCATTGGCTTCCACTTGCTCCAATGCGGTCATAGCTCCTCCTGGTGTGTTGACGCCGTATGTCCCCAGCAGATCGACGACGACGCGGGTGACGAATGCAGAGCACGGACACCGGGAAGGTCGGAGCTGCTTCTCGGGGTCCAAACCAGCATTAATCGCTCTTGTTGTGTAGTCGGAACAGTTTGAGGTCCGGCCACAAAAATAGGGGTCTGAATCTCTCACTTCCTTAAACCACGCAGCAACTCTTTCCTCATCCACGCATTCGGAACACACGACATTGACAGGGGCACCATTCTTCAAGTCCTCCGGCTCTTCGTACCAAACCACAGGACTGCGACCAGCCATTAGGCCGTCTGACGGATGGGCACTGATATAGGTACCGTTGTCGCACTTCAACGCACTGTGGGGCCACGGCCCCTTTGGGTATTCAATAAGGCAACATTTCATGCCTAGCTTGTCCGTGGCACCCAGCGGCATATTGAGGACGAAGGTGTAAAGGTTGAAACCGCCCTTTTCCCCAATCGGATCCCTGTTGATCCACCTCCCGGTTGCGGGGTTGTAGAATCTGTACCCATAATAGAGGAGGCCGGATTCCTGGTCGGTGTAT
>JBMTVN010000568.1:0-2324 GCA_049451415.1 Limisphaerales bacterium | reverse complement strand
GGCAAAGGCAACGCCCACATCAACCCCAACCGCGACCGCCAACACGGACGCATCTATCGCCTGGTCTGGGAAGACGCCGGACAACCCGCCCCAAGACTCTCCCTCGACCAAGCTTCCAACGAACAACTGCTCCAAACACTCAGCCACCCCAATCAGTTCTGGCGACTCACCGCCCAACGCCTCCTCATCCAGAAGAACGAAGAGGCAACCACCCAACCCCTCCGCCGCCAAGTCACCAGCGGCGGCATCGCCGCAGTCCACGCACTCTGGACCCTGCACGGAATCGGCAAACTCGACCGCGAAATCCATCAGGCCGCCCTCCTGAATACCGACCCGGTCCTCCGCCGCAATGCGATCCAGGCTCTCGGCACCTCTGCCGACGATATCCAGCTGTTCTTTGATACGGCCGTGATCGCCTCCCTCGACCTCCAGGCCCGGCGTGCTGCATTCACCAAGATGGCCCAGTTCCCCAAACACCCCATGCTCGCCGTCGCTATCCCCAACCTCCTCCGCGACGAAACCAACCGCAAAGATGACTGGCTCCTCCACGCCCTCAAGGTCTCAGCCCATAACCAGGGCGTCCCCGCCAGCTTCAGCACAAAACCCGGCCCCAACCTCCTCCCCAATTCGTCGTTCGAAGACACCAACAACAACCAGCCCGTCAACTGGCGCCCCGCCACCTACTCCGACCGCGGCCAGACAACCTTCACGCTCGATACCTCAGTCGCTCACTCCGGCAATAACTCCGTCCGGATCACCTCAGAACGAGGCGCAGACGTCTCCTGGCTCATCCAGGCCCCCGTCAAACCCAGCACGGAATACCGCCTCTCCGGCTGGGTCCGAACCGAAAACCTCAAAGGCGCGCGCGGTGCCCAGTTCAATATCCATGGGGTCGGCGATGCCGTCACAACCGCCGTGAAGGACACCTCAGACTGGACCCGACTCGAAGTGACGTTTAACTCCGCCAACCTCCAGCAGGTCACCATCAATTGCCTCTTCGGTGGCTGGGGCACCTCCCGCGGCACAGCCTGGTTCGATGACGTCGCTCTCGAGGAAATGATCTTCGAAATCTCAAACGAAGAAATCGAGGTCGAACCCGGCAACGCCTCGCGCGGACGTCAGATCTTCCGCGAACACCCCATCGCATCCTGTATCCGGTGCCATCGCCTGGAAGGCGAAGGCGGCTTCGTTGGCCCTTACCTCGATGGCATCGGCAAACGCCAAAAAGAGGATTACCTGCGCGAAAGTCTCCTCGATCCCCAAGCCAAGATCGCCGAAGGCTTCCCCGCCGAAATCTCACCCATGCCACCCTTCGGCGTCCTGCTGACCCCACAGGATATCGAGGACCTCGTCGCCTTCCTGCTCACGCTCGAAGCCGACCCCCCTCCGGGCTCACTCGTTCCCCCACCCGAGATCTCCTACGAATAAAAGCCTCGCGCTTTTTGCGCCCGCTCAAAGCGGTGCTACCATCGATTAGTTGCCCGGTCGGCTTCATCTCCCGCCTACCGGGGTCCGGATATTATGACGCACGAAACCAACGGTCTCTACCTTGTCATTGGCGGCACCAGCGGCATCGGCTTGCAGGTCGCCGAAACCCTCGCCCAAGCCGGCCACGAGGTTGCCATCGCAGCCCGCAACGAATCCCGGCTCGCCCAAATCGCCAGCCAACTTGGCGTCGCCGCCACTCCCATTGACGCCACCCTTCCTGACTCGATCAAAGCCGGACTCGATAACCTCCTGCCCGCTGGCCAACGCCTCGCCGGTCTGGTCAATTGCGCCGGTTCCGTCCTTCTGAAACCCGCCCACCTGACCACCGATGATGAATGGCACCACACTCTGCACACCAACTTATCGTCGTGCTTCTACCTCCTTCGTGAATCCGCCCGTCGCATGATGCAGCAGGGCGGCTCCATCGTCTTCTGCTCCACAGTCGCCGCTGCCCGCGGCCTCCCCAACCATGAGGCCATCGCCGCCGCCAAGGCTGGCGTCGAAGGCCTCACCCGCTCCGCCGCCGCTTCCTACAGCCGCTACCAGATTCGTGTGAATTGCGTGGCCCCAGGCCTCACGGAAACACCCCTCACTCAAGCCATCACCAGCAACGAAGCCTCCCGTAAATTCTCCACCGCCATGCACCCCCTCGGCCGCCTCGGCCAACCTCAGGACGTCGCATCCGCCATAACCTGGCTCCTCTCACCCCAAAACTCCTGGATCACTGGCCAGACTCTCCACATCGATGGCGGCCTGTCCACCGTCCAATCCCGCTAAACACACACCACCAGAACCACCCGACTCAGAACGGCTTCCCAGCATATGCATAGATTCGC
>JBMTVN010000567.1:0-2329 GCA_049451415.1 Limisphaerales bacterium | reverse complement strand
GAAGGAGACGAAGCTGAGGGCGGTGCGGCTGGTTTTGGAGGAGGGTTTTGTCCCGGGGGACGTGTGCCGGGAGGTCGGGGTGTGCAGGAGCTGCCTCAACCGGTGGGTGGGGAACTACCCCGGACTCCCTGCAACGAATGTATAGCCATTCGGGGGGGATCCTCCCTAAGATCCCCGCCCTGCACGGACCGGGACGCATGGTGCGACCCCTCCTGCCTGAACCCGAGACGCTCGTTATGCTCAAAGCCGGAATCGTCGGACTGCCCAATGTCGGCAAGTCCACCCTGTTCAATGCCGTGACCCGCACCCGCAAGGCGGAGGCGGCCAATTACCCGTTCTGCACCATCGACCCCAACGTGGGCGTGGTGACCGTGCCGGATGACCGCCTGGAACCGCTGTCAAAAATCGCCCGGACCCAAACCATCATCCCGGCCGCCGTCGAGTTCGTCGACATTGCCGGCCTCGTCCGGGGCGCCTCCCAGGGGGAAGGCCTGGGCAACAAGTTTCTCAGTCATATCCGCGAGGTGGACGCCATCGTGCAGGTGGTGCGCTGTTTTGAGGATGCCGACATCCATCATGTGGCTGGTGACATCGACCCCATTCGCGACATCGAGACCATTACCACCGAGCTACTCCTGGCGGACATGGAATCGGTTAAGAAAAGGCTGGAACGCGTGGCCAAGGACGCCAAGCGCGGCGACAAGACCGCGCTGGCCGAGGAGGCTGTGCTGAAGAAAATTGAGCCGCACCTCAACGAAGGCAAACCAGCCAACACCCTGGATCTGACCCCCGAGGAAAAGGCGGTATCGTGCGGATTCTTTCTCCTGACGGACAAACCTGTCATCTACGCTGCCAATGTCCGCGAGGACGAGTTGGCCACGGCCGAGACCCATCCCCAGGTGGCCCGTGTGAGGGAATACGCCCGCACGCATCACGCCTGTGAAACGGTGGTGATCAGCGCCCGCATTGAAAATGACCTCGTCGATCTCTCGCCCGAGGAGGCGCGCGAGTTTCTGTCTGAGCTGGGCGTGAAGGAGTCAGGCGCGGGCGGTCTGATCCGTGCCACCTACCACCTGCTGGGCTTGCGCACCTATTTCACCGCAGGCGAGAAGGAGGTGCGCGCCTGGACCATCCATGCCGGGGACACGGCCCCGCAGGCCGCGGGCGTGATTCACAGCGACTTCGAACGCGGTTTCATCAAGGCCGAGACGGTGGCCTACAAGGCCCTGATGGAATGCGGTTCCGTCGCCGCCGCCCGCGAGAAGGGGCTCTATCGGATGGAAGGCAAGGAATACGTCGTCCAGGACGGCGACGTCATGCTCTTCAAGTTCAACGTGTAAGGTGTCACAAAGCCTTCAGCGAGGAGGGACTGCGAACCTTGGTTGCCAGTCTTGGACTATTCTGGTGTCACCAGGCTGAGTGCATGGTGCGCAATAAGTTGTGAAGAAACAGGGCTCGATTTTGGGCCTTACGGCCGATTTTCGGGCTTGAAAACGAGACTGGAGGGGAGGGGGGTATTTGGCGATGGGGTGATTTCCTTGGAGCGGCTTTTTGGTGGCAAAAATCGGCTGTAAGCTTGTTTGGGGCGGTCAATCGAGCTTAACCCGTTTGCTGAGAGCGATTTGCTCTGGTTAGACGACGATTGGGTGTAGTGTCCCAGTTGTAGCGGGCGTAGAACTTGTATTCAAACTCCAGCGTGTATTTGTCTTTACAGATGGTCGCGTTGCCTTTGCCCCACGCGCTGTAACCGCCGACGGCGTAATACCAGTTCTTGCTTTCGCTCTTCGTGTTGTAAGCACCGTCGGCAGCGCCTGACGGCGTGCCAGAGGTGATCTTGTGCTTCCCGTCGGATAGCGACTCCACGAAAGCCTGGGCCAGCGCGATTTCCCTGTTGTGAACGCGCTTCGCCGAAGTCACGTCATTAATCATCTTCTGAAGCCTGATTGTGTAGTCGCTCCCGGAGTTTCCGAAGTAGTGCTACAGGTGATTCACCGCGTCCGGCATCCCAATCCAAACAATCCCAATGTTGTTCACGATGAGTTGCTTCAAAGACCAACTGCCCAATGTCCACTCTTCGGAGTCCCAAGTCCCCGCGCCAGGGTCTGGCTTGATAGTTGGGTCATCCGTGCCCTTCTTGTAGTCTTTGAGACCAAACGGATCGAACCGGATAATCGGGTTGTTGTGAATGAAGCAGTAGAGGTTCGCACCCCCCAATCCTCCCAACGGATCCCTACTGATCCACCTCCCTGTTGAGGGGTTGTAGAGTCTGTACCCTAATAGAGGAGGCCGGATTCCTGGTCGGTGTATTTGGAGGAGAACCGGATGGGGT
>JBMTVN010000566.1:0-2332 GCA_049451415.1 Limisphaerales bacterium | reverse complement strand
AGCTACTAGCTACCAACTCCCACCTCCTGAATTCGCCGCAGGCGAATTCCCGCCCTCAGCCCTACACGCTTCCCGCTTCCCGCTTTGCGCTTCCCGCTTTGCGCTTTGCCCTCTGACCCCCGACTCCCGCCCTGCTCCCATTCCTTTTGCACAAAGCCAAAGGCGCTGTAGACTGTGCGGTTATCATGGTTACCAATCGTCTGGATGTTGTGGTGCTCGGGGCGGGAATCGCGGGATTGCTCGCAGCCAGGAAACTCGGTTCGAAGGGATACGCGGTCCGGGTCATTGAAAAAGCACGCGGCGTCGGTGGTAGAATGGCCACCCGGAGGACGGATCACGGCACCTTCGATCACGGAGCCCAATACTTTTCCATTCAGTCTCCGGAATTCCGCGAGGTCGTTGACGAGTGGCAACAGGCCGGCGCGGTGAAGCACTGGAGCAACGGCTTCCAAATGCAGAGCGGCGAGCCGCGCTCCACCGACCTGCCCAGATACCGCGGCGCACCGTCCATGACGGCCGGCCCCAAACTATTGGCCCAAGGGCTGGACATCGCCCTTCAAACCAAGGCAACCGCAGTACGCCACGCTGAACACGGCTGGACAGTCGACCTTGAAGACAGCAAACCCATCCACGCCCGGGCGCTGGTCATTACCGCTCCCGTGCCTCAGGGGCTGGCCCTGCTGGACGCCGGCGACACAAGACTACCGGAGGACGCTCGCCAAAACCTCAAGGCAATCCACTACGCTCCCTGTCTCGCCCTGATGGCAAGCCTTCCGGAGCGCAGCCTTCTGCCCAACGCCGGCGGAATGTGGTTTGACCAGGAACCCTTGGCGTGGATGGCCGACAACACCATCAAAGGGGTCTCCGCTGCTCCTGGTGCAGCAGTCACCATTCACGCCGCGCCGGAGTTCAGCACCCGGCACTGGACGACACCCGAGGAGGATGTCACCCGCGAACTCCTGCAAGCCGCGTCTCCCTGGCTTGGATCAACCCCCGTCGCAACCCGGCTCCATCGCTGGCGCTACAGCCACCCGATAACCTCCTACCCGGACAAATGCCTCTGCATAACCACCCCAAATCCACTCGTCTTTGCCGGTGACGCCTTCGGGGGGGCCAAGGTCGAAGGTGCAGCACTCTCAGGCCTGACCGCCGCCGAACACATCAGCCGGAACCTTTAACGACCGCATGAAACCGATGAATAACGCCGCCCAAGCAGCCGTCTGGGGATCGCTGATCGCCGACGCCCTCGCCATGCCCGTGCACTGGTACTACGACCGCCAGGCCCTCCAGCGGGACTACGGGAAAATCCAATCCTACCAATCCCCCCGCAACCCCCATCCGGACAGCATCCTCTGGCGCTCCTCCTACTACCCGCTGAATGAAAAGGGCGATATCCTGCATGACCAGGCCCAATACTGGGGACAACGCGGCGTCCACTACCACCAGTTCCTCGCCGCGGGCGAAAACACCCTCAATTTCAAATTATCCTTCGAACTCATGGACTCCCTGCAGGAACAGGGCCGTTACGATGCCGACGACTACCTGCAGCGTTACATCGACTTCATGCTCACCCCCGGACGTCACCGCGATACCTATGTGGAGGAATATCATCGTGACTTCTTCACGTCCTACGCCCGTGGAGTCAAACCACGGAAATGCGGGAAGCAGGACATCCACATCGGCGGCCTCGCCCACGTGCCAGTGCTCGCAGCTCATCTCCACCATGACCTCCCTGCCCTCCGTAAATGCGTCCAGGAACACGTCGCCCTCACCCACAGCTCAGAGTTTACCCTGCACGCAGCCGATACCCTCGCCAGGATCCTGCATGCAGTCATCCACGGACATGACCTCCGACAAAGCATCCAATCCATCGCCACCGATTGGTTCTCGCTGCGTCGCGCAGAACAATGGGTCAGCCAACCCGACGATGTCGTCATCGGTTACCAACTCAGCCCCGCCTGCTACATCGACAACGCCTTCCCTGCATCCCTTTACCTCGCCTGGAAATACGCCGGCAATTTCGAAGGCGGCGTGATCGCCAATGCCATGGTCGGGGGCGACAGTTGTCACCGCGGCGCCGCTGTCGGCTCCCTGCTGGGTGCTGCCTCCGGCATCCAAAAGCTCCCGGACCACCTCACCAACGGTCTCGTCTGCGCAAACAACCTCAAGACCAGGTTGTCACCAGCCCCCGCTCCACAGGAAATTACAGCGGCATAAGCGGGAGCAAAATCGAGCAGACATAAGCCCCTGTCGAACCTGTAACGGAAGCCCCCCGCTCCCTGAAATGCGTAACGGCCCGGTCCTGCAGGACCGGGCCGTTACGCATTTCAGG
>JBMTVN010000565.1:0-2283 GCA_049451415.1 Limisphaerales bacterium | reverse complement strand
TCGACGGTGGACCGGCCGGTGAAATCCTCCTCCCCGGTCGCTATATCCCCAAAAACCTTCCCAAAAACTCCTCCATCGACGTCTTCATCTACCGCGACTCCGAAGACCGCCTCGTCGCCACCACCGAACACCCCATCGCCAAAGTCGGCGAGTACGCCTCCCTCCGCGTCGTCAGTATCAACCCCAAAGCCGGCGCCTTCCTCGACTGGGGCCTCCCCAAAGACCTCCTCCTCCCCTTCCGCGAACAAAACCGCCCACTCCGCGTCGGCCATAACGTCGTCGTCTGTGTCTGCCTCGACCCCAAAACCGACCGCATCATCGCCAGTACCCGGCTCCACCAACACCTCCCCAAACAAAAACCAACCCGCAAACCCGGCGACCGCGTCAGCTTCCTCATCACCTCACGCTCCCCCCTCGGCTTCTCCGCCATCGTCGAACATAACTCCCAAGGCCTCCTCTACCACGATAACCTCACCACCCCCCCACAAATCGGACAAACCCTCCAAGGGTTCGTCCGGAATGTCCGGCCCGATGGCCTCCTCGACCTCAGCCTCGATGCCGCCGGCTACCAACGCGTCAAACCCCTCACCACCCAAATCATCGAAGCCCTCAAAAAAAATAAAGGCCAACTCAACCTCGACGACAATAGCCCCCCGGAAACGATTCGCAAAATCTTCGGCGTCAGTAAAAAAGCCTTCAAACAAGCGCTCGGCAACCTCTACCGACAACGCCACATCACCTTCCTCAAACCAGGCATCCAACTGCTCAACCCCTCAGACAACCCCTCCAAAGATTGATATCCACTCAGATCTCGCCCGCCCTCGCCAACTCCACCCGCATCCTCACCCACCCATCCCCTTGACCTGAATCAAATTCCCTAAACAGGCCACGCCTTTTTCTCTCAGGTCACCCACCCAGGCGTCCGTTTACCCTGCAAACCGCGTTCCGCCGCTGCTGCAACAGTAGGTCACCAGCACAACACGACAGAACGCCCAAGCGGGCCATGTCATTCTCAATTAAATCCAAACTGTGGGGCATCGCCGCCCTGTTCCTCCTGGTCGCCGCCCTCAACTTCACCGCGACTTCCTACTTCCTCCATGGCATGAGCGCCGATGGCCGCGTCGTCAATTTCAGTGGTATCGTCCGCGGCGCCACCCAGCGCCTCGTCAAACTCGAACTCTCCTCCAGACCCGCCGATAAACTCATCGCTAAAGTCGACGGCATCCTCACCGGACTCCTCAACGGCAGCCCCGAACACCAGCTCCCCAAAGCCGCCGACCCCGAGTTCATCGCCTGCCTCAACCAACTCCAAACCGCCTGGACCAGCCTCAAACAAAATATCCAGCACGCCCGCCAAAACCCCTCCGCCCACCCACCCCTGCTCGCCGCCGAAGTCGCCACCGCCTCCCTCGAACAAAGCCAAGGCATCCAGCAGGTCAATACCGCAGTCACCCAAATGGACCAGGTCACCCAAGCCAATGCCGCCGCCTCCGAACAATCCGCCAGCGTCGCCGAAGAACTCAAATCCCAAGCCCAATCCCTCAAAACTACGCTCGCCGACCTCGCAACACTCGTCCACGGCTCCCACCAATCCCCCAAACCTCAAGCCACCCAAAAAACCCACCCATCCCCACCCGCCTCCCATAAGCCCACCCCCGCAGAATCCACCCCAACACGCAATCCACTCCCCTCACCCCCGGCACGCCAAAACTCCCCTGCAACAGAACCCACTTTCGCAGACTGGTAACACCCCCCGACGCACAAGGCAAAGCACCCCGCCCACGCTGGCGCAGGGTGCCGTCAACCAACCACCTGCAAGTCTACTCCACAACCCAATCCGCCAAGTGCGCCAGAAAAGCCATCAGATGACGGGCCGAACCCTCCAATAGGTTCCCATAAACCTGCTGTAAATCCGGATTGTCCGTAGCCCCAACTGCCTCAGTCAAATCCGTGATGTCCGTCTCCTCAATGAAGACCCCCGCCTCCAATGCCCCAACCACCGAAACCGATCCCGCAGCCGCCAGCGCATCGTAAATGGGCTGCAATCCAGAGGACTCGGTAAACTCTCCCACCCCCATCCCCGCCGCCGGATCCTCCAACCCATACTTCTCCAGCATCCACAAAACCGCATCCATGTGCGACTGCTCCGATGCCGCAATGTTGCTAAACACCGGCATCCCCCAAACTCCATACAGGGTGAGATATGTGTCCCGCGCTAGCTTCTCCTCCTCCCGCGTGTAGATCAACGCCACCACTTCCCCCTCATCCAAACTCCCAACCCCA
>JBMTVN010000564.1:0-2340 GCA_049451415.1 Limisphaerales bacterium | reverse complement strand
AACCGCCAACCGCCGACTTCAGGATTCGATACCGATCCCGATAGCGATTTTGATGGGGCGGGTGTTTTGATCGCTGGCTTGTAAGGGAGAGATGTAGGGTGTATGAGACTGCCTACAACCGATGTGTCTCAGTGCTAATACTGGATTTTTCCGGGTGAGCTTATGAATCAGAAGAAGAGCAGGTGGATGACGGGTTTGGGGGTGATGGGGGTGAGTTGTGGTTTGTTGGGTGGGGCGGTGGATTTCAACCGGGATATTCAGCCGATCTTGAGCGAGCACTGTTGGGCGTGTCATGGGCCGGACGAGGCGACGCGGAAGGGGAGGTTAAGGTTGGACACGGAGGATGGGGCGAAGGCGGAGGTGGTCGTTCCGGGGCGGCCGGATGAGAGCGAGCTGATTGCGCGGGTGGTGACTGGCGACAGCATTGATTTGATGCCGCCTCCGGAGGCGGGGAAGGAGCGTTTAAGTGCTGAGCAGGTGGCTTTATTGGAGCAGTGGATTCGGGAGGGGGCGCCATGGGCGAAGCACTGGGCTTTTGAGCGGGTGCGCAGGCCTGTGTTGCCTGAGGTTGGGCATGCGGGCTGGGTGAGGAACGAGGTGGATCGTTTTGTTTTGGCGCGTTTGGAGGCGGAGGGCTTGTTGCCGCAACCGGAGGCGGATCGCGAGACATTGATACGGCGGGTGACGCTGGATTTGACGGGGTTGCCACCGACGCCGGAGGAGGTGGATGCATTTTTGTTAGATAACTCGGCTGAGGCGTATGAGCGGGTGGTGGATCGGCTGTTGGGGGCGGAGCGGTATGGTGAGCGGATGGCGATGGATTGGCTGGACGGGGCGAGGTATGCGGATTCGAACGGCTATCAGAATGATTTTGGTCGGGACATGTGGCCTTGGCGGGACTGGGTGATTGGGGCGTTTAACGAGAACATGCCGTTTGATCGATTTGCGGTGGAGCAGTTGGCGGGGGATTTGTTGCCGAATCCGGGGAAGAGCCAGTTGGTGGCGACCGGGTTTAATCGCAACAACCATTCCGTGACGGAGGGTGGCTCGATTGAGGAGGAGTGGTATGTGGAGAACCGGGTGGACCGGGTGGAGACGACATCGACAGTATTTCTGGGGCTGACGATGGGGTGTGCGCGTTGTCACGACCACAAGTATGACCCGATCAGTGCGCGGGAGTTTTATGAGTTTTACGCGTTTTTCAACAGCACTGAGGACCGGGGTTTTTATGAGGAGCAGAGGGGGAATACGGGGCCGACGGTAGAGTTGCCGACGGAGGAGAATGAGCGGGAGTTGGCGGCATTTGAGGAACGGATTGAAGCGGCCCGGCGTGAGGCTGAGGCGTATGCGGGGCGGCGTGAGTCGGAGCTGGCGTCCTTACGCGAGGGGTTAGCGGAGGTGGAAGAGGTAGAGCTGGCGGATCCGGTTTTTCTGGAGGTAGCGGGTGGGGTATTGCGTGACGGCAGTCATTATGCGGGGGAGGGAGAGATGGTTTGGGCTGAGGGTTTAGTGGGGAAGGCGTTGGTCTTGGATGGTGGGGAGGCTTCGTATGTGGACGCGGATTTGGGCGGGGTGTTTGGGCGTGACCGGGCTTTTGCCGTGACGGCGTGGGTGAGGCCGGAGTCACACGGGACGGTTTTCAGCAAGATGGAGGGGGCGCCCGGTTATCGCGGGGTGGACACCCTGATCATGGAGGATGGCAAGTTGGCGGTGCATATTTTGAGCACTTACAGCGAGGATGCGTTGAAGGTGGAGAGTGTTTTATCGCGGGTGAAGATGGGGGTTTGGTCGCATTTGGGTGTGAGTTATGACGGGAGCGGCAAGGCGGCCGGGGTTCAGGTGACCCTGAACGGGGAGCTGGTGGAGATGAGGACCGTTTTGGATTCGCTGAAGGGTGAGATTGGGGTGGAGCGGTTGTTTCGGATTGGGCGGCGGGCGGAGGAGCGATCCTTGAAGGGGCAGGTGGCTGAGGTGCGGGTTTTTGACCGGGCGCTGAGGCCGGAGGAGAGTCAGGCCTGGGTGGCGCGTGATTTGGCCCGGGCCGTTGAGTTGGGGGGGGATGGAGTGGAGCGGGCTTTGGACCAGTATTTGGGGGGAGTGATTGAAGGACGGCTGGCGGTGAAACGAGAGGTGGTGGAGGGGTTGAAGCGGGAGCGCGATGCGTATAGGCGGGACAAAGTCCCGACCGTGATGGTGATGCGGGAGCTGGCAGAGGCGCGTCCGACGTACCGGCTGGTGCGTGGGGTTTATGATGCGCAGGACAAGAGAGAGGTATTGGGTCCCGGGGTGCCGGCGGCGTTGCCGCCGTTGCCGACGGAGGCGCCAAAGAATCGCCTCGGC
>JBMTVN010000563.1:0-2341 GCA_049451415.1 Limisphaerales bacterium | reverse complement strand
CCGAGCTGGTGCCATTGTTGGTGGAGTTCGAGCCATTCTGCTGCGGTTTCCTTGCCGCGGGCGATGGCTTCGCGGATTTCGGGGTGGAAGATTTCGGCACCACCGCCGGTGAGGGAATCGAGGCCGGCGTCTTTGAGGGTTTGGAGGATTTGGGTGACGGGGAGTTTAGTGATACGGGAGAAGTGGAGGATTTCGATGGCGGTGAAGCATTTGAGCTGGAGTTGGGGGCTGACGGCTTTGAGGGCGGTCAGCATATCGGTGTAGTAGGAGAAGGGGAGGGAGGGGTGGAGGCCGCCGACGATATGGAGTTCGGTGATCCCGATTTGGAGGGCTTCGCGGGCTTTTTGGACCATTTCATCGACGGAGAGTTCGAATCCGTCCTGGTCACGTTTTTTGCGGGCGAAGGCGCAGAACTGGCAGCTGAGGATGCAGTAATTGGAATAATTGATGTAGCGGTTGATGATGTAGCTGGCGCGCGACTGGTTGCGCTGGCGGTTGGCGAAGTCGGCGAGGCTGCCGACGGCGGCGATATCGGGGTGTTGCAGGAGGTGGAGTGCCTCCTGTTCGGAGAGGCGTTGGCCGTTGTGGACTTTATCGGCGACGGGTCCGAGGATTTGGCTGACCAGGGCTAGATTCATCGTGTGACTCGGAAAGAGGGGAATACGACTTCAATGATCACCACGGCGAGGAACACGAGGCTGATGAGGGCGTTGAGTTTAAAGAACGCCGTGTTGATCCATTTCAGGTTTCGTTTACGTGCCAGCCAATGTTCGAGCAGGAGGCTGACGAGAATGAGCATGAGGCCGGCAGAGTAGGCTACCCGGAACCGCGAAAGCAATCCGAAGACGGCGAGGACGCCCCACATGAGCATATGGGCGAGGAAGGCGGCTTGGAGGGCGTTGCGGGGTCCCCAGCGGACGACGAGGGAGTGGAGGTTATGGGAGCGGTCGAATTCGTAATCCTGCAGGGCATAGATGATATCGAAGCCGACGAGCCAGAAGACGACGGCGCAGGCGAGGACGAGTGGGAGGATGGCGCTTTGTTGTGGGGGCCAGAGCGTGAGGTGGGATCCGTGGACGGCGAGCCAGGCGCCAATGGGGGCGAGGGCGAGGGCGATACCGAGGTAGAGGTGGGTGAAGTCGGTGAAGCGTTTAGTGAGGGAGTAGAAGCAGACGACGAGGAGGGCGACGGGTGAGAGGGCGAAGCAGACGGGGTTAAGGAAGTAGGCGGAGGTGATGAGGCCGGCGGCGCTGAGGGACCAGAGAGTCCAGGCGGAGGCGAGGGTGATTTGGCCGGCGGGGAGGTGGCGGGAGGCGGTACGGGGGTTTTTGGCGTCGAAGTGGCGGTCGACGATACGGTTAAAGACCATGGCGCAGGTTCGGGCGCAGACCATGGCGGAGAGGATGAGGAGGAAAGTTCGGGTGCCGGGCCAGCCGCGGTTATCGCGGGCGGCGACGACCATGGCGGCGATGGCGAAGGGCAGGGCGAAGATGGTGTGGGAGAATTTGATGAATTCGGCCCATCGGCGGAGCAGGGAGATCATCCGTCGGGTTCCTCCTGCCATCGAGCGGTGAGTTTATGGGGGATTTGGAGGTGGTCGAGGACACGGGCGACGACTGTATCGACAACTTCGGTGATTGTTTGGGGTTGGGTATAGAAGGAGGGGTTAGCGGGGATGAGGGTTGCTCCGGCTTGGAGGAGGAGTTCGAAATTGCGGACGTGGACCAGGCTTAGTGGGGTTTCGCGGGGGACGAGGATGAGGCGTTTGCGTTCTTTGAGCATGACGTCGGCGGTTCTGAGGAGGACATCGTCACTGATGCCGTGGGCGATTCGGCCGAGGGTACCCATGCTACAGGGGATGACGACCATGGCATCGGCGGGGTTGGAGCCACTGGCGAAGTGGGCCTGCATGCTTCTCAGGGGGTGGGTATGGATTCCTTGGGGGATTTGGAGGCCTTGGGGGAGTTCTTCGCTGAGGACGGCTTGGGCGTAGCGGCTGAGGACGACGTGGACCTCGTGTGCCTGGGGGTCCAGGTTATCCAGAAGGCGCTGGGCATAGAGACTGCCGCTAGCACCGGTGATGGCGACGACCAATCGCATGGTAGAGAAAGTGTTCCAAAAATCGGACGGGCGCAATATGGGGTTGGCTTGCTTGGCGGGCAAGTCCTGAGCCATGGGGTAATTGTGCTCTTGAGTCTGGGGCGGTGATCAGCAGAATGCGCCGGTGCGTTTCCGGGGACAGGAAGGGATTGCGGGTGAGAGCGCGGCTGGAGTGAGTGTGACTCCCGGCGGGCGTCGGATTTCTTTATTTGGGGGGATTTTCTTTGCGGTGGTGGTGGGG
>JBMTVN010000562.1:0-2352 GCA_049451415.1 Limisphaerales bacterium | reverse complement strand
TGGCGAAGTCCACGTGACTTCGGCTTGCAGGCAGCCCCTTTCGCTTTGTCCGCTTCCATCCCTCGGCGCTTTCCACCAGGGCTCAAGCCTCCAAAACCGTCTTCAACCAACAAAAAACCGGTGAGGTCTGCTGCCCTCACCGGTTGAAAATCACTACAGCCGCCAATACTTAAGGACCGGCACGAATCCCTGCGTCCAAGTCTTCACCCGGCAGAGAACACCGTCCGCCGTGATGTAAAGCACACTGCCGTCATTGCCCCACGCGCAGTTCGCGGTCGCTTCGCCAGTGTTAATGATACCCAGCAGCTTGCCCTCCGGAGAAATCACCAGCACCCCGCCCGGACCTGTCGCAAACACGTTGCCCTTCAGATCAACCTTCAAACCGTCAGGTAACCCGGGACGCCCCTCATCCGCCAAGGCTTTCGCATTGAAAAACACCCGACCATCCCCCGCCAGGGTGCCATCGGTGTTCAGGTCATACACCATCACCACCGGCCGTGCCGCATCGGAAATCGCAACATAGAGCTGCTTCTCGTCCGGCGATAACGCAATCCCGTTCGGGTATGTCAGCTCATCCGTCAACAAGGTCAGCTCGCCGTTTGGTTTCAAACGAAAAACCCCGTTGAACATCAACTCCTTGGCCGGATCGTCGTTCCCGCCGTCCAGCCCATAAGGAGGATCCGTGAAATACATGTCGCCATTACTGGCAAAGGTCAGGTCGTTCGGACTGTTGAAACGGAGATTTTTGTAGTGGCTTGTCAGGGCCTGCACCTCACCATCCCAATTCACTCTCGCCACCCGCCGATCACCATGCTGGCACAGCACCAGCCGACCCTCAGGATCCAGCGCGAGACCGTTGGAACCAGGCTCGCGACGGCCTGTTTCAGCACCGGTGTAGCCGCTTGGAGCCATCGCTACCTGCAGCCCCGCCACCTCATGCCAGCGATACACCTTGTTATCCGGCACATCCGAAAACAGCAGGATCTGCTGCGAAGGCACCCAGACCGGACCCTCCGACCACTCAAAGCCCTGCGCCAGCCGCTCCAGCAGCGCGTAAGGGGGTAGAATATCATCCAGCGCAGGATCAAACCGCTCAATCGTCCCCATGGCCGGATAGCTTACTTTCGGAGCAAGCATGGCCGTCTTGGCCGTGTGAACTTCTTCAGGTGTCTGGCATCCGGTCCACAAAACCATCCCGGATACCAAGCATGCACAAAAGCCTTTGGCAGAATTACTCATAAAGCGTGGTCAGCGAATCACAGGAGCATTCAGGCGGGCCCACATGGGGTCAAGGCAAAAGGTCCTCGCCTCCCTCACGCAAATCCGCCTACAGGCTCCCGGCATACTCCTCAGGCGTGGGTAATTCCACCCCCATCAGAATGTAGTCATGCCTGATGGCCTGCATGTCCTTCACGTAGTCGGGCAGGAGTAGCAGTTGAGAAAAGCCCAGCAGCCCAAACACCTTCACCGCAGCCTTCTGGTCCGCCAGAAACTCCGCCTCCAGTTTCTCCAGGCCAATCTGCTGGGCAACGTCCATCATCTCGTTCACCAGCCACTTTGCAATCCCCTTGCCCCGAAACTTGGGATGCACCAGCACGCTTACTCTCCCCACATGCCGCTTCCATCCACCCAACTGCTGATGCAGGGTGCAACAACCTGCCACCTGTCCGTCGTGCAAGCCCAGTAACGGCAGCTTGTGCCCCAGGTCAATCCGCTCACACCAGTCCCTAATCACCGACGGATCCGTCACGCGGTGCTTGATGAACATCCGCTCCCTCTCCGGCAGAGCCAAAAAGAACTCGTGGAAGGCCATCTCGTCGTCCTTCTCCAACGGCCGCACCTTCATCGAAAACCCCTCCTTCAACTGCGCTTCCTTGGGATACTCATCCAATATGTCTTCCAATAACATGGTGTGCTCCTTTGTGTTCGATTTCAGGGCCGGCTCGACCCGTTACTACTTTTGGCTTTGTGCTTTAGACCAGCCCTGCAAGCAAGCGGTTTCTTCCAGCCCCAATGCGGTCCCCCGCGCCTTGGTGGTTCCCCCACTCCATCTCCCGCCCAGCACAATTGCTTTCACTTTTTTGTAACCATCATCCAATCGCAGGCTCCAAATTCCACATGCTGTAAAGGATTCGCTCCCCCATCGCAGCGATTGCACCAGAATTGAATTTAGGTAATCTGACTTCAGCATTGTAAGTTATGAACAGCACACTCGCCCCCTCGCCCATTCGACGATCTCATAGACAACCCACCGTCCCGAACTGAATGGCCAATGATCCATCCCCACTCTCCTCCCCCTCCCAGTCCCCTTTCCAGCTGCTCACGCTAATCACTCCCGACCATGAAAAATAT
>JBMTVN010000561.1:0-2317 GCA_049451415.1 Limisphaerales bacterium | reverse complement strand
CCTCTGATTCTGCAATGGCCTTGCCCAGATCGCTGAGGGTCTGGTCCAACGACCGAACCTGCTTCAGGATGGGTCCGGCCGCTTTCAACTCTGCTTTTGCCTTCGCGGCTCTTTGCACGGTTGCCTTCAGCACTTCAGCCTGTTCCTTCGCGGCCGATTCCAACCCTGGAAGCGCCTCTTCCTCGGTGTTCAACGTGGCCCTGTCCTCCGACTGTTGTTTGCGCGTCGAGGTCAGCGTCGCGTATACACCGTCCAAGGAGGCGGCACGCACCGCGCGACTGAGCTTTTCTTGCTCGGGTTTGAAGGACTCGACATCGACGCGCAGCTTGTCGGCATCGTCAGCCAGGTTGCCGATGTCCTTTTTCAGTTGGTCAACCGCGTCGAGCCATGCCATGGCCTTTTTGGTGCCGTCATATTGGACGTCCAATGCTTCAGCTTGCTTCTGCTGGGTGGCAAGGGACTGTCCCATCTCCTTCTCCTCCTCAGGTGCAAGAAGCGTAATGGCCTTCGTCTCAGCGCCGAGCAGGTGGAGCTTCTCACGCTGCTCACGCTGGAGTTCATGCACACGAACGGATATCTGGGTGTAGATGTCGGTCCCGGTAATTTGCTCGAGGATAGGCGCCCGCTCATCCACTGCCGCCTGCAGGAACTTAGCGAAATTACCCTGGGCCAGCAGCATGGAGCGCGTGAACCGGTCGAAGTCCATCCCGGTCTCCGCTTCAATCTGTTCGGCGACACCCTTGATCTTTTCCTCCAGGACCCGGCCCGTGTCGGCATCGGTAATTTCATGCTTGGGCGCCTGAAGCTCGCCATCGCTCTTTAGGCGGGCCTTGCGCTGGCTCCAATGACACCGGAACCGCCCCTTCGCCGTCTCAAACGTCACCTCGGCAAAGCAGTCACCAGTCTGGCGCGACATAATCTCATTCCCGCTCTTCGTCACTTTGTTGAGGCGGGGTGTCCTGCCGTAAAGCGCCAGGCAAATCGCATCCAGAATGGTGCTCTTCCCCGAACCCGTCGGACCTGTAATGGCGAAAATGCCATCAGCCGCAAACGCTGCGTGGGTAAGATCAATGCTCCACTCACCCACCAGCGAGTTCAGGTTCTTAAACCGTATCTGCAGAATCTTCATGAGTGACCCTCCTATTGCGCAGCGACATCCGCCTCCTTAAGTGCCAGCACGACTTCCTGATAGGTCCGGCGCAGCTCCGTGCGCTGCTCATCCGGCACTTCGTGTTTGGACAACAACCGCTCGAACACCTGATGCTCATCAAGGTCCTCAAGTGCCTCGCCCTCCTCCATCGCACCGAGCACGCGCTCGACAATCCGGTTGTTACTGGACCGGAGGCATTCGAGATCCGTCCCTTGGAGGGCCTCATCCAGACGCTCGCGAAGATCCGGGATCACACTTTCGCCGGTGTAAATGACCTCCAGCCACACCGGGACACCTTCGCTCCTCAGGGTACGCAACGCGGTGTCGATCTCTTCCCAGTTGCCTCGCACACTCCTCAACCGCTGGAATGTCGGTATCTCAACCAACTGGACCGCAGGCTTGCCGACCGTGAAGTCCACCAGGCAGACACTCTTCTGCTGTCCGGCCTCACCAAAGCCCATCGGTATCGGCGACCCGCTGTATCGCAGGGTCTCCTGCCCACCCACCACCTGTGGCACGTGGAGGTGACCCAGGGCGAGATAGTCGAAGCAGTCCGGGAAGATGCCGGCCTCGACGTGAGCCAGGGATCCCACATACAGCTCCCGTACGCCGTCCCCCGCCTTCCCGCCTGCGGTGAACAGATGCCCCATGCCCACAATGGGAACGCTTGGGTCCAACTGCTCCCGGGTTTTCACGGCAGCATTCCCTACCGCCAGATAATGCTCGCGAATCCCCTGAACCAGGTTCCTTTCCTTATCCTCGATACTCTCCCCGGCCGCCACCGTCCGAATATCGCGGTCACGCAGATAGGGGACGGCGCAAACCACCATCGCCGGCTTGCCTTCGGCGTCATCCAGCACGATCACTTCATCCTCCACCCGGTCGGTTATGCTCCCCACCACATGCACCCGCAGGACCTTCAGCAGTTCTCGGGGCGCATCCAGGAATGAAGGCGAGTCATGGTTGCCTGCAACCACCACAATGTGCCGGCAGGCCGACCCCGCCACGCGGCAAAGGAATTTGTAATAAAGCTCCTGCGAACGGTTGCTCGGGGTACCGGTGTCAAAGACGTCCCCGGCCATCAATAAGGCATCCGCCTCCGCCCGCTGGATGGTGTCGGACAACCAATCCAGAAATGCCTCGAATTCCTCATAACGCTTCCGGGCA
>JBMTVN010000560.1:0-2384 GCA_049451415.1 Limisphaerales bacterium | reverse complement strand
CTTCCTTGCCCGAGGCCACCGGTTGAAAAAGCCGGGCGCGCAGCCCCTCGGGAATACCTCCGCCCTCATCGCATACACACATCGAAATGCACCCCGCTTTATCATCCTCAATGCTCAATCTCACCCCGCCTCCCGAGCCCGTGGCTTCCATCCCGTTCTGCACCAGATTGCTTAAGATCAACACGGCCAGGTTCGCCGTCCGGTTGTCCAGGCTCCGGGCCGATTCACAGGTGGTTGTCAGCAGCACGCCCCGATCCATCGCCACGGACCGCGTCCGCTGCTCCACCAGGCACACCAACTCCTGCAAGCTGACCCGGTATTGCTCCGTCTCCGGTTGCTCCCGCAACACCTGCACGACTTCACCAATCAGGTTCTGCATCCGCCGCATGGACGCTGCAGCCTGCTCCCAATCCTCCGGCGCCGGCCCATCCGGAGCTTCACGGCCGAAGGAAACGAGGTTCTGCAACCCCGCCAGCGGACTGCGCAAGCCATGCACCAAATGGGACGTAATCGCTCCCAAGGCCGTGGTGCGGGCTGCCAACGCCAACTCCGCGTTCGCCTTCAACAGCCCCTCAGTCCTCTCCGCCAGGTCCCCGTGCAGCCGGTTCAATCTTCGAATCGCCCACCCGAATACCAACCCCACAAGGAACGCAGAAACCAGGAAAGTACCCCCGGCCTGGAACCAAAGTCTCCGGTCGAGGCTCTCAAAAGCCTCCTCCAAACGATCGCCACTTAACACAAACTCGGCCATCCCCACCAACTCCTCACCGCCGGCAACATGCAAGGGAACGAAAACCTCCAGCAACGGCACCGCCTCTTTCCTGATCAGTTCAGCCTCGGTCTCCGGATAAAAGTAGTCGCGCAAATACCCACCCGCCTCAAACCGGGAAACCGGGTTTCGCGCCGCTAGAATAGCCCTGACGGACCGCGGCACGTCCTTCTCTGTCATCAAGGGGAACGACTCCACAAAGACGCCCTCGCGATCAAATAATCGAATCCCCACCACACCTTCCAGCTGCCGAACCCCCAGTAATGCACCCAACTGAGTAGCCGGATCCTCCGGATCCTCCGCAAAGTCCCCATTGGCCATCGAATCCAACCTCCCGATGACCAGAGGATAGAGTATATCTCCCTCGCGCTCTATCAGCTGAGAACGGATACCCTCGCGCACCGGCCTCGCCGTCAACACGATCACCGCAGCCAGCACCACCCATACGACCACCAAAACCAGCCACGGCAACCGCCCAGACCGCATGATCAACAACTCAATCTGGCGTATCTTCTCCACAACGCGTCAAAAAAAAGCCTCCAACCCGAGACTCACGGTGTTCACCCGGTAAGATTCTGCCGGCCGGTTCGATGTGGTCCGCTCAAAATCATATTCTCCAAATACCGACAACCACTCGGTCAGCTCCCGCTCCACTTTTCCGTTCCAGCCAAGCTCAACCCGGTGCCTCAACGAGGAGTCGATGGTCGATACGGTTTGTTGTGCATAACTGAAATATCTGGCTCGTCCCCCAACCGAGAACGTCCACCCGCCGCTGCGATAGCGCAAGTTCACCTGTGCCCCGGGACGAAAGTAATCGTAAAATCCCTCCTGGCGGTCCCGTGTCCATACCCCCGACACTCCGCCCGTGAGCCTCCACTCGCGGCCACGCCCCCATTCCCATCGGCTGTCCACCCCGGCCTCATGCCGGTCCATCTGCCGACGGCTCCCGGGCAGGGGCACACCATCCGCCCCCAACGCAGGATCGTTGTCATACCAAGTCTCCCGGAAGTCATAGGCCATATCCAGCCGGCCACGATCCCCCAAACCATGCTGCCACTCCACCCTGCCTCCCGCCTCCCAGGCATCATCCAAGGGCGCGGCATAAAGCTGCCTCACCACCGAAACCTCCAGCTCCACCCTGCCTGATCCCACGTCCCTCCCCACCCCGGGCCGCACCCCAAAATTCTGCCCCTGAACCCGCGTCGGCTCCACTTCCACCTCCGTCGCCGATACATCCATCACCTGATCCACATAGAAATACTCCACCGGGCCGACCAATTCCCACGATTGCCCCAATGGATGCCTCAACTCGGCCTGCGCCACAAAGGTCTGCTCGTAGTCCACCTCCTTCGCATCCAGAAACTGCCGATGATCCCCCACCACAAAACCCAGAAACTCACCCCCGTCACCAAAGGGCCTCCAGCCAATCAACTCCACTCCCCCGCCAATAAAGGCGCTCCCCTCGGGCAAAGCCGACGATAGCAAGACGTTGTCCTTGTAACCACCCATGGCCTGAAAACTAACCAGCTTCTGCCACACTGAAATCTCGTCGACCTCCTGCCCCCACCCCTCACAGCTCACCTCCAACCCAAACACCACCCCGCACGTCGCCAGC
>JBMTVN010000559.1:0-2391 GCA_049451415.1 Limisphaerales bacterium | reverse complement strand
GACTGCCCTGAGCCTCGGGCTTCTCCTCAACTCCTCGGGCCAACCCGCATCCCCACCCCTCCTCCAGGCACTAATGACCATCCTCCAACACGACCTCCAGCAAACATGGTCCCGCCATGCCGTAATCCTCGCACTCAGCCACGATGCCACCCCCCTCCTCCAGAAAGTCCTTACCTCCCCAACTCCGGGGAACCCGCCGGCCAGAAACCAGCTCATCGCGGATCTCGCCACCCTTGTCGGCACACAAAGTAACCCGACCAACGTCACCCAAACACTCCACTTCGTGACAGCCTCCTCCACAACCGCCACCTCCGACCAATTGGCTATCCTTCAGGGCCTGCAGCAAGGCCTGGCAAACAACCGCTCATTCACTCTCTCCACACCACAACAACAAACAGCCCAAGCCAGCCTGAACGCAATGGCCCAACTCATCCCGACGGATTCCCCCACCCACCTGACCGCGCTCCTCAAAATCGCCCAGCAACTGCAGCTCAATCTCCAGCTCGATACCTCCACTATCTCGACAAAATCCCCCGAAGCTATCCTCAACCCTCAACTCCCCCTCGAAGAACGCCTCGCCCACCTGAATCTGCTCGCCACCGCCTCCAGTGACCTCGCCGACAGGGAAGACCTGCTCTGGGAACTACTCCAATTCCATTATCCCCAGGAACTCCAGATCGCCGCCCTCAGACAGCTGCTCGATCCTGCCGACACCCGCATCACTGCGATACTCATCCAGCGCTGGAGCCAACTCAGCCGGGCATGCAGATCACTCGCAAGCGACGCCCTGATCTACCGCTCCACCAACCACGACCTTCTCCTCACCGCTCTCGAAAACCAAACCCTCCCCATGGGGCAACTCAACCTCGACCTCGAACGCCGACGACGCCTCCTGCGATCCTCCGATCCCGCCATACGCCAACGCGCAGAACAACTGTTCTCCGACGCAGGTGTGGTTACACGGTCCGAAGTAATCAAAACCCTCCAGCCCGCCACCCGCCTCACCGGCAACCCCGAAGCCGGCAAAACCCATTACCTCAACCTCTGCTCGCAATGCCACACAATCGCCTCCACCGGCCACGCCGTCGGTCCCGACCTCACTGAAATCTTTCGCAAAGGACCCGAATCCCTCCTCTCCGATGTCTTCGACCCCAACGCTGCCGTGAACACAGAATACCTCGGGATCACCATCGATACTCAGAATGACGAGGTCTACACCGGCATCCTCCTCGCTGAAACGGAAGCCCTCCTCACTTTGAAGGAAGCCGGCGGACGCGAAATCACGCTGCCCAGAACAAATATCGCGAACCTGATCTCCACTGGCCTCTCCCTCATGCCGGAAGGACTCGAATCCGGACTCTCCCTCCAGGATGTCGCCGACTTGCTCGCTTTCCTCCAACAATCCAGATAAGCCCGAAACCAGCCCGCGCTTCTGGGCACCCCACACCAAGTGTGCCAGCTTGACACGGAAAGTTGGGACATGCCCCCCAAATACGCCCACGCTGTGTCAGAGTGCAACCGTTGATTACCAACAGGTTACGCAAATACCTCAACTGGCACCAAATCGGCTCTTTGATTTTGCTGTAACCTTCAGCCCATAGATGGGTTCTAAGTAGATAACCGAAAATAGAAGATTCGATATGATGATTATTAGCGAGTGGACGCTCTGGTTTATGTTGCCTGGATTGCTCCTCGGGTTCTACGCCCAGATGAAGCTGCGATCCGCCTTCGCCCGCTACTCCCGCGTCGGAAACCAAAACCGACTCAGTGGCGCCGAAGCCGCCCGGGAAATCCTCGACCGCGCCGGCCTCCATAACCTCCCCATTCAAGAGGTCCCCGGCCAGCTCTCCGACCACTACGACCCCATCCATAAACGCCTCTGCCTTAGCTCTGATAACTTCCACGGGCGCTCACTCGCCGCTGTCGGTGTAGCCGCGCATGAAGCAGGGCACGCCCTCCAACACCAGGCTGCCTATAAACCACTCAAAATCCGGATGGCCCTGGTCCCGGTCACAAACTTCGCCAGCAACGCCGCCATGTGGATCATCATGCTGGGCTGGTTCCTCGGCTCCAGCTTCTTCCATGGAATCGCCCCCTACGCCATCGCCGTCTTCGGAGCCATAACCCTCTTCCACCTCGTTACCCTCCCCGTCGAATTCGACGCCAGCCGCCGCGCCAAGGACCAACTCGTGCGCCTCGGACTCATCTCCAATACCGAAAAAACCGGCGTATCCAAGGTCCTCAACGCAGCCGCCATGACTTACGTCGCAGCCATGGTCGCCTCAGTCGCCCAACTCCTCCACATCATCCTGATCGCCCGCGGCGCCAGCGAAGACTAATCCCAAAAAACCAAAACGAAAGCGCAACAAAATGAACCGTGCGTTGTCTAAG
>JBMTVN010000558.1:0-2399 GCA_049451415.1 Limisphaerales bacterium | reverse complement strand
CTCCTGACTCCTGACTCCTGACTCCTGACCTTTGGCTTTCCTCCTTCGCTCCGAGAGCTACGGCGGACAGGCTGGCTAGCGCTTTCGCCGGGGGTGGGTTGGAACACGGGTCTTGGGGGTTATGAGGTTGGGGTAGTTGGCTTTGGTGGTGGACGGAGGGTTGGACATCCAGATCCGTGGGTGGGTAGTTGCAGGCATCTGCTGGAAATGCCGGATGAAGGAGGTTTCCTGTGGTGTGAAATGTGTAATAACGTCGGTAAACTTTACACATCCGCAAGTTCTTGATGATGTGGTGCTTGTGGAAAAAATAGTCCTGGTGTCGTATGCAAACATTTACAGTTTTTTTGGAGTAAGATCCCTGTATTAGGTATCTAACTTGTTCCCTAACAACACTTTACAATGTGCGTGTAGTCGCATGAAGATATGGCATTTGATCTGCTAATACGCGCGCTTGGAGCTTAACGCACAAAACAGAAAGACTTAATTCAGTTATGAAATATTACGGTCAAAGAGTCAGGAGTTGGTCGTTGCTGGGGCTGGGGCTGGTAGCTGCCGCGGCGACGCACTTAGAGGTTCAGGCGTCCTTTTTGGATTATGAGGTCCAAACCGTTCAGAACTCCGGTGGACTGACTGCTTATCAGGTATTTGCGAAGTTCGATGGTGCCACGGACACGGTGCTCAACGCTTTTGAGTTACACAACACGGATGGCAGCGGCGTGATGGATGGGTTTTACCACGCCGATGCCCTCAATGGCGGTGTTTCCAGCAATGTTGCGGGCACTTGGAATCCGCAGTTTGTGCTCGTGGCCGGGGCCATGGACTCTTGGGTAGCTATTGGAGGAGGCACGGGTTTCGCATCCGGGAATTCCACTGCTGCCGATCCGGGTTGGGGTGCTGCCGGTTTCAACCAGGCTGGCATTCCGGATACAGCTGGTGGGGGGACGGCGGGTTGGTTCAATAATAATCCAGCGAATCTTCAAGGGCGGGTTGGTGTGGGTAATAACCCTGCTGATGCCGTCTTGCTGGGGCAGTTTGTGTTGAGCGAGACTGATTCAAAGACCCTGTTTTTGAAGATCGGTTACAACGATGGGGTCGCAGGCAGTCCCACTCAATTTGGCGAAGGCACCTTTACCTTGGGAACGGCTTCCACACCTCCTCCCACGCCTCCTGCGACTGGGGTTCCGGATGGAGGGTCCACCGTAGCGCTGTTGGGCTTGGGGCTGCTGGGTTTGGGAGCGTGGCGCCGCCGCGGTCAATAAGTTTGAGCAGAGCAGTATTGCATGTGGGTCTCCGCGCTTGGCGCGGGGGCCCTTTCTTTTTTGGGGCAGGTTCGTCGAGTTTTGGGGTTTTGGTGGAGGGCGAACACGGGTCTTGAGGTTTGGTTGGTGGAGGAGGATGGTTCGCGTCTGTGAACTCCCGGATTTTGAAGTGGCTGTGTGTGGTGTGGTGTTCTGGTGTGGCGGGTGCCGGGTTGCCAGAGCCGCGGATGAGTTATCTGGACAACGGGGTGATCCGGGTGGGGATGGATTTGAGTTTGGGAGGTGCGGTGACGTTTTTGGAATCGAAGGCGCGTCCGGGGAATCTGATCAACAGTGCGGATTTGGGTCGGCAGATCCAGATGTCGCATTATTCGGGACCGTGGCCGTATGCACCGGAGGGGAAGGCACCGAGGAAGGACTGGGCCGGGCTGGGTTGGAATCCGATCCAGACGGGGGATTGTTATATGCATCCGTCGCGGGTGTTGGAGCATCGGAATGATGGCGAGGAGTTGTATATCCGATGTGTGCCGATGCAGTGGCCGCTGGAGAATGTGCCGGGGGATTGTGAGTTTGAGACCTGGAGCCGGTTGGATGGGGCGATGCTGCGCATGCGTTTCCGGTGCACGAACCGGCGTGTTGACCGGACGTTTTACCGTCCGTGCCCGCAGGAGCTCCCCGCGATGTATACGATTTCGAAGTTATCGCGGTTGATGTCGTATACGGGGGAACGTCCGTTTAGCGGGGGGGAGGTGAGCTGGGTGGAGAATGACTGGCGTGCGGGGTGGCCGTGGAAGAGCTTTGTGGCGACGGAACGGTGGGCTGCGCTGGTGGATGAGAAGGGGTGGGGCGTGGGAGTGTTTAAGGATGACGGGGGCGAGTTTCACGGAGGGGTGTATGGGGATGAGCGGTCGAGTGATCCGAAGCACTGGACGACGTCGTATGTGGCGCCGATTCACCGGGAGAACTTTGATCACAATCTGGTTTATGAGCATGAAACCGTTTTTTTGGTGGGGGAGCTGGATTGGATACGGGAACAGTCGATGGGGATGGCGAGTCGCGGGCTGCCGGCATGGCGGTTTGAATCGGGTCGCGAGCATTGGGTGATTGAGGGTGGGGCGGACGAGGGGTATCCGCTTTCGG
>JBMTVN010000557.1:0-2402 GCA_049451415.1 Limisphaerales bacterium | reverse complement strand
TCCTGTCCCTGCCCAGCGTCGCACCAATCCCGAGCACCGCCCGATCGCTCCCAATCCAAACCGAACCTCCAGCCCGCGACACCAGTGCCCGCGCAGAACCCGAACGCCGATCCACAGCAGTCCATATGTCAAAAACCCCATCCCGATACCGCGCCAACTGGCCATCCGCCGCGAGCAACCAAACCGCACCCGAATCATCCTCACAAATCGCCACCACCCTGGCATCCCGGGAGCCGCGACCAAAATCCAATGGCACCACCTCCCCGTCCCGGATCAAGGCTACCCCGGAGGCTTCCGTCCCTACCCAAAGCTCCTCGCGGCTGTCCTCAAACAAAGTGAAGATTCTCGTCCCCGGAAGCCCTGGCGTGTTGCCCGGATCCATCACGGTGAACTGATGCCCGTCAAACCGGACCAACCCCTTCAATGTGCCCATCCACAAATATCCCTGACGCGTCTGCACCATTGAAAGCACCGAGCTCTGAGGCAAGCCGTCCTTGGTACGCCAAACATCCAGTGAATACGGAACCCCCTGTCGACGAAACACCGCAGCGTGAATCTTCCCAGGGTGACTGCCAGTGAGAAGGACCAGCATCAAAAGCATGCAGATCTTCACCAGCCGCCGGCATGCCTCAACCCCCTTCATTTCACTGAATAATCTCATGCCGGACAAATAACCGACGAGCTCCAGCCGCATTCCTCAGTGAATCGTTCAGCCATGCCCAAGGCCAGGTCAGCGAATCACAAAGCCGGATTCGCGAACCGGAGGCGCCTCAACCACCTCCTCGGCAGCCGAGGAAAATGCCAGGTAAAGAAAGGCGACAAGGTTGGTCAACGGCAACAGCAGCAGGACCGCCCAGACGACATGTTTGCCGCGGGCACTAACAATCTTGAAACACCACAGAATGACAGCCAGCAGGTTTAAGATCGGCACCAGCAAAGCCAACGCCCACCAGGGGGACATCCCCGCCGCCTTCAACAAGGGGAACACCTGCAGAATCGGAACCCAAATCAAAATGCCAGGCTCGTGCCCGGCTTTCCTGCAGATCAGCCCGTAACAATACCAAATGAAGATGTAACAAACGAAACCCACCACCACAATGACTCCAATCCAAAGCGGCGAAATCTCCGCGTCCTCCATACCTCCCACCCCACCTTGAATCCCACCATCACCCTGAACAACCTGCACAAGACCCTTGAGCTTCTCACCCGCCGCAACCGGTGGCACATAGCCCACAGCCTCGTAATCCTCAGGGAAAACATCCTCAAAAAACACCTCACCGATACCCCCATCGTGCATGATGGTGACCTTGGCCTCGGTCCGCGCCGTGATGGTCACATTGGTGTAGGTCCCGAGCTTGGTCCGCAACAAAGGCACCGAGTCATCATCCGCACCCCATGCACCTCCCCCCACTCCAAGCCCCGCCATAATCAACAAGAGGAAAAACCACCGACCCCAAACACTGCGCGCGTTTATCATCATTGTGCCTTTCTCCAGTTCATCGACAATTCGCAAAAGCGGGGCATCATAGATCCTCAGGACGGTTCATCAACTCCGCAATCCGTGCAAGCAACCGCCCCGCAGCACCCCCATCCAAAACCCGATGGTCAAAACTCAAGGTCAGTTGCGACTCCGTCACGGGAACAAAAGCCCCCTTCTCAACATCCCAAAACGGCACTTTCCTCCCCGCACCTAAACCCACCACCAATGTCTGCTCCGGCAACGGAATCGGCGTCGCCCAAGTCAAACCAAACGTGCCAAAATTCGTCACTACCCCAATCGCCCCCCCCGTCGCATCCGCCGGAAGCCGCCGCCGGTGCGCAAGATCAATCAGGTCGTTGTAGGCCCCCACCAACTCCACCAGCGAACGCTGGTCAGCGTGCCGCAACACCGGCACCAGTACCCCGTCCTCCGCCTCCACCGCGAAACCAAGGTCAATCGATGAAGGATGCACAATCTTGCGACCAATCAGCCGCCCGGCCGGAGCACTGTTCTCAGCCAGCGCCAAAGCCAAAGCACGCAGCACATACAACGCCGGACCCGGCTTGGGATCGCAACCACGCCGATGCGCCAACAACCGGTCCATATTCACCGGTGCCCCGACGGTCGCCAGCGGACGCGTCCAGCTGCGCCGCATCGCATCCGCCACCGCCACCCGCATGCTGGATGCCGGCGTCTGCTTTTGCTGATCCAGGGTCTGAATAAAGTTCTCGAAATCCTGAATCGTCACGCGTCCTCCCGCCCCACTTCCCGCTACCCCAGCCAAGTCCGCCGCATGCAAACCCAACTCCGCAATCCGCGCCTTCAAACGAGGCGACATGTAACTCGCTCCACCAGCAGCAGCCGGAACCGGCAGCCCCTTCACGGTAGGCAGAACCTTCCCCCCGGAAACCTCGCTGTCCCC
>JBMTVN010000556.1:0-2403 GCA_049451415.1 Limisphaerales bacterium | reverse complement strand
AACCGCTTACCCCTTACCGCTTACCGCCCCATGCCCGCCATCAGCGTCATCATACTCAATTACAACGGTGCACGCTGGCTCCAACGCTGCCTCAGCTCCCTCCAGGCCCAAACGATCTTCAGCCAACTCGAAGTCATCATCGCCGATAACGCCTCCACCGACGGATCCGACCACGACGCCGCCCTAGCCCTCGCCTCCTGGCCCAACGGACGCTTCATCCAGCACGGCTCCAACCTCGGCTTCTGCGAAGGCAACAACCGCGCCGCACTCCAAGCGCAAGGCCAATACCTCTTCTTCCTCAATAACGACACCTGGCTCGAACCCGATTGCCTCGAAATCCTCCTCCGCGAAACCCAATCCCACCAGGCCCACGCCGCCACCCCCATCATGCTCAATTACGAGGATGACTCGGTGCAGTCAGCCGGCGCCGCCGGCTTCGACGCCTTCGGCCTCATGAGCTTCGCCCTCCCCCAAAAACAAACAGAACCCATCTTCGTCGCCGGCGGCTGCTGCTACCTCATCGAACGCCAGCTCTTCCACCAACTCCACGGCTTCGACCCCACTTTCTACCTCTACGCCGAAGAATACGACCTCTCGTGGCGACTCTGGCTCTCCGGACATAAAGCGGTCGCCGTACCCACCGCCCGACTCCACCACCGCACCGCCGCCGTCACGTCCTCCACCGGCACAACCCAAATCCAAACCAACGACTCCCGACGTTACTACACCAACCGCAACGGCCTCTGGGTCATCGCCAAAAATGCCCAGCACCTCCTGCTGCTCCTCCTCCCCCTCCAACTCGCCCTCCTCACGCTCGAAGCCTTCGCCAGCCTCCTCCTCGTCCGCCGCCTCTCCTTCATCCAACACGCCTACCTCCACGCCGTCCGCGACGCCTGGCGCGCCCTCCCCCACATCCGCGCCGAACGCCAGCGCTTCCGCTCCCTCCGCCAACGCTCCGACCTCTGGATGCTCCGCTTCTTCAAACTCCGGCTCAATCGCTGGGATAGTTTGCTCTTCCTCCGACGCCACGGGCTCCCCAAAGTCAACCCGCGCTGACCCCAGCCCACACCATGACCCCCTACGGCTCCAACGAAACCTCCCCGCCCATACCCCACCCACCCAAGGTCTCCATCCTCATCGTCAACTACAACGGCGCCCAATGGCTCCAAAACTGCCTCTCCTCCCTCCTCCAAACCTCCTACCCCAACCGCGAAATCATCGTCGTCGATAACGCCTCCACCGATACCTCCCTCAATCTACTCCAAAACTACCCCACAGTCCGCACAGTCCAAAGCCCCACCAACCTCGGCTTCGCCGGCGGCAATAACCTCGGACTCCAATACTGCTCCGGTGAATTCATCCTCCTCCTCAATAACGATACCACCGTCACCCCAAACTTCCTCGAACCCCTCGTCCAATACCTCCTCAAACATCCCGAAGTCGGTATCGCCCAAAGCAAAATGCTCCTCCCCAAATTCAATCATACCCTCGATGTCTGCGGCTCCTTCCTCACCAGCTTCGGCTTCCCCTACCACATCGGTTACTACAAACCCGACAACCCCGCCTACGCCAAACCCTACCCCGTCTTCAGCGCCAAAGGCGCCTGCATGATCCTCCGCCGCTCCATCCTCCCCCTCACCGGCGGCTTCCTCTTCGATGACTCCTTCTTCTGCTACTACGAGGAAACCGACCTCTGCCACCGCGCCTGGCTCGCCGGTATCGAAACCCACTTCGTCCCCCAATCCGTCATCCATCACCTCCACGGCGCCACCGGTGGCCAACCCAACCGCGCCGGCTTCGTCCTCCAACTCTACCTCCGTAACCAGCTCTTCTCCCTCCTCTCCAACCTCTCCACCCCAGCCCTCCTCCGTATCCTGCCCCTCTACTCCCTCCTCTTCCTCACCTCCGCCACCGCCGCCCTCCTCACTCTCCGTATCCCCCTCCTCAAAGCCCATACCCACGCCCTCACCCACTGCTGGAAAAATCGCGCCTCCATCCGTAACCGACGCCGCCTCGCCCGCCAAATCCGCACCATCCCCGATAAACAACTCCTCCCCCGTATCCTCCGTAACCCCCGCCTCTCCTACTTCTGGCGCTCCTTCACCGGCTCACTCAGCCGCTACACCGACGACCCCACATCCTTCACACAATAAATCGCCGCCGCCTTCTCCGGCCGCCGCCGCGCCACCAACACCTGCGATAGCGTCGATACCACCGCCCAAAATACCTTCGGCCGCCCCTTCAACCGATGATACTCCCCACGCAACGCCTTGTGCCCGTAAAACCCAATTACCCGATACCCACGCCCCCTCATCTCCTCCGCCGTCCACCCCGATAAATGCACCTGCAAATACCCCTGCCCACGCTGCGGTAAAAATCCGTTCCGCGTAAAAATCACCACCC
>JBMTVN010000555.1:0-2417 GCA_049451415.1 Limisphaerales bacterium | reverse complement strand
GCGGGTGAGGTGGCTGACGGTGTGGCGCAGCTCGTTTGGGCTGTGCGGCGCGGGGGGCTTGGGGGCGGCGTCCATGTTCCCGTGCGGGTGCAGGCGCGGTTATTGCCGTGATCGAAGGCGAGGTAGGTATATTCGCGGAGGGCGCGTTCGTAGTCGTCGAGGAGGCGCATGCCTTCGGAAGGTTTAAGCCGGTCGGTTTTGATGGCGGTATCGATCTGGGACTTCATGAGTCGTTTCAGTTCGATTTCGTCGTATTGGACTGAGGCGAGGGCCTGGACGATGGTGGTGCCTTCGATGATTTCCTCGACGTAGTAACCGGAGGGTTCATCGGGGTCGAGGAAGACGTGCAGTTCATTGACGCGGCCGAAGAGGTTATGGAGGTCGCCCATGATATCCTGGTAGGCGCCCATGAGGAAGAAGCCGAGGACGTAGGGTTCGAGCTGGCCGTGGTTGTTGGTGCGCAGGGTATGGAGGGAGAGGGTATCCTTGACGTCGCGGAGGTCGATGAACTTATCGATTTGGCCGTCTGAGTCGCAGGTGATATCGACGAGGATGGCTTCGCGGTCGGGTCGTTCGGAGAGTCGGCTGATGGGCATGATGGGGAAGAGTTGTCCCAGGGCCCAGTGGTCGAGGAGGGATTGGAAGACGGAGAAGTTACAGAGGTATTGGTCGCAGAGGCTGTCCTGGAGGTTGCGGATTTCTTCGGGGATATAGGCTTGGCCGCGGAAGGAATTGACGACGGCGCGGCTGATTTCCCAGTAGAGGTTTTCGATCTTGGCCTTATCGCGGAGTTCGAGCAGGCCGAGGGTGAACATGTTGTGGGCGTCGTCCTTGCGTTCGAGGGCGTCGTGGTAGGCTTCGAGTTTATTGAGTTTGGGGAGGTTTCCGCGCATATCGCGGAGTTCGCGGACGATGGAGTGTTCCTTTTCGTCGGGGCTGGTTTCGATTTCGGGTCGGAGTTTGGCGATGGAGCCGAAGACTTCGACGAGGAGGACGCTATGGTGGGCGACGATGGCGCGGCCGCTTTCGCTGACGATGGTGGGGTGGGGTACGCCTTCGGCGTTACAGACTTCGGCGGTGTAGTAGACGACGTCGTTGGCGTATTCCTGGAGGGAGTAATTGGTGGAGCTATCGAAGGCGGAGCGGCTGCCGTCGTAATCGACGGCGAGGCCGCCGCCGACGTCGAAGAACTGGATGGCGAAGCCCATTTTATGGAGTTTGGCGTAGAACCTGGAGGCTTCGAGGACGGCTTTTTTGACCGTGAGGATTTCGGGGACTTGGGAGCCGATATGGAAGTGGAGGAGTTTGAGGCAGTGGGCGAGGTTTTCCTTTTTGAGAGTATCGGTGGCGGCGACGAGTTCGGAGGTGCTGAGGCCGAATTTGGCATTTTCGCCGGCGCTATCGGCCCATTTACCGGCGCCTTTACAGAGGAGGCGGCAGCGGATGCCGATTTGGGGTTCGACGCCGAACTGTTTGGAGACCGTGAGGATTTGGCGGAGTTCCTCGAGTTTTTCGACGACGAGGATGATATTGCGGCCGAGTTTACGGCCCAGGAGGGCCATACGGATGAAGGCGGCGTCTTTATAGCCGTTACAGATGATGAGGGCACCTTCCTGGTTTTGGAGGGCGAGGCCGGCGAGGAGTTCGGGTTTGGAGCCGACTTCGAGGCCGAACTGGTAGGGTTGGCCGGCGTCGAGGATTTCCTCCACGACTTCGCGGAGCTGATTGACCTTGATGGGGAAGACGCCGCGGTAGGAGCCGCGGAAGTCGTATTCGGCGATGGCTTGGCGGAAGGCCTGGTTGATGGATTCGACCCGGTGGCGGAGGATGTCCTGGAAGCGGACGAGGAGGGGGAAGCGGAGGTTACGGCCGCGGGCTTCTTCGACGATATCGTTGAGGTTGACGGCGGCGCCGTTGGCCTGGAGGGGGCGTGCGACGACCTGCCCCTCTTCGTTGACATCGAAGTATTGGGCGCCCCAGCGGTCGATATTGTAATGGTGGCGTGCGGACTCGATGGTCCAGGCTGCTGTTTCCGGGAGATCAGTGCTCATCGCGCGTATCCGATGGGGCGCACTATAGAAACGCGGGTCGATAATTCAATAAGGTGGATGGATTTTTTGTGTGTCTTTGTTGGGGTGGGGGGATTGTCCGTTCCAAAAGGCCCAATTGAGGGGGTAGACATCGGGGTCGAAGATGACGTGATAGAAGTGCCACAGGAGGATGGCTAGGCAGGCGAGGATGGCTTCGTAGTAGTGGATGGTGGTTGCGACGTCGATGATCCAGCGTGGGAGGATTTGGGTGGTTGCGACGGGGAACCAGATGACGGTACCGGTGAGGCCCATGATGGCGACGCCCCAGACGACGGCCCAGTATTCGAATTTTTCGGCGTAATTGAAGCGGGCGGGGGAGGATGCGGG
>JBMTVN010000554.1:0-2424 GCA_049451415.1 Limisphaerales bacterium | reverse complement strand
TGCGGTATCGGCAGGGGGTGGTGGCTTTGGAGCTGGGAGGGGGTGAGGCGGCTTTGGCGCATTTACGGGCGGCGAGTGATGGGGATGCGTTGGCGTTTCGGACGGGGTCGAAATTGAACGGGTTGGTGAGGGAGTTTGCGGGGGGGGATTCCGGGCTGGGTGTGGTGGATATTGAGGCTTTGCTGAATGAGGAAGGACCGGTGGGGCGTGAGGTGTTTTTAGATCATGTGCACTATGATTTTGCGGGCAACGAGCGGGTGGCGCGGTGGTTGGCGGAGGAGGTGGCGGGGCGGTTGCCTGAGGCGATGAAGGGGGGGGCGAAGCCACGGTTTGCGCGGACAGATGCGGTGGAGGCGCGGCTGGGTTTGACCGACTGGAACCGGGTGAGGGTTTGGGAGGAGATGTTGCGGCGTTTTCAGCAGGCACCCTTTACGGGGCAGCTGGGCCATGGGGAGCGGGATGAGTGGATGGCGGGGCGGATTGCCGGGTTGAGGGACGCGTTGCATCCCCGGCGTTACCTGGAGGCGGAGGATATTTATCTGGAGGCGATCGGTGTGCATCCGAAGGATCCGCTGTTACAGGAGAACTTTGCGGTATTTTTGGAGGCGACGGATGATTTGCAGCGGGCGGTGGAGACGTGGCAGAGCGTATCCAGCTTGATGCCGGAGAATCCGCTGCCGTGGTTTGAGCAGGGTCGGTTGCTTTCGCGGCTGGGGCAGGTGGATGGGGCGAGGGGTGCCTTTGAGCGTTCCCTGGCATTGCGGCCGGATTTGGACGAGGCGAGGCTGGAGTTGGGGCAGCTTCTTTTTCGTCAGCAGAGGTATGAGGAAGCATTGGCGATGTATGAGGATTTGCGGTCGAGGAATCCGAACAATCCCCGGGTGCTTCGGCATATGGCAGATCCACTGGGGGCGCTGGAGCGTCGGGGTGAGGTCATCGAGTGTTTGAGCAAGGCCGTTGAGTTGAGTCCTTCCTATTGGGAGGCGAGGTATTTGCTGGCGGTGGAGCTGGGGTTCAAGAAGGACTTTATTGCGGCGCAGCAGCAGTTTGCGTTGGTGGTGCAGCAGCGTCCGGATTTTGTATTGGCGCGCGACAATCTGGGGGTGAGTTACGTGCGGACGGGAAAGTTGCGTGAAGCGCGGGAGCAATTTGTGGAGGCGTTGCGGTTGGATCCGCAGAATGCGGCGGTGCGTCAGCATTTGGAGAGCCTGGATGCGTTGTTGCAGCGGTTGAGCGAGGAGCAGGAGAGGCGGTAGGCGCTGGTGCTTTGCGGGGAGACGGTGTTGTGGGGCGGGGCATGGTGGGGGCGCGATTGACACGATGGCCTTTGGGTTAACAGGTGCGGTTTGCCAGTTGGCGTCGGCTGGACTAGGGTAAGCGCCGTGATTGCCCGGTTGCGTTTTCAGATTCGGTTGGTTTGTGCCCTGAGTTGTTTGTTTGGGACGATTCCCGGGATCGTTTGGGGTGCGAGTCTGGAGGGCGGGGTGAAGTGGCAGGAGGAGGAGGGTTATGCGTGGGCCAAGCTGCGGGATGCCGGGCGTGGTGGGGAGGGTTTTAAGCTCTTGAGTGTGCGGTCCACTGGTTTGAGTTTCACGAACACACTGCCGGAGCGTCGGCATTTGACGAACCAGATTTTGTTGAATGGGGCTGGCGTGGCCGCTGGGGATGTGGATGGGGACGGGTGGTGTGACATCTATTTGTGTTGTTCTGACGGGGAGAACGCGTTGTTTCGGAATCTGGGGGGATGGAAGTTTGAGCGGGTGGTGGGTGCCGGGGGTGCGGGGTGTGCGGGGCTGACTTCAACGGGGGCGACCTTATTGGATTTGGATGGGGATGGGGATTTGGATTTGGTGGTGAACACATTGGGTAATGGGACACGGGTGTTGGTTAATGACGGGAGCGGTCGGTTTAGTCCTGCGGGCGGCGAGTTGAACGCGGGTGCGGGCGGGATGACGACGGCGGCGGCGGATTTCGACGGGGATGGGGATCTGGATTTGTATATCAGCAATTACCGGACATCGGGATTGATGGACATTCCGAATGCGAGGGCGACGTTTGCCCGCGTGGATGGTCGGATGGTGATGGAGTCATTGAATGGGGTATCGACGACGGATCCGGCTTTGACGAATCGCTTTGTGGTGGGGGAGCGGGGGGACATTCAGGAGTTGGGCGAGCCGGACTTGCTTTTGCGGAATGAGGGGGGGATGCGGTTTGTGCCGGTGTCGTTTACGGGAGGGGCTTTTTTGGATGAGGCCGGGGAGGTTTTGCGGGAGGTGCCTCGGGACTGGGGTTTATGTGCGGCGTTTCGCGATTTAAACGGAGACGGTTTGCCTGATCTGTATGTGTGCAATGATTTTCAGACTGAGGATCGTTTGTGGGTGAACCGTGGTGGTGGGCGGTTTCAGGCGGTGGGGGCCTTGGGCT
>JBMTVN010000553.1:0-2424 GCA_049451415.1 Limisphaerales bacterium | reverse complement strand
GGATGTCACCACAGCAAGGTGCTTGCAGTCGGCGGGACTGTCGGCCATGGCATCGCAGGCGTTACGGATGATGTTCAGCAACACCTGCTGAATTTGGATGCGATCCGCCAGCACCAGCACAATGTCAACCGCAAGGTCGCGGTGGACCATGACGCCTTGCCCGATGAGATCACTGCGGGTCAACTGAAGGACTTCTTCAATAACTTCATTCACCATCAGCGGCCGCAAACTGAATTCCCCGTGCTTCAGCATGGATCGCAGGCGACGGATAACTTCACCCGCACGCTCATCCTCGCTGACAATGTCCGTGAGGATGTCCCGCGCCTCCTCCAAATCCGGCGGATCCTGCGCAAGAAAGCGCAGGGCCGCCTGGGCGTTGGTAAGAATAATAGCCAGCGGCTGGTTCAATTCATGGGCCAATGCGCCGGACAGCTCACTCAGCGTAGCGACGCGAGAAAGATGAGCCAGTTGATTGCGTTGTCGACCGATCTCGTGCTCTGCGCGACGACGTTGGGTGATGTCCATCACCACACCTGTCATGGAGCTGGGCTTGCCTTCGGAATCGAACGCCGCTTCGCCGCGCGCAGCAACCCAACGCACCTCACCACCGCGGCGAAGAATGCGATATTCGGTCTCATAAACACCCCCGCGTCGGGCGGCCTCGGCCAGCTCGGCCTCAGTCTCGGACCGCTCCTCCGGATGCACTCGCTCCAGCCACATGGCGTGAGTAACGTTCGTCTCCGGTGCAAAGCTGAAGATTTCTTTGGCGCGATTGGTCGCCCACAGCGAGTTGTCCCGCAGGTTCCAAGACCACAAGCCCAGATCGGCCGCGGAAGCGGCGAGGTTCAGCCGGCGTTCGCTTTCGCGCAGGGCGGCATCCGCCTGGGCGCGCAGGACGGCATTGGCAAACAAGTCGCCCACAATCCGCTGCCGCTGGATGATTTGCGGCGGCACGGCCTGGTCCTTTTCAAACGAACCAAGACTGAACACCCCCACTCCACGTCCGCCGACGAGGATGGGGACATCGGAGGAGGACTTGATGCCGTAGCGCTCATACGTCGCCCGGTCGACCGCGGCCTCTGGCGGAAAATCATCCAGCGTGCGGATGTGCGTGTCGCGCCCTTCCGACAGTTCACGGGCCTTCCACGGAAAATCCTTCTCCGTGAGATGGGCGGGCATGCCGACCACGCCGGGCTTGTTCCAAACGTAGGCGACCAAGCCTGTTCCCTGACCAAACAGCAGAGAGTAAACCGCAATGTCAAATCCGAGCATGCTGGCCACCCTCCCCATGGCGGCGACGATCCGCTTCTCCACCTCGGCCGGTGGTATGTTGATCAGGAATGCAGAAATCTCCGTCACCAACCGCTCAAATTGCAGTTGGTGGTCCAACTCCTCGCGACCGGCGAGGAGGTGGGTCTCGCTGTTCTTAAGTTCGCGCACCAGTTGGCCGGAACGCAGCACGTCACGGCTCAAATCCAGCCCCATTACCACCACCAGGCCGAGAAACGGCAGGCTGATGAGATAGGGCGACTGAATCACCCGGTTGTCCACCAAGGCGCTGTAGCCGGCCGCCAATAGGATGAAACCCAGAATGGCCCCGCCGACCCCCAGGGCGCGGCGGCGCTTCTCAGGTTCGCCACTGCGCCACAATCTCGCACTCGCGTCGGCAACAAAGATCAGCAGAAACAGATTGCCAAGTTCATCCACGCGCACCCAGGGATTGCCGACCGCCCGGGCCACCACAGACACCGGTTCACCGAGAAACTCAAGCTGACTCAGCGACGCGATGTCGCGATAGATAATATTCTGTCCAGAGATGAAATTCAGGATCAGCGCCAGGCCTTGCAGCCCCGCGGTGGTCCAAGCAAGCCAGCATCGCCCGTTGCCAAAGCTCACCTGCACGAAACCAACTAGGGCCATCACCAGCACGGCAACCGGCACATACGCCAAGCGCATAACCAGACCCATCTCCCAAGGCGTGGCTGACCGCATCATCATCAACTCCCCCGCTGCCGTGCCCGCCACCCCGAGCGCGGCCAAGGTAAAGGCCAGGCTGCCCAACGCCACACGATTCTTGCACCAGACCAGCAGATGCATCATCGCCAGCGTCAAACACGCAGCAGCAACCATCGACCAAATGACGGTAACCCAACTCATCCAGCAGAGAAGTTACCAATACCCGTCCGGATGACCAGTCCGGTCTGGCGACATTGGAAGCGAACCAGCTGCTCAGCAGATCACGATGGACGCCAGAACGCTCCTTCTGCCCGCTTCCCTCCCTTTGGCTTCCATCTCACAGTCCATTCCTCTCCTTGGAGCGTTAACCCTCTTCCTCTTCAAATGGAGACCATCAAATGGCAATTAGGACACCCTATGCGTCCCTGTAGACTCACAAACCATGACCCCGCCACCCGCGCGCCCTGC
>JBMTVN010000552.1:0-2426 GCA_049451415.1 Limisphaerales bacterium | reverse complement strand
GGGCGCGGGGGTTTCGCGGTAGGGGGTTTTGACCGGGGCAGCGGGGAGCTGGGTTTGTGCGGGGATAGGGGCCGCCGGGGGGGCGGGGGGAGGGGGTGGCGGAGCTGCGGGCGTGGGGGTTACGGGAGTGGATTTTTGTGCGACGCGGATTTCGCTGCCGGCCTGTCCGAAGACGGGGGCGACTTCATCAGGGATTTCGATGGTTTTTTGGGTGGTGCGGCGGGGAAGGAGGTGAGGGGGGATGAGGGGAAGGAGTTCGGCGAGTGGGATTTCGAATTTGGATCCATCGAGGTCAGTTTCTTCGCTGAGGGAGCCGGGTGGGAGGGCTTGGCGCAGTTGGGCGAAGGTGACTTCGACGCGTCCTTTCATGAGTTGCGGGACGAGGAGCGCGAGGGGCAGGTTTGCCTGAGTTTTGCTGGTATGGGCTTGGTGAACGCGGGCTTTGAGGCTTTGGGGGAGGTGGTTGAGGATTTTGCCGAAGGGGATACTGAGGGTTGGGCCATCCAGCGGAGCTGTGACGGGCTGGGGAGCTGCGGGTGCTGCAGCCGTGGGTTGTGGTGCGGGCGCGGCGGCAGGGGTAGTTTGGGGGGCAGCCGCGGGTTTGGCGAAAGGCTGTGCGGGCCTTGCGGCTGGTGCGGCCGGTTTCTCTTCCTTACGAAACAGTCGTTTTAGTGATTGGAACATGCTGCCTTGACTTGGCAATGTGCCATGGGCCGGAGGGTGGCGTCGACAAAATTTCAGCTGCCTGCGGTGGTGGGGTTTATGACGGATGCAACCGAGGCTTGAGAAAGCGGGTGGGATGGTCACACTGCGCCGGTATGCAAGCTGTCCTGGATTACCTTAAGGCGAACGAGAGTCGGTTTTTGGAGGAGTTGAAGGAGTATGTTGGTATTCCGAGCGTGAGTGCGCAGTCGCAGCATCGGGGGGATGTGAAGGCGTGTGCGGAGTGGTTGGCGGGGCACTGTCGGGCCTTGGGGTTGCGGGTGGAGGTTTGCAAGACAACGGGGAACGAGGTGGTTGTGGCGAGGACACCGAAGCGGCGGGGGCGGCGGCCGCAGGTCTTGGTGTATGGTCATTATGATGTGCAGCCGGCAGAGCCGTTGGAGTTATGGAGCACCCCTGCGTTTGAGGCGACCGTGGTGGGGCGGCGGTTGATGGGACGAGGGGCGGCGGACAACAAGGGGCAGCATTTTTCGCATTTGAAGGCGGTTGAGGCGTTTTTGGCGACGGGGACTGAGCTGCCTTGTGACCTGACCTTTGTGGTGGAGGGCGAGGAGGAAGTGGGGAGTGGGGGGCTGGCGGATTTACTGCGGAGGCGGGCGAAGGATTTGAAGTGTGACTGTGTGGTGATATCGGACACGGGGATGCCGTCGTTACAGTTGCCGGCTTTGACGTATGCCTTGAGGGGCATTGCGGCGTTTGAGTTGGAGTTGACGGGGCCGAGTCGGGATTTGCACAGCGGCATTTATGGCGGGTCGGTGGAGAATCCGGCGATGGTCCTGAGCCGGATCTTGGCGGGGATGGTGGATGCGCGTGGGCGGGTGAAGGTGCCGGGTTTTTATGATGGGGTTCAGCCGGTATCGCGATTTGAGCGGGAGCAGATGAAGCGGTTGCCGCATGACGACGGGAAGTATGCGAAGTTTTTGGGGGTGAGGGCATTGGCTGGGGAGGCGGGTTACACCACGGAGGAGAGGCGGACGGCGCGGCCGACGTTTGAGATCAACGGGTTGACCAGCGGTTATCAGGGTGAGGGGAGCAAGACGATTGTGCCGTCGTGGGCCCGGGCCAAGGTGACTATGCGGTTGGTGCCGGGGCAGGATCCGGCGAAGATTCTGCGCTCGGTGAAGGCGTATTTGAAGAAAGTGTGTCCGCCGACGGTAAGGATGAAATTGACGCCGGGGCATGGGGCGCAGCCTTACTGGGTATCGCCGACGGGGCCTTTGGCCGGGGCGGCATTGGAGGCATTGGAGGCTGGTTTTGGGAAGAAGCCGGTGTTGATTCGCGAGGGGGGGTCGATTCCGATCGTGGTGGATTTCAAGCGGGCTTTGGGTGCTGATTCGCTGTTGTTGGGGCTGGCGTTGCCGGATGCGAATGCGCATTCGCCCAACGAGAGTTTTCATTTGGATGCGATGGCTGGCGGCATGCGGATGAGCGCGCATTTGTGGCCGGCACTGGGGCGGGCTTTGGCGAAACCGTGAGCGAGGGACTTTTAGTTCATGAGATTTACGCCAGCGTGCAGGGGGAGAGCACGTGGGCGGGGTGGCCGTGTATTTTTGTTCGGCTGACCGGGTGTCCATTGCGCTGTTCTTATTGTGACACGGCGTATGCGTTTCGGGGGGGTGTGCGCATGGAAGCCGGGGCGGTGAAGGCTGAGGTGCGTCGTTTGGCGGGGTCGTGGTTTGGGAGGGGGCGCGCGGGCACGAAGC
>JBMTVN010000551.1:0-2426 GCA_049451415.1 Limisphaerales bacterium | reverse complement strand
CGCCTCGATGCCCCCGACCTCTGCCCCCGCTACATCGCCCGCGTCATCACCGGTGTAAAGATCGGCCCCAGCCCCGATTGGCTCGTCAACGCCCTGGAAAAAGTCGGCGTCCGCTCCATCAACAACGTAGTCGATATCACCAACTACGTGCTCATGGAAACCGGCCAGCCGCTCCATGCCTTCGATTACCACCTCCTCCATAAAGGCTCCACCTCCAAGCCCACCATCGTCGTCCGCCGCGCCAACACAAAGGAAGCCTTCGTAACGCTGGACGAACAATCCCACGAGCTCTCCGACGAAAACCTCCTCATCGCTGATGATGCCAAAGGCATCGCACTGGCCGGTGTCATGGGAGGCGCCAATACTGAAATCAACGACCAAACCACCGACGTCCTCCTCGAGAGCGCCTGGTTCCTCCCCTCCAATATCCGGCGCACATCCAAATCCCTCTCGCTCCGCACCGACGCCTCATATCGCTTCGAACGCGGCGCCGATATCGGCATCGCCGACTACGCCAGCCTCCGCGCCGCCCAGCTCATCGTGGAACTCGCCGGCGGCACCCTCGCCCAAGGCGCAGTCGATGCCTACCCACACCCCTATACACCAAAACAAATCACGCTGCGTCACGAGAAAGCCAACGCACTCCTCGGACTCGAGTTAACAACCGAGGAAATGGATGGCCACCTCTCCAGCCTCGGCCTGAAGTCCGGCCCGCGCAAACCCCGCCCGGTGGACGCACCCCAAACCCCAACCGAACCCTCGACGTTCACCATCCCTACCTGGCGACCCGACCTCAAACGCGAGATCGATCTCATCGAGGAAATCGCCCGCCTCTACGGCGTCGATAAAATCCCGTCTACCCCTCCCCGTGGCGCCATCGGCTCCAATGCCTACGACGCCATCCATGACCAGCTCGCCGAGGCCCGCAATATCCTCGCAAGCACCGGCCTCCTCGAAGCCCAAGGCCAAACTCTCATCGCCGAAACCTCCGCTCGCTGGATCACCGAAACCCCCGTCCTGCTCCATAACCCCCTGAGCAGCGACATGAATGCCCTCCGCCCCAGCCTCCTCCCCGGCTTGCTCGACTCCCTCCACCACAACGCCAGCCACCAAAACCATAGCGCTCCGCTATTCGAAGTCGGCCGCATCTTCCTGCCCGATAACAACGGCACCCGTGAAGAACGCCGCGTCGCTATCGCCCTCACCGGACAGCGTTCTCAGCACTTCTGGCAGGATACCGACCAAAACCAGAACTTCGATATCTACGGCCTCAAGGGCATCGTTGAATCGTTCCTCGAATTCTTCGGCCTCCGCGGCATCCAGTTCGCCCGACGCGAACAACCCACCGGGCTCCTCGTCGAAAGCGCGTCCATCACCATCGGAGGCAAAGTACAACTCGGCGAACTTGGCCAACTCCAGCCCGCTATCGGCCAAAAACTCGACCTCCGTCACCCGGTCTTCCTCGCGGAACTCAGCCTCGACCAGCTCATCGCACGTCGCGTCACCAGCCGTAACCTCAAAGCCCTGCCATCCCACCCGACCATACGACGCGATATCGCCTTCGTCATCCCCGACTCAATCTCACATGACCAAGTGCTGACAGCCGTCCGCAAAGCCAAACCCAGCGACCTCGAAAGCACCGAACTCTTCGACGTGTTCCGCGGCAAGAATGTCCCCGAGAAACATAAAAGTGTCGCCTATGCGTTCACTTACCGCGCCGGCGACCGCACCCTCACCGACAACGAGGTCAATGCCCAGCACAACAAGATCGTCGAACGTCTAAAACTGGACCTCTCAGCCTCGATTCGCGAGTAACAACTCCACATACGCCAGATCCGCCGGCACAGTCACTTTGGGATTGGGCTCACGCCCCTCCACCAACTCCACGGGCTGACCAATCAGCTCGCAAGCCGCCGTGTCATCGGTGACCTGAATCCCCCGCTCCCGCACCTCCTCCAGCCCACGCAAAATCACGTCCAACCGGAACGCTTGCGGAGTCTGCACCGCCCATAGCTTCGACCGGTCCACCGTCCGAACCACCCGACCCTTCCCGTCAGCCTCCTTGATGGTGTCCACCACCCGTTGCGCCGCCACTGCCGCCCCCACTCTGCCTGCCGCAGCCAAGGTATCCCGGATCACTCGATCCGAGGTGCACGGCCTCGCCCCATCATGAATCGCTACCAGCTCCACCCCCTCCGATACCGCCCTCAAACCATTCCATACCGAATCCTGCCGCTCCGCCCCGCCAGCCACCAAACGATACGGCTTCCTCACCCCCAACTCCCGCCCCATCAACTCAAACTCCCCCTGCATCCCCTCCCTCACCACCAACACCACCTCCCCCACTTCATCCAAACGGTCATACATCCACCACGTGTGCCCCACCACAGTCCTACCCCCAACCTCCAAAAATAGCTTGTCCACCC
>JBMTVN010000550.1:0-2435 GCA_049451415.1 Limisphaerales bacterium | reverse complement strand
CATCTTCCCCGGCTTCGACGGCGGCGGAGAATGGGGTGGCGCAGCCGCCGACCCCAACGGCATCCTCTACGTCAACGCCAACGAAATGCCCTGGATCCTCACCATGGTCGATACCCAGGCCAAGGAAGGAGAACTCCCCTACACCAGCGGACACCAGATCTATAACCAGCTCTGCGCCGCCTGCCACGGCATCGACTTCTCCGGAGACCCTACCCGCACCATCCCATCTCTCGAAGGGGTCCAGCACCGCCGCCCCAGACAGGAAGCCCTCGACCAACTCGAAACCGGAAAAGGCATCATGCCTTCTTCGCCTTCCTCAGCCAACGCCAGCGAGAAAGTGTCATCGCCTTCGTCTATGGCGACGAAGCACCTGATACCGCCAAGGAAGCCGCCACCGGGGGCCAAGCCCTCAGCATCATCCCCTTCACCCATACAGGCTATAACCGCTTCCTCGATCCCAATGGCTACCCCGCCGTCAAACCCCCGTGGGGAACCCTCAATGCCATCAATCTGAACACGGGCGAATACCTCTGGACGGTCACCCTGGGCGAATTCCCCGAACTCACGGCCCAAGGTATCCCACCCACCGGAACTGAAAACTATGGCGGCCCCGTCGCCACCGCAGGCGGCCTCCTCTTCATCGGGGCATCCAAAGACGAACACTTCCGCGCCTTTGACCAAACCGATGGCAAGGAACTCTGGAAAACCAAACTCCCCGCCGGAGGCTACGCCACCCCCGCCACCTACCTCGCCAACGGCAAACAATATGTCGTCATCGCTTGCGGCGGCGGCAAAATGGGCACCGCTTCCGGAGATGCCTACATCGCCTTCACCCTGCCCCAATAACCTCAATCATGGACGCCCCAAAAACCTCGCCCCACACACCGCGCAGCCCCGCCATCGCCTTCACACTCATCGAGCTGCTCGTCGTCATCGCCATCATCGCCATCCTCGCCGGCCTCCTGCTCCCCGCCCTCAGCTCCGCTACCGCCAAAGCCCGCCGAATCGCCTGCCTCTCTAACCTCCGCCAAGCCGGCATCGCCTGGAACCTCTACCTCGGCGATAACCTCGACCGCTTCCCCGACCGTCGCGACCTGAAAACCAACCTGCCCGGCGGCTACAAACCATGGTCCACCTGGCCCGCCTCCGACCCCCGCGCCGGCTGGGCCGCCGTCTCCCTCTCCAATTACCTCTCACCCTCCAATAGCTGGATGTGCCCGTCCCTCGCCCGCAACCCCGCCCTCCTCCGCGCCGAACAATCCACCCAGCTCACCGCTGAAACAAACGGCACCGCAGTCGGCTACTGGATGTGGGGCTTCGACCGCCCGGAAGAAGAGATTCCCCTCGACAACTTCTGGGGTAAATCCCCCGAACAGGCCTACAACGATATGGTCCGCGCCAATAACCCCTTCCGGGAAATGCCCAGCGGCGCCCATGACCTCGAGATCATCGTCGATATCTACTACCCCGCCACTGTCCCCACGCTCGACCCCGACATCTCCGGTCGCAGCTCCCACCGTGGCGGCCGTAACCGACTCAAGACCTTCGGCAACGCCGAATACATCAAGGACAAACGCCTCCGCTAAAACTCAGCTCACCCAACCCGGGCGCTAATCCAAGCGCTTCACCCGAATGTTGCGGTAACGCACAAATTGGCGGGTCAGATCACCACCGCCGTGAACCTGCAACGCAATCCCTCCCGTGTCAGGCAAACGCTTCTCGGTATCCTTCCACTCCGCCATCTTTACCCCGTTAATCCATGTCGTAATCGCCGGAGGATTCCCCTCAATCCGTGCCCGAAATTCGTTCCACTCCCCATGCCTCCAAAAATGACTCCACGATTCCGGCAAAACCGGGAAATCCTTCACCTCCGGTGAAACCACAATCCGGTCCGGACTCCCGTCAAACTGAAACGGCCTGAATACAAAGCCCCCCAACCCCTCACCATAAATCCCCATCACATTCCCCCGACCGTGATAGTCAATCATCGCCTGATACGCCTTCCCATCCTCCGTCCCCCTCAAAAATAAACCGCTGTCCGGACCAAAATCATTCCGCATCTCCAACACCACCTCGAAATCCCCAAACTTCTCGTCCGTAATGATAATCCCACCGTTCCCCGGAATATCCTGACTCCCCACAATCGCCCCATCCTCAACCACCCACTTTCCCCCGGTCTTGTTGCCGCTCGCCCGACTATGCCCCGTCTCCGCACTCACATGCCACCCAGCCAGACTCTTCCCGTCAAAAAGCACCTCATACACCTCGTCCCCACCCACCAACGGAACAACACCCGCCGCCACCAGCAGCACCGCCCCCAAACCGCTCAGCCATAGTCTCCTGTCTCCAAAGGTCTTTTTCATCCCAGCCTCATACACCCACCACCCACCAAACTCAAGCCCCGCACACAGTGCGGGGCTTTCTTTTTGGGAATA
>JBMTVN010000549.1:0-2447 GCA_049451415.1 Limisphaerales bacterium | reverse complement strand
CCCCCAAACACGGACCCCGCCCCTCCGCCTGCTCGAGCTGCAAATGTTCCGCCAACGCCCTCGCGGTTCCCTCCAAGGCCCGCTCGCTCCGCGCCGATACCAGCAACACTCGCGGCTCCTCCAACCCAGCTCCCCCTTCAACCGCTTCAGGCGCCTCCTCCAAAACCACATGCGCATTAGTCCCTCCCACCCCGAAGGAACTCACCCCCGCACGCCTCGGAGCCCCTCCCGACGGCCACTCACGCAGACTGTCCACGACATAAAACGGAGTGCTCGCAAAATCGATCTTCGGATTCGCCTCCTTGAAATGCAGGGTCGCCGGCAACCGCCGATGCCTCAACGCCAACGCCGTCTTGATCAGACCAGCAACCCCCGCCGCCACTTCCAAATGACCGAAGTTACTCTTCAAGGTCCCCAACCCACAAAAACCCCTCGCCTCAGTCGTCGACCGAAAGGCCTGGGTCAAGCCCGCCACCTCGATCGGATCCCCCAACGGCGTCGCCGTCCCGTGCGCTTCCACATAACTGATGCTGTCCGCCGTCACCCCCGCCAGCGCGTGCGCCAACGCCACCACCTCCGCCTGCCCCTCCACGCTCGGCGCCAAAAAGCTCATCTTGTCCCCACCATCGTTGTTCAATGCCGCCCCACGGATCACCGCGTAAACCGGATCCCCATCCTCCACGGCTTCGGATAACCGCTTCAATAGAACCACCCCACAACCTGAACCAAAGACAGTTCCCGAAGCCGAAGCATCAAAAGGCCGGCAATGCCCGTCCGCACTCGGAATCGCCCCCTCCTGATACACATGCCCCCGCACCTGCGGAAAGGTAATCGATACCCCACCCGCCAACGCCAAATCACACTGATACGCCTGCAACGCAGCCACCGCCTGGCACACCGCCACCAGGGAACTCGAGCACGCCGTCTGAACGGTCATCGCCGGCCCCCGCAAATTCAACTTATGCGCTACCCGCGTCGCCAAATAGTCTTTGTCGTTCCCCACCAAAACCTGATACGCGTCCGCCTGAAAGGCCTGCACAAAAGCCTCCGCCGCCCCCGCCTCCCCAAAAACCTGCCTCAAGACATACGTGTTCAAACTGCAACCCGCATACACCCCCACCCCGCCTCGCACCTCCCCCGGATCCAACGCCGCATCCTCAAACGCCTGCCAACAACACTCCAGAAATACCCGCTGCTGGGGATCCGTTACTTCCGCATCCCGCACCGTCATCCCAAAAAAACCGGGATCAAATTCCTCCACACCATCCAAAACACCCCGCGCACCCACAAACAAAGGATCCTTCAAAACCTCCGGCAACACCCCGCTCGCCAATAACTCCTCGTTAGTAAAAAACCGGACGCTCTCACGCCCGGCTACCAGATTGGACCATAACTCCCGAATGCTCCCCGCCCCGGGAAACCGCCCCGCCATACCAATAATGGCTACGCCGTCCATCATGTCCTCTCGTTCACTCATGCTCCCATCCCAATCGAAATCGCTATCCCTATCGAACAGGAACCTTGTTCCATTCTTGTGCAACAACCTCGCAAAGGTAGAGGCACACTCCTGTGTGCCTACCTGATTCATGCAACACTCCCCTCAGCCCTTCCGCCGCCGTCCTTCGGACTATGGCGGACAGGCAGCCCTCAGCTTCAGCGCCACAGGCGCTCCACCCTCTCCTCTCTTCACTCTCCTCTCTCCTCCTGTTTGCGCGCTCCAATCGCGCAAACAGGAATCCCGCACTGCCCCAAAGTCTCCAGCCCACGACAACACCGATATTGCTCGCGGTAAAACACCTTCTTCACATTCCCCAAATTCACCAGCCGCTTCGCGCAGGTCGCACAAGGTGCATGCGTCACAAACACATACTTCTCCAGACTCCTCGGGGCCTCGCAGTTGATCACCGCGTTGTCTTCCGAATGCAAACACCCGCAGTTCCCAGGCTCATCCGAGTCACACGTGTTCGGCAAGCCCGACGCATTCCCGTTATACCCAATCGCCAGAACATGACGAAAATCCGTCGTCGTGATCACCGTCCCCACCTGAGCCCGACGACACGTCGATCTCCGGGCAATCAACCCGGCAAACTCCATATACACTTCTTCAAAACTCGGACGTTCCATCACTACTCACCACCTATCACTGATTGCGGGTTGTTAAGGCCACCATGACTAGCCAAATCGAACTCGCTATCGGAATCGAACAGGAATCTTGTTCCAGTCTCGTGCAACAAACTCGCAAAGGTAGAGGCACACTCCTGTGTGCCTACCTGATCCATGCAACACCCCCCTCAGCCCTTTTGCCGCCGTCCTTAGGACGATGGCGGACAGGCAGCCCCCGGCTCCTGCCGCGCAGCGGCGCTCCACTCTCTCCTCTCTTCACTCTCCCCTCTCCTTGCGACCCGCCCTCGGCTCGCAAGAGCGCTTACCGCTTACCGCGCAAAGGC
>JBMTVN010000548.1:0-2463 GCA_049451415.1 Limisphaerales bacterium | reverse complement strand
GACCCTTCCCGGGCTGACTGGTTCGCAGCATTGGGTGAGTAATCCTGGGGATGTTGCCTTCAACTACGCGCTCTACACAAATGCGTCGGGAGGAGGCTATTGGCCCTGGCTTGTCGGTATGGACTATTACTTGAGGCTGGTGAACACCTCTGGAAACCCCGAGTCGATTACCCTGACGATGAAAGGGGTGACCGCCGAGACCGAGGATGAAGACAATGATGGTCTACCCGATAGATGGGAACATCTCTACTTCGGTGGCACCTGGTATCATGGCGACTCCGATCCTGACGGGGATGGCGTGACCAACACGACAGAGTTTGCTGACGGGACCAATCCGGCCGATGTGGAGTCTGCTTTCTATCGACTCGAGCCCGTAGCGATCCATGGTCAGGTGATCCTGGAGCCGGATCTGCCCAAGTATCCCCGAGGATCTCTGGTGCAGCTCACGGCGGTGGCTGAACCGGGCTATGTCTTCTCGGGGTGGACGGGAGATGTTTTCGGGTTAGAGAACCCGCTCGTGTTGGAATTCAACCGCGCGTTCAACACCGTTCAGGCCCTGTTCACACTGGAGCCCGTGGTGATCGTGAAGCAACCTGAGGCCGCGGTATCTGCGTATCCCGGTGAGACCGTGACCTTGAGCGTGGAGGCGACAGGAGGAGTCAGTCTGACCTATCAATGGCTTAAAAATGGCTCGCCCATCCTCGGCGCGAACCAGCCAGTGCTGACCCTCGCAGACCTGAAGGCATCGGATGCTGCCAACTACGCCGTCGACGTGAGCAATCAGGCTGGTTCCGTGAGGAGTAGTCCTTGCGTGGTGACCATCCAGGTTCAGGAGTTTAACAACTGGTCTGCGACGCAGGGCTTGAGCGGAGCCGATGCCGACCCCGAGGCGGATCCTGACGGGGATGGTCATATCAACCTGGTGGAGTATGCCTTTGCCTCTGATCCGCAAACTGACAGTGAGGCCAACCTGCCTGCTGCAAACAAGGTTATGGATGGCGGCAACTTCTATCCTTCGCTGAGTTATACCCGTAACAAGGCTGCGGTCGGTGGTGTCATTACTGTGCGCGCCGCTGCGGATCTGCTGTTTGCCGCTCCAATCCCCATCGTGTTAGCCGGTGTGGAAGATCTGGGTAATGGCACAGAGCGCGTCACGTGGCGGACCGAGCAAGCCATGGCAGAGGACCAGCTCGTCTTCTGGATCACAACCCTCACCACCCCATGATCCATCTGTTCGTGTGCATGCTTGAAAAACCAATCCTGGCTGCAGCCAACCTCGACATACCGCAACCCTCAACCTAGGGAGGGTTCTCCACAGCCCTGATAGGAGCCCATCGTGGTCGGTCCACGACTTGCTCGGTTGGCGGTTGGCGGTGAGGGCATAGCGCAGCCTGTCCGCCATAGCCTGAAGGATGGCGGTGGAAGCGCTTGGGGCGGAGGGTGAGGGGGGCTGGGGTAGTTTTTTGGGATTGCGAGGGGACCACAGCTCGCGGGTTTGCTTTTGCGATTGTGGCGGTTCGGCGCAAGCGGGGCTTGACTGGTTTGGAACCTGAGGGGAGCTTATCGAGGCTATGAACCCCGGTTATGTTTCCAGTCGTTATTGGAGGAGGTCGGCCTTTACCTTGATTGAGTTGCTGGTGGTGATTGCGATTATTGCGATCTTGGCAGGGATGCTTTTACCGGCGTTGGCGAAGGCGAAGCAGAAGGCTCAGGCGATTTCGTGTGTGAACAACCTGAGGCAGGTGACCTTGGCGACGAAGCTGTACATGCAGGATTCGGAGGATCGGTTTCCATTCACGTTTCAGGTGCGTGGGGCGAATGTATTCCGGAAGGCCTGGTTCAATTTTCTGCATCCGTATCAGCAGACGACCAACTTGTTGTTGTGTCCGGTGAGGACGCGGAAGTTCAACGAGTTTTTGGCGAATTACCCGAGCGAGTTGGGCGACAAGGCGGTCTCGAACTATGCGATGAACTTTCGGCTGGGGGGGTGTGATTGGCCGGGGAGTTGGGACATGGAGGATTGGCCGCCGTTGAAGGAATCGCATGTGATTCGTCCATCGACGACGGTGAATGTGACCGATGGCGGGAGCAAGCCGGTGAGGACGGAGGATCCGAAGAAGTGTGTGACTGAGGAGAGTCCGGAGAAGGCGGGGTGTTGGATCGTGCATGATCCAGCGAATGATGCACCGAACACGGGAGGGGTGACGTCGGATGATCCGAACTGGGGCGGGCCGCATCCGCGTCATGGGGGGCGTTCGGCGGTGGCATTTGTGGACGGGCATGTCGACAGCATGCGTCCGATGCAGTGGTATTGGTCGAACACGCCCTGGTTGAAGCCGGATGTGGGGGGGTGAGGGCAAAGCGCACAGCGGTAAGCGGTAAGGGCTGAGGTCTGAGCTCAGGGGTCAGGGGTCGGGGGTCGGGAGTCAGGGCGCGTTTCGATCCCGATTTCGATAGCGATTT
>JBMTVN010000547.1:0-2477 GCA_049451415.1 Limisphaerales bacterium | reverse complement strand
CGGTTTTTATATCGGGACCGGTTGTGGGCGGGCTCGGATTTATTGTCTTTGGGGGTGGCATCGTTTGGGCATGTGGGGGGGGTTCATTATCAGAACCATCATGATTTTGACCCGTATGTGGCGGCTTTGGAGGGGGGCCGGTTACCGGTGTATCGGGCTTTGACGCCGACGGAGGAGGAGCGGTTGATACGGGAGTTTGTGTTGCAGTTGAAGTTGGGCTGGGTGGGTTATGAGTATTTCCGGGGCAAGTTCGGGGTGGATCCGGGGGAGCGATTTGCGGAGCCCTTGGAGCGGTTACGCGGATGGGGTTTTGTGGAGCCGGGGAGGGATGAGGTGCGGGTGCACCGCCACGGTTTGTTACAGATTGACCGTTTGTTGCAGGAGTTTTTCCTGCCGCAGCATCGCAACGCACGATACGCATGATGGACCAGCTTCATTTACCGTTTACGCCGAGGGCGGATTTACAGACGTTGGCTTATCCGCTGGATTTGTTTTATGCGGAGGCGGGATTGAGCCTGCCGCCGTTCCAGCGGGTGGAGGGGCAGTCTTTGCCGCAGCCGTGGCGGGATTTGCTGGTGCACTGCAACGACATGACTCCGACGCTGGAGAATTTTTACGGGAAGAACATCCATATTCGGGTGCTGCAGCGTCGGCAGGTCGAGGACGAGTATTATCGTCAGGTGGTGTTGCATTTGGAGGGGAGCGAGGAGCCGGTGGAATTTGGGGCGAACCGGATTCGGCTGGGCTTTTTTCCGGAGGAGGCGCGGCGGTTGATTTTGGAGGAGCGGGAGCCTTTGGGACATATTTTGCGGGATTTTGGGGTGACGCACACGTGCGAGCCGAACGCGTTTTTGCGGGTGGCCTCGGATGCGGTGATCAACGAGGCGTTGGATTTGCGTGGTGCGCACATTTTGCATGGGCGGCACAACCGGTTGTTTGATCAGGAGGGGAACTTGATTTCTGAGGTGGTTGAGATTTTGAGGAATCCGCCGGTCCAGGGTTGAAACCTGGTTGAACGGGTACAATTTCGAAAAGTTGAGCGAGCCGTGTCTTTGGCTGGTTGAGCAATAAGTAACGCGACAGAAAGATGAAGACGTCGACAATGGATGTGGTGATTATTGGTGGCGGGCCTGCGGGGGCCAGTGCTGCGGCAATCCTGGCTGAGCAGGGGCACAGCGTGTTGGTTTTGGAGCGGGAACGGTTTCCGCGGTATCACGTGGGGGAGTCGCTGTTGCCGTTCACCTTTGAGCCGTTGTATCGGCTGGGTTTGATTGAACGGATGCGGGCTTCGGCCTTTGTGAAGAAGTATAGCGTTCAATTTGTGTCCCCTTCGGGGCGGGCTTCGCAGCCATTTTATTTCTTTGACCGGTATGACCGGGAAACTATGGCGCAGACGTGGCAGGTATATCGTTCGGAATTTGACCAGGTATTGGTGGATCGGGCGCGGGAATGCGGGGCGGAGGTGCGCGAGGGGGTGAAGGTAATCTCGTTGATGGAGGAGGACGGTCGTGTGGTGGGGGTTGTGGCGCGGGAAGGGGAGGGAGATGAGGAGGAGATTCGCGCGGCGATGGTTTTGGATTGTTCGGGCAAGGAGGCGTTTGCGGCGACGCGGCAGCAGTGGCGGGTAAGGGATCCGCAACTGAACAAGGTGGCGGTGTGGACGTATTACGAGGGGGCGGAGAGGGATGAGGGGATTGATGGAGGCGCGACCACCGTGGCGATGATCCCGGAGAAGGGTTGGTTTTGGTATATTCCGCTGCATGACAACCGGGTGAGCGTGGGTGTGGTGGCGGAGGGCAAATATCTGACGCGGGATGGGGTGAAGGATCCGGCGGGTATTTTTGAGCGGGAGAAGGATGTGAATCCATGGATTCGCGATCACTTGGCGGCGGGGCGGCAGGTGGGGCGGCATTACCTCACCAGTGAGTATAGTTTTCATAGCCGGCACTGTGCGAAGGAGGGTTTGCTGCTGGTGGGCGATGCCTTCTGTTTTCTGGATCCGGTTTTTTCGTCGGGCCTGATGCTGGCCTTGAAGAGCGGGGTGATGGCCGGGGACGCGGTGGCGGCGGCCTTGGGGGATGGCGATTTTCATCCGCAACGGTTTGCGGGGTATGCGGAGCAGTTGCGCGAGGGGATTGAGAACATGCGCAAGCTCGTGTATGCGTTCTACGATCAGGGCTTCAGTTTCAAGGATCTGATCGAGCGTTATCCGGAGGTTGCGGGGGATGTGACCGATTGTTTATCTGGGGATGTGAACAAGGATTTTTCGCGGTTATGGGCGGCGGTGCGCGAGTTTGCGGCTATTCCGGAGAGTTTGCCTTATGGGGCACCGCAAACGGTAAGCGCCAGGCGGGAGGCGGTAAGCGCATAGGGGTAAGCGCAGAGCGTGGTGCGAGGATTATTGCGGTCCGCGTGGCGGCCCGCCGGGAGAGAGAAGAGGGGAGATTGGAGAGGGTAGGGCGGGGTGGGGGGATTGG
>JBMTVN010000546.1:0-2485 GCA_049451415.1 Limisphaerales bacterium | reverse complement strand
GTCGCCTCCACAAAACTCGCCCACACCACCATTAACAACCCGAGCCAACCCGACGATTTGAAGCCGAAGGTATTCATCACAGAATCAATCTGAAGTTACGCAGGACATCAACCGTATCCTCCTCCTCAAGCTACTCTGCAGCAATGCTTGGATTGTTAATGGAACTTATTCGGTCGTGTAATTTAAGGCGGTCAAAGAATGCATGAACCAAAGAAGTATCAGTGAAAAAACCCTTCCCCCGCTGCCAGCCTACCTTACCCCCCTGTCGATCCATTACTTCTGCACCGGCACCAGATCCACCAGTTCTCCAGCGCTCAGCTCCAGCTCCTTCGGATAAGCAATCAACACCGGCAAACCCCGCTCCTGTGAGGCATCAAAACCCCGCACGCGGAGGGGCTGCGCAAACGGCTGTAGATTGGACCCCACCTGCAGCACCTCAGCCTCGGCAATCCGCCTCGGCCGGCTCCTGGACAACACCTGCACCTTGTCACCGGGCTCCGGACGAAACGCAATCGGCTGCCGAATATATCCGAGAATCCATTCCGGCTGTTCTCCCCTCACCTCAAATAACTCCTCCCCCTCTCGCACAAAATCGCCACTCAAATGGTTCCTCACAGTGAGCATGCCATTGATGGGAGAATGGATCAGTGAAGGCTCAAGAGACTTGGCCAGGGCCTCTTCCTCGATCCTCGCAGCCTGGCTGATCGTCGCATGGATCTCCTGCAAGGCGTTCGTTCCTTCCATCGACCTCATCGAGGCCAACCCGGACTCCAGCATCACCACCAAACGCTCCCGCTCCTCGATCTGCCGCACCAGCATGTCTCGGTTCCGTAGCGCAACCTCATAACCGTCGCGGTTACCATCCCCTATGCCCGGGGAAACAATGCCCTTGTCCAGCAACTGCTTCATCCGCTCCAGCTCACTCTCAGCCTGGCGCAGGCTGACTCGCGCTGTTGCCAGCTCCATCCGGTGCTCCTGCAACAAGGCCTGGTTCTGCAGATAGTTCAGATCGTTCCGCTGCTGATCCTGCATCAAGCGCATCCGCATCACCTCCAGGTCAGCCCGCAAGACCGCCACTTCACGCATCACCCTGGCATCACTTCGCACTTGGACCTGCGCCACGACCTGATTGCTCGTTACGCGACTGAACAAATCCGACTCGCCGTCCAAAACCAAATACCCGTCAACCGGGGAGACCAGAATCGCCGCAGGCGACTGAGCCTCACCCACAAAATTCGTGGGAAAGACCTCCTGCTTCCAAAGCAGCGATACCGCCAAAGCCGCCGCCAACGCCACCAGGGGCGGCCCCATGCGGAACATGTTGTCCCGGAACCTCAACGATGCCGGACGGGGAATCACTGAACCCTTGTTCATACCTCAGACTCCTCCTCAGCCTTCAAACCCGTAACACGCGACACCCCCGGCAACTCCCGCAAATCCGTCAACAATTCCTCCATCCGGTCAGGATCCCGCATGCGCAAACGATAAGACAAATCCGTCCCCTGATAACCCTCATGCGTCCTCTGGCTCGCCATCATCGGGTTCATCGTGTGCCGGTCCAGACAACTGCGCAGCTCGTCCAGTTCCGACAAGGGGCGCCCCCAATGCAGGTTCACCACCAGATCATACCTCAAGCGACGCCCAAAACCCGTCAGGTAGAGATAATAAAGAATCCCAGCAATCACCAGACACCCCACCAGCGCCGTCGCAAATTTCATCGTCCCTGCCGCCATGCCCAAAACAATCACCGCCAGCAAATACGTCGTATCCAAGGTGTCGCGTAAAATGTTGCGGAACCGCACGATCGCAAAGACCGCCATCAACCCGAACGCCGTGACCAAATTGTTCGATAAGACCGTCATCACCAGCGATACCACCATCGGTATCACGACCAGTGAGTTTACAAAGGTCCGGGAATAGGAAAGTCCGGTGTGCGTCCACATGTAGACCCACGCCAAAATCTGGCCGGTCAAAAAGGCCAGTAACAACCCCATCACCAGCGCCGTAACATTCGTCGGCACCAATGAGACGTCGTGAAGGAAAAAATCACTCATGCAGGCTAGATCGGCGTATCCTCAGGGATTTCGGCAGCCGTTTCAATAGGTTAAGTCGCACGAATTCTCCATCCCAGCCGAGTGTCATAGAGCAAATCTCCGAGACAGTTGCCCCTCACCCAGCTGCGTTACACCTTCCACGTATTTGGCCGCCCCACACTGCTGCAGGCCAAAATGCCGGACCAAATCCCCAAACCAATTCGGAAACCGGTTCGTAAACTTAAGCTCCAGGACAATGTCCGTCCCGAACACGTAATGAGGCGCCCGCATCTCCGTCGAAAGCTCCTCCGAATTTACGGGCTCGGTCCGCACCTGACGATCCAGCGTCACCCGCACCGAGTTGTCGTGCGAACTCAGCCACGCCTCACGCAAGTAGGCAATGTGAGTGCACGGCGTAGCCCGGATGCTCTGGGCCAAATGACAGAAGTTCT
>JBMTVN010000545.1:0-2486 GCA_049451415.1 Limisphaerales bacterium | reverse complement strand
AACCATTCCCCTCATCCACCAAAAACGTCGGATCAACCCCAGTCCATTCATGCACGGCGGGTTCATGAGGTTACCCTACCACAGGATTCACGCCGGCCACATTCACGCTCTCGTGTTCCCTCGCGGCCTGCCACGCGCTTTGCGCTTTGCGCTTGGCTCAAATCCACCATAATACCTCCATGTTCCCAGCAACCTTAAGCCGATGCCTCTGCGCGACACTCGCAGGACTCACGCTCATCCCCTCCGCCATCGCAGCCCCCCGCCAACTCCAAGTCGATGTCTGCATCTATGGCGGCACCTCCGCCGGCGTGATCGCCGCAGTCCAAACCGCCCGCATGGGTCACTCGGTCATCCTGCTCGAACCCGGACTCCATCTGGGCGGGCTCAGCAGCGGCGGACTCGGCGCAACTGATATCGGCAATAAGGCCGCCATCGGCGGTGCCTCGCGCGAGTTCTACCACCGCATCGCGCAACACTACGCCAAAGACACCTCCTGGTATCTCGAAACCAAAGAGGATTACTTCAACCGTAACCGCTGGAGCCAAGCCGGAGCCTCCCAACTCGAAGGACCCGATGCCACCATGTGGACCTTCGAACCCCGCATCGCCGAAAATATCTTCTGGGACCTCGTCAACGAGGAACGCGTCCCCGTCTACCTCAGCCAACCCCTCTTAACCACCTCCAAAGACCAACGCCGTATCACCTCCATCCAAACCCCATCGCTTGATATCCACGCCCGCATGTTCATCGATGCCACCTACGAAGGCGACCTCCTCGCAGCAGCCGGGGTCAGCTTCATCGTCGGCCGTGAACCCAATAGCCTCCATAACGAAACCCTGAACGGGATCCGACCCGAGACCAAATACCACCAGTTCAACGTCACCGTAGATCCCTACAACTCCCCCGGAGACCCTTCCAGCGGCCTCCTCCCATTCATCCAGGAAGGCGACGGCGGCACGCCCGGCGAAGGCGACCACCGGCTCCAAGCTTATAATTACCGACTCTGCTTCACTACTGACCCCAGAAATCGCCTGCCGCTCCTCCCTCCTCCCGACTATGATCCTGCCCGCTACGAACTCCTCGCCCGCCACCTCGAAGCCCTCGTCGCCGCCGGCCAAACCCCGACCCTCGCCAAACTCTGGCATCCCATCTGGATGCCCAACCATAAAACCGACATCAACAATAACGGAGGCTTCTCCACAGATTTCATCGGCGCCAATTACGACTACCCCGCCGCCTCCCTCCCCCAACGCGAAGCCATCGCCCTCCAACACGAAAACTACACCCGAGGGTTCCTCACCTTCCTCCAGACAAATCCCCGCGTCCCGGAGAACATCCGCCGGGAAGCCTCCGAATGGGGCCCCGCCGCCGACGAATTCGTCGCCACCCGCAACTGGTCACACCAAATGTACGTGCGCGAGGCCCGCCGCATGATCGGCCAAATCGTCATGACCGAACATCACTGCCGCGGCACCCAGACCATCAATGACCCCATCGCCCTCGCCGCCTACAACATGGACTCCCACAACTGCCAGCGCATCGTCAAAGACGGACAAGTCCAAAACGAAGGCGATGTCCAAGTCCCCCCCATGCAGCCCTACCCCATCTCCTATCGCTCCATCCTCCCCAAAATAGACGAGTGCTCCAACCTCCTAGTGCCCGTCTGCCTCTCCTCAACCCACATCGCCTACGGCTCCATCCGCATGGAACCCGTCTTTATGATCCTCGGCCAATCCGCCGCCACCGCCGCCGTCCACGCCATCCAGGAAAATACCACTCTGCACAACATCAATTATCCCCGCCTCAAGGAACGCCTCCTTGCCGACGGCCAACGCCTCGCCTGGACCCCGCCTCAGCCCGCAACCCCCAAACCCTGAACCACACCCCCCGGTCAAATCAGCTCAGAAGCCTCCGGCCTGGCAACCAGGCCCGCCGGCCCTTGGCCACCCTCCATGCCCTCCCGCAAAATCATCGCGTCCACCGCCTCCTTCGGCACCAAACCACCGCCATACGCCATCCGCTCAGACCACACCCGATTCCGCCTCGCCCCCCGTTCGTAAAAAACTCGCAGCACCTCCAGATCCTCCGTCACCCAGCTGCGGTCAAAAGCCGAGAGCACCACCCCGCCTTCCAGGGACTCCATTACTCTCCTTAAAAACACATCCTCCTCCCCCGCCAAATAAAGCCTCAAGACCTCCACCAAATCCCCAACTCCTCCACCCTCCCCCAAACCCAAACGCAACTCCCGTGGTGTATCATGCTCAAACCAACGAGCCGACGGCCGTACCCTCCACCCCGAGCCCACCCCCCGCATAACCCGACCCAACGCAGCAAAGGCCCGACGTGACCGAAATGCCCCAAACCACTCCCCCACCCCCCCAACCTCATGCCCCAGCCTCAACACCACACCACCCCCACCACACTCCAGCCCGTAATACCAGTAGCCCTGCGGCCATACCTGGGCGCGGTTAAACGCCGGACGCAAC
>JBMTVN010000544.1:0-2494 GCA_049451415.1 Limisphaerales bacterium | reverse complement strand
CACACATCAGCGGTTCATGAGGTTCTGCTGCAGGAACCGCGTCATGCTCTGGTAAAGATGCACCCGCGTTCCCTCACCTTCCCTAATCGAGTGAGTTCGGTTGGGGTAGGACAACATGGAGAATGGTTTTCCCAGTCGCACCAGTTCATTCACGAGCGATTCGCAGTTCTGGTAGTGGCAGTTGTCGTCGCCGGTCCCGTAGATCAGCAGCAATTCGCCCTGCAATCCGCCAGCGTGCGTGATGGGGGATCCGTGGCGATAGCCCTCTGCATTCGTATCCGGGAGCCCCATGTAGCGCTCTTGATAGATGGTGTCATAGAAGAGCTGGTTGGCAACGAACGCCACCGAGACTCCCACCTTGTAGAGCTCAGGGTAACGGAACATTGCATTGAGCGTCATGGACCCGCCTCCGCTCCACCCCCATACGCCGACCCGCTCAGGATCCAGGTAGGGGCGATCAGCGAGGAGTTTCTGCACAGCGGCGGCTTGGTCGGCAGAGGCGAGCACACCGACTTGGCCATAGACACACTTGCGCCATTCCCGGCCTCGCGGTGCCGGCGTGCCGCGATTATCGATGCTGACCACGACTATCCCCTGCTCGGCCAGCATGCGGTGCCAGAGATAGTTGGACCCACCCCAGCGATCTAGAACCGTCTGCCCTGCTGGTTCCCCGTAGACGTGCACCAATAATGGGTGTCGCTTTGAAAGATCCAAATCGGCTGTCCTGATGCTCCATGCGTCCAATTCCACACCGTTGCCGATATCGATCCGGAACAACTCTTCCTCTATGCGGGACAGGGACTGCAACTTTTCACGCAGCGCTGAATTGTCTGCCAACACCTTCGCCGATTCGTGCTCAGGCAGCGTAACCAGCTCTGTCACCGGAGGCTGACCGAAACTGGAATAGGTATGCAGACCCCATTGCATGTCCGATGAGACCTGATAGGAGTGTATTCCCCTGGGTTCTTCCGGCGTAACTCGTATCGGGTCCCTGCCCGGCACCAAGCTGACTCGATACAGGAATCGCTGGGTGGGGTTTTCCGGTGAGGCGACAACCAACACCTCTCGTTTGGATTTTGAAACCCCAACAAGATTCACAACATCGAAGCCCTTGGGCGTTAGCGCTTCAGCCTGCCCGGACTCAAGTTCAACCCGGTAGAGTGTGCTCCATCCCGACTTTTCACTGAGCCAAAGAAAGGATGTGCCATCCTCTACCCAATGCCATGCTGGTTGATGCTCCACCCACGCTGCGTCTGTATCTTCAAACACCAGATCGGATTTGCCGGCCCGCAACCCGGCCTTCCACAGCCGGTTGGTATTCTGTAACCGGTTCAGCTCCTGAAAAACTACCCCCGTCGAGTCAGGCAACCAGGCTGCATCCGGCAAGTACCGGTTGCGTGGATCAGCCCCGGTCTCCAACCAACGAGTTCGACCCCCGGAAGCCTTATCCAACCCCAACCGGCAGGCCGAATTGGTCTGTCCGACCTTCGGGTAAGGGAAGGACGTTACTTCCGGATAAAGGCTGTCGGTCAGGTTGACGAGCCGGTATTCCGCGACGTCCGCCGTGTTGAATTGCCAATACAACAGCCAATTCCCGTCCGGGCTCCATTTGTAAGCCTTGCGCAAGCCCAGCTCCTCCTCATTGACCCAATCCGATGTACCATTGACCAGCAGGCCCCCGCCATCTTTCGTGAGCTGCTGTATCCGCCAATTGTGGAGGTGTTGAACATAGAGGTTCTTTTCACGGACATACGCCACACGCGTGCCGTCCGGTGAGAAACTGGCAAACATCAGCGACGATTCTTCCGCCTTGCCACCCAACTTCCTCAGCAGCCCTCTTTCCTTGTCCAGCACCCAGTAGTCTCCCCTGGTGTTCTGGCGCCAGACACGCTTTGTGTTGGTGAAAATCAGAAGGTAACGCCGGTTGCTGGACCAGGCATACTCCGCTGCCTCAAGCGGGTTTTCGGCCCCATCAGGAATCAATTCCCGGGCACACACCACCATTTCCGTGCTGCCGGAATCTGGATGCTTCAACCAGAGATCTTTTCCTCCTTGAGGCTCAGTGGAGTCTTCCCAGACCCAGTAAGCATGACCTTCATCTGCCCAACGAAAAGATCCAGCCGACTCGGTCTCGAAGTCTTTCTCGCCAAAGATGGACTCGACAGTGAACGCAGGAGCCGATGCCGGGGTTCCCTCGCCGCTCTGCGCTGCATACATCAGCAGGAAGAAGGTGATATACCAGAGGGTCTTGGTATTTAACTCAGATTGAACCGGTCTCCAATTCGCGGCGTGCATCCACCAAGTCATGGGGAACCAAGCGCGAAACTCAATAAGGAACGTGCCGGGTCAAAGACTTTACGCATCCGGAGGAGATTCACCTCCAGCTCTGTCACACGCTTCCATTGTTCAGCACGTTGCTCCGAATCTCGAAGCGCATTGTTTGTCCAGAGGGTGCAGCCGAGGTCAGTATCGCCTCGGCGCTCACTTCGAGAAC
>JBMTVN010000543.1:0-2496 GCA_049451415.1 Limisphaerales bacterium | reverse complement strand
AAAGTGTTACCTATGTCTTGAACCATTTCCGTTACCTATCTCTTGAACCTGTACCCAGTGATCGCCTTCCGGCGGTTTGGTCCTTGTTGGTTCCGCGCCTTTGCGGTTGCGGTTGGATTTCGCTGCGCGAAATCCAGTGGCGGCACTGGTGGGTCGCTGATTATTCCGAAGCAAGGAAACTTCGGGACTCCGGGCGCGAAGCGACGGGGGGGGTAGAGAATTAGGGGTAAAGTGTGGGGGCAGGGTTGCCAATGGTTAGGTCAGCGCACTGGGAAGAAGTGCCGAAGGAACTATGGCTGACCTGCGATCACCCGAATTAGCGAACTTGTCGGCGTTGGTCGACAAGATAGCCCTGGAGTCTGTATTTGCGGAACCGGGGAAGGACAATGGACTTTTACCGATCAACAGTTTGTTGGCGGACATGGATGCTGTGGTTGGAGGGGGCGGGGTTCCATCGGGCATTATGGAGGGTGTGAGGCCGGCGTGAGTGTGTCTAAAGTGAAACAGATAAACAGACGGTAAGTCTAATGCTGTCCGTGAAGGGCTGGCGGGAATGGGATCAAGAATATGAGTGCTGCTACGATTGAAGCGACCCAAGCGAACGCGAAAGCGGGTTCAACCAAATACCTGACCTTCCTGCTTGGAGGGGAGAGTTACGGGATTGCCGTGCTGAAGATCCGGGAGATCATACGGTTGCAGCCGGCGACGGCGGTTCCGCAGATGCCGTCGTATGTGAAGGGTGTGATCAACTTGCGGGGCAAGATTATCCCGGTGATTGATTTACGGATCAAATTCGGGATGGCGGGGATTGAGGACAATGAGCAGACGTGCATTGTGGTGGTGCAGGTGGAGTTGCCGAAGCGTGGCAGTGCCTACATGGGCCTGGTGGTGGACGGCGTGGAGGAGGTTGTGAGTTTGTCCGGGGAGGACATTGAGGAGGCGCCTGATTTCGGCACCCGTTTGGAGACCGATTACATTCAGGGCATGGCGAAGGTGAAAGGGGTTGTGAAGACCTTGATTGACATTGACCGGGTGGTATCGGCTGAGGCCTTGGAGCACATGGCTGAAGAGGCGTCAGAGGAGGCTTAAGAAGTCATTTTTGCTGGGTCCTGCTGCGCCCTTTGGGGTGTGGCGGGATTTTTTTTACCTATGAGAATTCAGACCAGGTTGTTTTTGGTGGGGGAGGCGGAGATGGGGCGCGCGGTGGTATCGGAAGCGGTAGTGCCGCGGGGAAGGCGTGCCGGGTGTTCCGCGGTGGAGGACATGGTTCTACGGGCGTGAGGTGGGGGTGGGTGGTGTTTGAGGGTGGTGATCCGTGCTGGCGTTCGGTCGGGGTGACGTGGCAGGTTCCTGTCCTGTGAGAACCTCGATTTTCCTTTGTCTTTATGTGTGGGTGACGGGTTGTTGTCTGGGGGGGGAGCCGTTGAGAGTGGGGTTGATTGGGTTGGACACTTCGCATGTGACGGCGTTTACGCGATTATTGAACGAGGAGGATCATGCTGATCACGTTCCTGGTGCGAGGGTGGTGGCGGCTTTTCGGGGGGGGAGTCCGGACATTGAGTCCAGTGCCGGGCGGGTGGAGGGATTTACGGCTGAGTTGAGGGACAAGTATGGGGTGGAGATCGTGGGTTCGATTGAGGAGTTATGTCGTCGGGTGGACGTCGTGATGTTGGAGAGTGTGGATGGGCGGCCGCATTTGCATCAGGCGATACCGGTGATTCAGGCGGGGAAGCCATTATTCATCGACAAGCCGATGGCGGGTTCACTGGGGGACGTGCTGTCGATTTTCCGGTTGGCTGGTGAGCGTGGGGTACCGGTGTTTAGTTCTTCATCGTTGCGGTATGGGGGTGCGACCCAGGCTGTGCGCCGTGGGAGTGTGGGGCGGGTTTTGCGGGCTGAGACCCACAGTCCGTGCAGTTTGGAGCCGCATCATCCGGATTTATTCTGGTATGGCATCCACGGGGTGGAGTCATTGTTTACCGTGATGGGGACGGGTTGCGAGCGGGTGAGGAGGGTGGATGGCGAGGGTGGAGTTGTGGTGGAGGGTGAATGGAGTGGGGGGCGCGTGGGGCGATTTAGAGAGGGGGAGGGGTATGGTGGTTGGGTTGTGGGGGAGGATGGGGAGTTGGAGGTTGGGGCGTATGAGGGGTATCGGCCGTTGTTGGTTGAGGTGGTGAAGTTTTTTGAGACTGGGGTAGCGCCTGTGGGGGAGGGGGAGACGGTGGAGATGTTTGCTTTCATGGAGGCGGCGGACGAGAGCAAGCGTCGTGGGGGTGAGGCTGTAAGTTTGGCGGAGGTGTATGGGCGGTATGGGTATGGAGTGGTTCCCCGGGTTCGGCTATTGAGGTCGAGGAAGATATGGGATGGGGCGCCGCATAATGCTTTCACTGATTTGGTCCGGCATGGAGGGCGGTTTTACTGTGTATTTCGCGAGGGGGAGGGGCATGTATCGCCGGGGGGTGCAGTCAGGGTTTTGGCGTCGGAAGATGGGGAGGA
>JBMTVN010000542.1:0-2530 GCA_049451415.1 Limisphaerales bacterium | reverse complement strand
GCGCACCACAACCAGCCGCTCACCAGAGCGGCCTATATAGGCTGACCCCCGACCCCCGCCCCCCGACCCCCGACTCCCGACCCCTGCAATGAGCTATCCCATTCAAAACCCTCCACCATCGGGCCATTATCCGAACACACAATACCCGAACTATCCCTACCCGCAGTCGCCCCAGGGACCGTTCCGGAAATCGCGCTTCTTTGCCTACCTGAAGCTGTTTGCGTGGCTGCCGGCGCTGACCCTCGCCCTTGCCCTCGCCCTCACGGCCGCGTATGTCCTGAGGCAGCCGCCTATCTACAAATCCACCGCCTCCCTCATGGTCGGCGGCGAGGTGAACGTCAGCAAGGAAGGCTCGTTCACGGAGGAAAAGCAGTTTTTCTACGGCACCCAGATCGAGCTGCTGCGCAGTGACCGACTGCGCGCAGCGGCGATGCAGACCATCCAGGCGAAGTCGCCCGAGCTGAAACCGGTGCTGGTCGGACTCAGCATCCGCCAGGCACCGCGCAGCGCGATCTTTGAACTGACCGCCACCGGAGCCGAACCGCTCTACACCAAGGCCTTCCTCAGCGCACTCATCGAGGAATACTTCAACTTCCGCCGCACCCAACGCGTTTCCGGCACTGACATGACGGTCGACCAGATCCAGACGAGCCTCACGGTACAGGACGAAGCACTGAAGCGGGCCAACGACGCTCTCGCCACCGCCGAACGCGACGGCAGCCTCTCGCTGCTGAAGGAGCAGAACAGCGGAGCCAGTGCTTACCTCTCCCAGTTGCGCGTGAATGTCGACCAACTCCGCCGCGACATTTCCATTCTGAGGGATCTCACTAGCGGTTCGGGTTCATCCCTGGCGGAATCCGCCAGCGACGGTTCGGGAACCGCACGCGGGACCATGACACCCCAGTATCTCAGCGCCAGCCAGACGCTCGAAATGAAGAAGCTGGAGCGAAAGGAACTCGCCCAATACCTCCGACCCGCCCACCCAAAAATCAAAGCGCTCGAAGACGATATCCAGCGTGCGGAAGAACTGGTCGACGTCTATCTGCGCCAAGGCCGCGAGAAACTCACAGAAGACCTGCAAACCAAGCAACGCGAGTTCGATGGATTGCAGACGTCATTGCAGGAATGGGAATCCAAGGTCCTCGAATCCAATCGCCAAATCGCCAATATCGAGAAGCAACAACGGGAAGTCGAACGCATCCAATCCCTCCGCAGTCGCCTGCTCGATCTTTTGGATAAACTCGACCTGGGCCAGAAGGTCGATCAGGAACAAGTGACCATCATGGAACCGGTCACTGCGGCCGGGGCCATCCCCAATGGTCTGCTGGGCAAGCTCCTCCGCGCCGGTATGGTCGGGCTCTTCCTCGGCCTCGGCGGTGTCTACCTCATTGAGATGACCGATGACCGACTCCGCTCGCTCACCGATGTCCAAAACCGCTTCCCGCAGGAAGTCGTGGGTTTCATCCCCAAGGTGCGCACACGTAGCGGCGAACTGACGCCCATCACCCCACAGGATCCCCGACCCGCCTTTGCCGAATCCTGGCGCACGATCCGCTCCGCCCTGCTCTTCACCGGTCAGGACAAAACCAAACCCAAGACCATCCTCGTCACCAGTTCGGTTCCCGCCGAAGGCAAATCCACCGTCTCCGTCAACCTCGCCCGCACACTCGCCCTCTCCGGTGCCCGCGTCCTCCTCATCGATGGTGACCTCCGCCGCGGTGCCATCCATGAACAACTCAATCTCCAGTCCAAACCCGGCTTCATCAATTGCCTCAACCCCCAGGAAGCCACGGATACGGAAGGACGCCAGCTCGCCCAAACCATCCGAACGCTCGCCCTCCGGGTCGAAGCCAACCCGGACGTCGAACAAAAGTCCTCCGATACCGAGCTCCTGCGCAAATCACAGGACACCCTGGAGGAAATCGTGCGCGACCGACTCGCCCAATCCCTCCAGCAAACCGATATCCCCTCGCTGGTCTTCCTCGCCCGTGGCTCAGGCTACGACGACGTGGGCGATCTCCTCCTCAGCCCCGCTGCCGATATCGTGCTCGATGTCGCCCATGAACACTTCGACCACGTGATCATCGATTCCGCCCCGGTCCTCGCCGCCGATGACACCTCGAACATCGCCCCCAAGATCGACGGCGTCCTTTTCGTGATTCGCAGCGGCTACAGCAAAGGCAAGGTCACGTCTAAAGCCCTAGAGGCCCTCCAGCTCCGTCAAGCACCCCTCCTCGGTCTCGTGCTCAATCGCGCCTCGCTCCATTCCTCCGATGGCTATTACTACCGCTATAAAGGCTACTACGACTCCAAGCCAACCAACGGTAACGGCAATGGAAACGGAAACGGCTCCACCCGACGTCGCTCCTCCCGCTCCTCCCGCTCTTCCCGCTCCTCCAAAACCAACATCCCCATCGTCGGACTCCCGAAGGACCAGTAGACGCGACTTCGTCGCGAGTAACCAGGAGACAGCAGAGATAAGAGAGTGGCCCCGGCCGAGATGCAGCGTAGAACGCCAATCCATTCCAAC
>JBMTVN010000541.1:0-2532 GCA_049451415.1 Limisphaerales bacterium | reverse complement strand
GGGGCATCTGCGGGGGATTCGGGTTGTGCTTGAGGCAGGCGGAGTGGATTACCGGTGACGCCGGAGATTTCACGGGCGATACCGATGATGCTGTTGAGGTCCGGGCGGTTGGGGGTGACTTCGAGATCGAGGACGGTGTCGCTGGAGGAGCGGCCGAGGTATTGGGCGAAGGGTTGGCCGACTTGGGCTTCGGGTTTGAGGATGAGGAGTCCGTCCGCATCGGCAGCGAGGCCGAGTTCCTTGGGGGAGCACAGCATGCCGTGGGATTCAATCCCGCGTATTTTGCCGACTTTGATGGTGAAGGGTTTTTCGTCCGGCTGGGAGGGGGGCAAGGTGGCGCCTGGGAGGATGAGGGGGACTTTATCGCCGGCTTGGAAGTTCTGGGCGCCGCAGACGATTTGGCGTTCACCGGTGCCGTCATTGACGCGGCAGACGGAGAGTTTATCGGCGTTGGGGTGTTTATCGCGGGTGATGACCTGGGCGACGACTACGCCTTCGAAATCGGCGGCGTGGTTTTCGATGCCTTCGACTTCGAGGCCGAGCAGGGTGAGGCGTTCGGCGAGTTCTTCGGCGGACCAGTCGAAGTTAACGAGTTGGCGGAGCCAGTTGAGGGTGACTTTCATGGGACGGGCTTAGAATTGGTTGAGGAAGCGGGTATCGTTTTCGTAGAAGAGGCGGATGTCATGGATGGCGTAGCGGATCATGGCGATGCGTTCGATGCCGAAGCCGAAAGCCCATCCGGTCCACATTTCCGGGTCGTATCCGACGTTTTCGAAGACTTGGGGGTGGACCATGCCGCAGCCGGCGATTTCGAGCCATTCCTTGCCCATCTTGCGGGTGAGTGCGCTACTGAAATCGATTTCGAAGCTGGGTTCCGTGTAGCTGAAATAGTGTGGGCGGAAGCGGATCCGGACGTCTTTGCCGAGGAGTTCCCGGAAGACGAACTCGACGGTGCCCTTGAGGTCACCGACCGTGACATTCTTATCGACGTAGAGTCCTTCGATTTGCTGGAAGGTGGGGTTATGGGTGGCGTCGGCGTTATCGCGTCGGTAGACCCGGCCGGGGACGATGATGCGGATCGGCGGCGGCTGGCGTTCCATGACGCGGATTTGTACGGAGGAGGTATGGGTGCGCAGGAGAGTGTTGGGTCGGTCTTGGCCAGCTGAGGTGGAGCCGACGTAGAAGGTGTCCTGTGCGTCGCGTGCCGGGTGGTCGGCGGGAGTGTTCAGGGCGTCGAAGCAGTGGGCTTCGTCTTCAATCTCGGGGCCATCGGCGACGGCGAACCCGATTTTACGGAAGGATCGGACGATATCCTCGGTGGTTTGAGTGAGGGGGTGGAGGCGGCCGAGGTTTGGGCGGCGTCCGGGTGCGGAGAAGTCGGTGGGTTGTTTGGGAAGTGCGGCTTGGAGGGCGAGTTCTGAGCGGCGCTGGGCGAGCAGGTTTTCCAGTTCGGACTTGGCGGCATTGATGGCTTTGCCGGCGGCGGGGCGTTCCTCTTTAGGGAGGGAGCCCAGCTGTTTCATGAGTGCGGTGAATTTGCCATTTGGGCCGATCCATGCGCCTTTGGAGCGTTCGAGGGCTGGAATATCGGTGGCGGCCTGGAGTTCCTGGGTGGCGGCCTGCTTGAGAGGGTCCAGGTCGGAGAGCAGAGAGGCCATGGTTTGGTGGTGTGGGGTCGGTTTTGGTTTTTGGAGTAAAAGACAAACGGGCGGCCTTGAGTAAGGTCGCCCGTTTGCTGGAAAGCGATTTGTGGGCTGATTAGGCCTTGGCCGCCTTGGTTTGGAGGGCGCCTTGGGCCACCTTCACCAATTCGCTGAAAGCGGTGTTGTCGGTGGCTGCGATATCGGCGAGCACTTTGCGGTCGACACCGACCTGCGCGGCCTTGAGCCCTTCCATGAAGCGGCTGTAGGTGAGGCCGGCGGCCCGGGCGGCAGCATTGATGCGGACCTGCCAGAGGCTGCGGAAGTCGCGCTTTTTGTTGCGGCGATCGCGGTAGGAGTATTGACGGCCGTGATCGACGGCGTCAGAAGCATAGCGATAGAGTTTGGAACGGCGGAAACGGTAGCCCTTGGCTGCCTGCAGCATGCGCTTGCGGCGTTTCCGGGAAGCTGGGGAATTTGTGACACGCATGGGATGTCGTAGGTTTGACTAACGAAAGTGAATTAGTGACTGAAGGGCAGCGACAGCTTGATGCGGTGAGCATCGGAGGGGTCGACGACGGCACGTTCACCGAGGGCGCGGCGGCGTTTGGCGTTTTTGCTGGAGAGCAGATGGCGACGTCCGGCCTTAGAACGGAGTACTTTGCCCTTGGCCGTGATCTTAAACCGCTTGGCCACCGATTTCTTTGTCTTTTGAGTTCTGGCGCGACGCATAATAGTCCACCTCTAGGTTTACCTAAAGACCGCGAAATATAGGGAGGTGGTTGGGGGGGAGCAAGAGGTTTTTTGGGGATTCTTTGGTTTGGGGATTGGGGTGTTTCGGGTTGCTGGCTGGGCGGGGAAGGGTCAGGGTGTCGTTCGATGAAGATCCTGG
>JBMTVN010000540.1:0-2542 GCA_049451415.1 Limisphaerales bacterium | reverse complement strand
GGATGTATCAAGAGATATTTAGAGTTTATTTGCGTTGATTTAAGGGGGTATTGGCACCGGGGCGCTGCCCGGAGGCACAAGGCCTTGCTGGCGTTCAGCGCTGGGCTCTGCAACCCATGGCGTGAAACATCAGGTAGCTCAATACTAGGAACAGACTGAACAGCGCGAGGAAGATACCGGTCATGGGGTCATGTCGCAGATCCCAGAACCATCGCAGGGTTTCTTCCACCAAGTGAACTGGTCTTACCACGGCATCCCAGCTGTTCCATCGCATGAACCGTCCCATGGCCACTCCAGCAGAGCCCAGACCACAGCATACCAAGACAACCGCCCATCCAACCCATGCCCCAAAGTGTTCTGTCACCAGCTGCTGCATCCGGTGCAACGACAAAAAGCCCGCGAAAAGGCCCGTCATGGCGAACAGCAGTAGCACTCCCAGGCGAACCCAAAACACATCCCCCTGCTCATCCCCGAGATGCACCATATCGGTGAATATGTAGGGTGCGTTCGGAAAGAACAGCAGCCAGAGCATCCCCCACCCCCACCGCGCTGAACGCGAATTGCCCGGCCTGGTTGCCAGCCAGGCAAACCCCACCGGCACCCAGGCCAGAAAAAGATTCCAAAGCAAGAACCTGCCTACTGATCCGCGGGTCACCAGCGTCCCTGCCAAGACAACCCCAACACAACACAAGGTTGAGAATGCCGCCGCCACCAGGGGCGACGGCGTCCAGTCCCGCTTTTGCAATGCCTGCTCGCTCATACTTGCTTCGTGCCTCGAATCCACTGGCCGCAGCTCCCTGCTACCTCGCCAGAACCCGCCCCGCAGTAACCTCTCCCTGCAGGCAACCCTGCCGGGCATCTGCCAATTCGCGCAAGCGCTGTTCCACCCGGTCTACCACATCGTCGGGAGTCGATGTCCCGGCCGTCAGCCCCACGACCTGCACGCCGGTCAACCACTCTCCCCTTAGATCCTCTGCGCGCTCCACTCTCTCTACTCGGGCTCCCCCTTTGCGACAAGTCTCAGCCAGCTCCCCGGTGTTGTTGCTCTTTCGCCCCCCGACCACGACCACCAATTCGCAGCTCCTGCCCAACCTCTCGGCATCCCACTGACGCAATTTTGTCGGGCGACACACCGTATCCACTACTTTGACCTCTGCCCCGGGAAACCGATGCCGGATCAGGTCCGCCAACCGCCAAACGCGCTCTAGTGGCTGGGTGGTCTGGGCCACAACCCCGTATCTAACGCGTTCACGCAGACCCGACACATCATCAGCCGACAAGATCACATCTGCCTCCGGATAGTCCTCCACCAACCCCCGCACTTCCACATGGCCGCGAACGCCGACCACCACCGGATGATAACTCGCGTCCACCAAGTCCTTCAGCGCCCGGTGTGCCACGCGCACCAGTGGACAGGTTGACTCCACAACACCCAACCCCCGCCCCCGCAAATCCGCCAACCGTTTCTCCGAAACCCCGTGGGCGGTTGTCATCACAGTCGCGGTCCCCACTTCATCCACCTCACGCTCCATCCGAATGCCCTGCGACCGCAGCCGTTCCACTACGTCCTCGTTGTGAACCAAGTCCCCCAGCACTGTTAGCGAATGATGCCTTGCGGTCTCCCGGGCCAACTCAATGGCATCCCGTACCCCAAAACACATGCCCGCATGCTCAGCTCGTATAATCTTCATCGCTCAGTTCCTTTCTTCAGCTCGCTTCGCCATCGCTTTGCATCACAAAGCTTATCGTTAAAAAACAACCGCCATCCACCCTCACCCCATTCACTTCCCCTCGGGCCGATGACGGTCCACAATGTCCGCCAACAAAATGATGTAATCCGAGAACGCCTTCCTCCCCGCCGCGGTCAATGCAAAGGTGGTCAACGGTCTTCCGCCCCGGTAACTCTTCGTCACACCCAGATACCCGGCCTGCTGCAGCGTCCGTGCGTGGGCAGTGATATTCCCGTCGGTCATGGTCAACGCATCCCGCAAATCAGTGAACGACATCTCCTCCACCGCCGCGAGCATCGACATGATGGCCAGCCGCCCCTTCTCGTGGATCACCCGATCCAACTGCTGATAAGACTCCGGATTCACAGCTCGCTCTGGATGTTCCGCTCGCGCGTTTGCAGCAAGTAAAGACCATAGACCAGGTGCAAACCACCAAACACTCCTCCCATCAAGCCGTGCGCCACCACCAGATCTGGCATCCCTGAACCATAGGACCGCAGTTGGAGCGCGATAAAAAGGAGACAGCCCGCCGCGACAAATCCCCAGCCAAAAAGACGGATCCCCCGCGGCATAAAGAAACCCGCCGCATGCAGGGCAAATCCATACAAGACCATCCAGACACCGGGCAGCCACCACATCACCAACGGCTCACGCCAGGCCGGCCACACCGCCACCAGGCCCGCAACCACTCCAACAACCAAAGGCGGTAACACCGCCTGAAACACTCTCCTCGCCGGAGGGGACCAGAAGCTCTCCCCATCCTTCAAGGCCTGTCTCCGCATCAAAACCACCGCCATCACCCCTCCCACCAC
>JBMTVN010000539.1:0-2548 GCA_049451415.1 Limisphaerales bacterium | reverse complement strand
AACGCCGCCGCAATCATCACCGCACTCAACCCAACACCCCCACACCCGTGGATGGCTACCCACTCCCCCGCCTGAACCCGACCCTGCTGCACAACCGCACGATAGGACGTCGTAAAACGACACCCCAGGCTCGCTGCGGCCACATAATCCAGTTCATCCGGCAATCTCACCAGATTCAGGTCAGCATGCGGTAAAGCCACCAGCTCAGCAAAGGAACCCCACGCCGTAAATCCCGGCTGGAAACCATGATCGCATATGTGCAGATCCCCCACGCGGCAAGGACCACATTCACCACACCCTACAGCAAAAGGAACGGTTACCCGATCTCCAACCTGCCACCTCTTAACCCCCTTCCCAACCACCGCCACCTCCCCAGCCAACTCATGCCCGGGCACATGCGGCAGGGATACATCCGGGTCATGGCCCATCCACCCATGCCAGTCGCTCCGGCAAATCCCCGTCGCCCGCACGCGCACCACCACCCCTCCATCGGCAGGTTCAGGATCAGGTAAATCCACCACCCGCATCGCCCCACCAAATTCTTCGAAATAGACCGCACGCATGACCCCAAGCTACGCGCGATCGAGGGAAACAGCCAACCCGTAAACCCCGCATCCCATTCAACCAGATCCAGCACACCCCCCCAAAAAACACACACAAAACTGCCCAGCTGAACAATCAACCACGCACCTCATAAAAAAAGGCCGGAGACGCCTGCAACTGCCAGGCACCTCCGACCCGCTAGCTGATAACCCAACCCTACGGAGCAGACACGCTGAACTCGCTGCTCGTGTCACTCTGTATCAACGGATTCGTGACGTCGCTCACGGTAATGGTATGCGTTCCCACCGTGCCCGGATCAAAGGTCAACGTCACTGTCCCATTCACCAGGGCCGTGTCCGGTGGCAAAAGCGGATCCAAATCGGTCGTAGTCAGGTGAACGACATCGGTAATGCCTGTAATCAGCCCCCAGTCGTCCGCTACCGCATTCACGGTCACCTGAAACGGCCCATACTGCGTCTGCGGCAAAGGCGTGCCAGTCTTGCCAGTCGCCGTCCCCGGTGCCGATGTCTCTCCAGGCAACAGAATCTGCAGCTTCGTAAACTGCCTCTTCTTGAGCTGGAAGAAACCCTGGCTCTGCCCCTCCACATCCGACCGACCAATAAACACCGACTTCGTTGCACCCGTCGGCAGAATCGGATTGGAACCAGCAAAGGCCACCCAGTCGCCACCAGCTAAGGACGACGAAGTCATCAAACCAAAACCCGTGTCAGGCAAACCCCATCCCATCCAAAACAAGGCGTCTTCACCCAACACCAAAACACCCGCCGGATACTCCGCCGCTAACTCCCACCTTGCCGGATCCAAATCACCAGTGAAGTTCTCCACAATATTTACCCCACCCTTGCCTCCCTCGATCTTGATCTGCGAAATCACCGATTTCTGACCAATCCGCTCAGGCGCGTTCGGCATGCTCCCCATATACACAGTCAGCGCATCATCAAATTTGCCAACCGCCACCGCCGGAAGAAGCGCCTCCGCTGTCGCCTCAGGCGAAAACAACGTAATGCGGCTGTCGTCGTTAAACGTGAATCCCCAGCGCCCTAAAGGAGTCGAACTCGATACTGTCCCCAAATCACCGTCTCCCCCATACATCGTCCCATTCGAGTCCGCGGCATTGATCTTGTAACGAACCGCCCCCAGAAAACTCCCGTCCTCCTGCTGGCTCATGTCAAAACGAACCACATCAGCATGCGCCCAATCCGGATCCACACGGTTTCTAGGATCCCGCGGCACCAAATACATGTAGGTATTAAAACCCCCGTAAGCCGGAGCCGGCATCTCCGCCACGGTAAACTCATACGTCGTCGAACCACCGCTCCCTACCCAGCTGAAGTTCTCACCCACGGTCCGAATACCCTGTCGTTGCCACTGCCCCCCGGCTAACGTCACCAGATTCAACCCCGCCTTCGCACCCCCACCCACAGCCATCGTCGGCGGTGCCACCGGCCCCGCGTTGGCCGTCAATTTCACGTTGTCGATCCAGAATGCCGCTACCCCACCCGCATTCGCCACATCCTGCGGAACCCACTTCTTGAACACCACTCCCGTGCTCCGATCTAAATTCGCCGTCGTCGGATCAATAGGAATCGTCACGTTAGCCCAACCAGTCGCCGCCTCCGCCGGCACTAAAAAACTCCCAAACTGAACCCATTCCCAGTCGGCACCATTGTGCCGCGCTGACCACACCAGCAACCCGTTGTCCCCGCCCGCCGTATTGAAACTCTCCAGCGTCACAGTTGAGGTAGGATCCCATTTGATGTCAAAACTCAGGGAGGCATACTCCACCAAATCCACCTGAACCTCGCTGTTCCATAACCATCCGCCATGGTTCCCCATGACCACCACAACGTTACGGTTGTCGTCCGGAGGACTCCCTGCATAGTCCGTAGAAATATACATCGCCCCCCCCCCATTCCCCGTGTTGTCCTCCAAGGCATCCTGCGCCACCTCAGCCTGCCCCCACGCCTTCCCCCAACTGCCCAAC
>JBMTVN010000538.1:0-2577 GCA_049451415.1 Limisphaerales bacterium | reverse complement strand
ATGCCGGGGAATTCACCGCGGAACCGGCTGGGATTGGCGCGTTGGATTGTGAGTCCGGAGAATCCCCTGACCTCGCGGGTTACAGTGAACCGGTTATGGGCCAAGTTTTTCGGGAGCGGTCTGGTGAAGAGCCTGGACAATTTCGGGACCCAGAGTGCGCCGCCGTCGCATCCCGGTTTGCTGGACTGGCTGGCATCCAGCTTTATGGAGAGCGGGTGGGATTTGAAGGCGGTGCAGAAGTCCATGGTGATGAGTGCGACCTATCGGCAGAGCTCGGTCGTTGCGGCGGAGGCGTATGAGGCCGATCCGGGGAATGTGATGTTGGCACGGGGACCGAGGTTCCGGGTTCAGGCTGAGGTGGTGCGGGACACGGCGTTGGCGGTCAGCGGGTTATTGGTGGAGAAGATTGGCGGGCCTCCGGTGAAGCCATATCAACCGGCGGGGTTATGGGAGGAGTTGGCCGGGGGAGCGAGTCAGGGTCCATATGTGCAGAGCAAGGGGGATGACCTGTATCGGCGGAGTTTATATATCAACCGGAAGCGGACCGTTTCGCCACCGATGCTGGCGACTTTTGATGCGCCGGGCTGGGAGATTTGCACGGTGAAGCGGCCGCGTACGAACACCCCATTACAGGCGCTGGCGTTGTTGAATGACGTGGCGTATGTGGAGGCTTCGAGGCATTTGGGTCGGCGGATGCAGCTGGCTGCTGGCGGGGATGTGCTGGCGGGGTTGAGGCATGGTTTCAGGCTGGTGACGGGGCGTTGGCCCGGGGGTGCGGAGGTAGAGCTTTTGCGGTCTGGGTATGAGGGGTATTTGGGGGTCTATGGTGAGGATACAGAGGCTGCGAAGGAGTTTTTGTCGCATGGGGAGAGCGAGGTGGAGTGGGGAGAGGCGCCGGCGGAGTTGGCGGCGTATACGGCGGTGGCGAGTGTCCTGATGAACCTGGACGAGACCCTGACGAAGAACTGAGGGAGGCTAGTTAACGGAGGAGATTATGGAGTTTTTACATTTTGCTCAGCAGATGAACCGGCGGCATTTCCTGCAGCGTGCGGGGTGCAGTCTGGGGTCGGCGGCATTGCCGGCGTTGGCGGGTTCACCTGCCGGGAGGCTGATGGGGGCGGCTGGTGGGGAGGGCGGGTTGAAGTTGCATCACAAGCCGACGGCGAAGCGGGTGATTTACTTGTTCCAGTCGGGGGCGCCGACGCAGCTGGAGACATTTGATTACAAGCCCGGGCTGGACAAGCTGCACATGTCTGAGCTGCCGGATTCCGTGCGGATGGGGCAGAGGTTGACGGGGATGACGGCGAACCAGTCGAGCTTTCCGGTTTTGCGATCGACCTTTTCCTTTGCGCAGCACGGCCAGAACGGGGCGTGGGTGAGCGAGGTGTTGCCGCACACTGCGGGGATTGTGGATGACATTGCGATTGTGCGGTCGATGTATACCGAGGCGATCAACCATGATCCGGCGATTACCTTCATTCAGACGGGGTCGCAGATTCCTGGCCGGCCCAGCATGGGGGCATGGGTGGCGTATGGGTTGGGGACGGCGAACCGGGATTTGCCGACGTTCATGGTGATGATTTCGCGTGGGACGGGGCGGTCGGCGGGGCAGCCGTTGTATGACCGTTTGTGGGGCAGCGGGGTTTTGCCTTCCAAGCATCAGGGGGTGAAATTGCGCAGTGGTTCGGATCCGGTGTTGTATTTGAGCAATCCTGCGGGGTGCAGCAGCGGGACGCGGAGGCAGATGCTGGATCAATTGCGCGGGTTGAATGAGATTCGGCATGCGGAGATGCCGGATCCGGAGATTTTAACACGCATTGAGCAGTATGAGCTGGCGTTTCGGATGCAGACATCGGTGCCGGACTTGACTGACATTTCGGACGAGCCTGAGCACATTTTGGAGATGTATGGTCCGGATGTGAGGCGGCCGGGGACGTATGCGCGAAACTGTTTGCTGGCGCGGCGCATGATGGAGCGGGATGTACGATTTGTGCAGTTGTATCACATGGGGTGGGATCATCATGACAACCTGCCGGATCATTTGACGAAGCAGTGTCGGGACACGGACCAGGCGTCGGCAGCCTTGGTGAAGGACTTGAAGCAGCGGGGTTTATTGGATGACACCCTGGTGATATGGGGGGGTGAGTTTGGGCGGACGGTTTACAGTCAGGGCAAGAGCACGGCGACCAATTATGGTCGGGACCATCATCCGCGGTGTTTTTCGATGTGGCTGGCCGGGGGTGGGATCAAGCCCGGGCTGGTGTATGGGGAGACGGATGATTTCAGCTACAACATCCTGGACAAGCCGGTTCACGTGAATGATTTGAACGCGACCGTGCTGCATTGCCTGGGGATGGACCACAAGCGGTTATCGGTGAAGTTCCAGGGTTTGGATTTGAAGCTAACGGGTGTGGGTGAGCATCATGCGGTGACTGACCTGTTGGCCTGAGCCGGAACGCTTCAGATTGAAAAGGTGAACACCGTTTGGCGGGCTTGCGGTGATGAAACCAAAGCAAGTTTCCGGCCTCAACAGGAGGCACACCAAACGGTGCGGCTGCAGATTGACACCAAAGACGC
>JBMTVN010000537.1:0-2585 GCA_049451415.1 Limisphaerales bacterium | reverse complement strand
GAACTCAATGCCCCCCTGCCCCCTCTCACCGCCACCCCCCACCCCGCACTCCAAGGCCACATCAACGTCTCCTGGCCAGCCTCAGCCCTCACCTTTACCCTCCAAGCCACCCCCTCCCTCTCCCCCACCTCCATGAATTGGTCCACCATCGCCGGAGCCAGCCGCACCAATGACACCTGGTCCGCCACGGTCCGCACCGACTCCACCCGCTACTTCCGCCTCTCCTACTAGACCTCACCAGCCCAGCCAAAACCGGCTGGAAGAATCAACTTCCCCAGCTATCCCTTTGCGCTCCAATCCCCGGTTGGACTACATTGCGGCGTCCTCTCGCCAAGATGAAAACGCGCAAAAAAAACCGCGCCCCACTCCTCAAGCTTGCTCAGGAAATCCTCCGCAGGGAAACCACCCGCCTCCTCACCCACATCCCCGTTGCCCGCCTCCAAAAAACCCCCGAGGCCGTCCATCAGGTCCGTGTCGCATGCCGACGCCTCCGCGCCGCCATCCGACTCCTCAAACCTCTGCTGCCAAACACAACCCTCCAGTTGCAACCGGAACTCAAATGGCTCGCCCAAAATCTGGGCCCCGCCCGGGATGCCGATGTCCTCACCCAACAAACTCTCGCATTCCTCGAAAACAGCGCGCCCCCTCAACCACACCGCAAGCTCAAGCAACAACTCAACCGCGCCGGAAAAAACGCCCGCCGCCATATGCAGAAAGCCCTGCAGTCCCCGCGCTGCCAATCCCTCCTCCAGAACCTGAAAGCACAAGACTCCACCCTCCCCCCGTCCCCGCCACCACCAGGAATCTCCCTCGCGAAACTGATCCAGCCGCTCCACCAAAAACTCCTCAAGGCCAGCCGAAAAGCCAAACCGGACTCGACCCCCGCAAAAATCCATCGCCTCCGAATCCACGCCAAACGCCTCCGCTATGCCATGGAATTCGCCGCCATCACCTCCAACCCCAAAGCCAAAGCACTCCGGGCTTCGCTCATCCACCTCCAAGACCAGCTCGGACTCTACCAGGACGCCATCACTTCTCAAAACCTCCTCACCTCCTGGGCCCACTCAACCCCACACTCTCTCCCCCCTCCCAGCACCTTCCTCCTCGGCCAACTCCATCAACACCTCCAACACACCGCCCAAACCCAACTCTCCCACCTGACCGAAACCACCCGACAAATCCGCAAAACCTCCTGGCAATCCCTGAAATCCTGCCTCAACGAAAACTAAAACCCACCCCCAACTCCAAACATCCATGCCCACCCCCCGCTTCCCCCGCCGTCAATTCCTGCCCCTGCTGGCCGGCAGCCTCACGCTCCCCCTCACTCAAGTCGCCCTCGGCAACCCAAAACCACTCCGACCACTCAAAATCGGCATCCTCGCCGATCTCCACCAGGACATCATCCACGACGCCCCCAAACGCCTGTCCACCTTCGTCCAATGGGCCACCGAAGAACAATGCCCCGCAATCATCCAACTCGGCGACTTCTGCATCCCCAAACCCGAAAACCGCCCCCTCCTCGATATATGGAACTCCTTCAAGGGCCCCACACTTCACGTCCTCGGCAACCATGACATGGACGGCGGATTCTCCCGCGAACATACGGTCCAATACCTCGGACTACCCCATCGTCACTACACTTTCGATCTGAACGGCTGGAAATGCATCGTCCTCGACGCCAATGACACACCCCCAAACCACCCCGGCGGCTACCCCAGCTATATCGCCAATGACCAAAAAGAATGGCTCCGCCAACAACTCACAGCCTCCAACCTCCCCACGCTCATCTTCTCCCACCAGTCCCTCGCACACCCCGCCTGCATCAAAAACCAACAGGAAATCCGCAACATCCTCGCAACCGCCCAATCCCCCGACGGCAAACGTAAAGTAGCCGCCTGCTTCAATGGCCATTGGCATATCGATCACAGCCAATGGATCGACTCCATCCCCTATACCCACATCAACTCCGCCTCCTACTACTGGATGGGGGACGCCTACGCCAAGAAACGCTTCGCTCCCGCCATCCACGCCCAACGACCATCCCTCGAACGAGTCGCTCCCTACTCCGATCCGCTCTTCGCCCTGCTCCAATACTCGCCCTCCACGAACGAACTCATCCTCTCAGGCCGCACCACAACCTGGATCGGCCCATCCCCCTCCGACTCCGGACTCGACCCCGCCAGTCACCAATGCCAACCCGAATGGATCACTCCGGAAATAAGAAACCGCTCACTCCCCGCCACCTGAAGCCACCTCCCGCCGCATCAACCCCACCTGCTCCGCTGTCACATCCCCCAATCGTAAGACCATCCAATACTTCAAAGTCCACCGGTCCCCCCTCGCCAACCGCTCCGGCACCACACCCGCAACCGGACGCAAACATAACCTCAAACCCTGTTCAACCCGCGCTTCCCAAACCAAAACCCCATCCCGCCCTGCCCCGCCAAAAAACACCAGGCTGGCCCGGCGAGCGCAAAAACCTCAAACTCGAACTCAAGGTGGTGGCCGACGTGGGTTTGCTGGGCATGCCCAATGCGGGCAAATCCACCCTCATTGCCGCCATCTCCAATGCGCGACCCAAAATC
>JBMTVN010000536.1:0-2596 GCA_049451415.1 Limisphaerales bacterium | reverse complement strand
CGGTGTTTCGGAACAACCAGCTGCGCGACAGCGCAGCCACTGGATTTCGCGCAGCGAAATCCAGCATGCAAGGATCGCGTGCGACCCCACAGTCAGTCCCGACCACCGGGAGGGACCTTAGTCAGGGGCTGCCGCAGGCAGCACCCACAGTCAGGGCGAGCCCGTCGAGCCCCACAGTCCGTAGTCGCCCCGAGCCTGTCGAGGGGCCGTAGTCGTCCAAGGCCGCAAGCCGCAGGACCGTAGTCGTTCCGCCCACCGGGCGGGACCGTAGTCAGCGCAAAGCGCTTCCCGCTTCCCGCTTCGCGCTCACGTCAGGCCCTCACAAACCGCCGAATCAGATAGACCGTTCGTTCGTAAAGACTGGAAAGGTAAAGCACAGTCGACCGCTGATCTGCGGTGCCGAAGCTGCCCTGAGCCACATCGATTCGCAGGCGTTCCATTTGGGTCCCTCGATCTTGCGTCAGGCTGTCCAGCATCTGTGCATCCAACTCATCGCCCTGCTTGAGAAACGTCAGCAGCGCATGCATGAGCAGGTCCATACTCTCAGCCAATCGTCCCACAAATGCCCGGGATTCGCTCCCTTGGGGCAGATCCCCCCCGCTGGCCACCAGCTTTCGGAGGTTGGACAACAACTCCCTCACCAGACGCTGGCGATGCAACAACTCCACCTGCTGATGCTTCAAGTCGGCGTCCTCAGTCCGGTCCATTGCCTGCGTCACATGGTCAACAATTTCAACGTTCAGCTTAAGGAGCGATTCAGCCAGCGCCTTCGGATTCAGGGACTCTCCCCCGGCCCCATCCAGCCGGATGGTCTGCAGCAACAAGGGAAGGGCTTTGAGCAGCCGAAGCTGTTCCTGCCGTGCCTCGCCCAGAGCCAAGTCAGCCTGGCGACTGCCCAGCGCAGACAGAAAAGCCGGACGCGCATAGTTGTCCTCCTGGACATCGGAAACCAACCGTTGAGCCAGTCTTGAAAGCGATCCAGAAAAGAGGAGATACAGCGCCGGACACATGAGCATCTGAAGGACGAATGCCCCAGCCATCAAGCGTGGCAGATCGAGATGCAAACCCGACAACAGATCCAAGGCAGTCGGAACGCCCAAGCGATTTCCGGCCACAAACCAAACAAACATCAGCAAACCACCCAGCAGGTTCAACAGTGCCTGCACAAAGACCAGCCGCAACGCATCACCCCGCATGCCGCGGCACAACACCAAAATCGAAACGCCGGCGCCTATGCCTATCCCGGCCAACGCGATCATCACGACCTCCAAACCAATCAACCCCTTCGAACTCAACGTAATCAAAACGATCGTGCTACCACCAGTGCTCTGCATGAGTGATCTCAGCAACGCCCCGATGACCAACGCCATAGCCGGATAATCCATCAGCAAACCTGCCACCCCTCCAATCCACTGCGCCGCACTTTCCGGATCGGTGGCCTCACGCAACCGGGATAGCCCGAATAAAACCATCCCAACCCCCACCAACAGGCTGAACGCCCACTGAAAGCGATCCAATCGCTTTTGCTTCCAAAGCAAACCTGCAATGCCAATCAGCCAAAGCGTCGCCGCGTTCAGGTCAAAAGAAGCAAACAAAACCAAAATGACCGTCCCCACGTTCGCCCAAGCCACCGCCGCCATCGCGCATCGCAGTGACAAAACACCACCCGATACAGCTCCAGCAAAGGTCATCGCCACCGCCACCGCACTCTGTGTCAGCCCTCCAAACGCAAACCCAAAAGCCGATGCCCGAACCGGACTCCCCGCCAGAAACCGCATCCGCTCCCGCATCGTCTTCGAGGCCATCCCCTTGAAAGCCCCCGTCACCCACTCCAAACCCAGCGAGAAAAAGAACAATCCCGTCAAAAACAATGCAATGCTGCCTCCGGTCGACTGCATGACTAACCCAATAAAGCCCGCGCAGCGGCCCGATCAGGGCAAACCTTCAATACCCCAACCATTCCCGAAAGCTCCAATACCTGAAGAACCTCCGGCTTCGGCGCTACCAAAACCACAACCCCACTCCCCGCACTCACACGACGAGCCAAAACCAGCAACACCCTCAAACCCGCGCTCGCTAGAAAATCCAAGGCCGACAAATCGACAACAACCCCCCGCACCCCCGCCTCCAACAGCTCCAACAGACGCTTCTCCGCATCATCCGAACTCACACTATCCAACCGACCCGATACACAACACGCAACCAGCCCAGAATCCCCGATAGGCTCACCCTCTGCCCATTCCTGCATCCGGCTGAACGAATACGACATGCCAAACCCTCACAAGTCGACATCCGTATAATCCAGCTAATTCACACGCTTTAACACAACTGTAACAGAACCGGCGGAGTGGGTATCCCTGATACGCCGCAAGCCAATCGGCCGAGACGCATCCCGCGCGCTGGGCGGGCCCTACCGCACCGAATCCATTGCAGCTTCCTCGCTCAGGTAGGGACGCGCCTTGCCCCGGCGTAGCTCGCAGAGCGAAGACGGATGCCGCGCGGCCGCGAACCATTGCACCCACCTCGCGCACCCATCGCTATCGAAATCGGGATCGAACGCGACTTCGTCGCGAGAACCCAGAAGAGCGTAGAGAGC
>JBMTVN010000535.1:0-2601 GCA_049451415.1 Limisphaerales bacterium | reverse complement strand
TCAGCCATCAGCCCTTCCCGCTTCCCGCTCTGCGCTCTGCGCTCTGCGCTCTGCGCTCTGCGCTCTGCGCTTGCCGCTAAATCCCCGGGTACAGAAACTCCAGTGTCATCACCGCATACGCCGTCACCAAGGCGGGATCATTCTCCCACCACCGCCCGGTTCCGTTCACCCACGACCCGTCACTCTTCTGCAAGTTAATCAAACGCATCGCAACCTCCCGGCGCCAATCGACACGGCCTCCATCCTTCAACTCCAACCGGTCCTCCCCCAGCGTTGCCAACGCCTTGGCCATCAAGTGCAGGTAATAGTAATACCCCTGCTGCCCCATCCCGGGATTCTCCTCCAATGTATAATTGGCCCCAAGCCAATCCATGACCGCAGCCACCCTGACATCTTCCGGGGTTAGATCCGCGTACGCATAGCTCAACAAACCCGCATAACTGATCGAACCATAACTCCGTAACGACACCTTCCCCGTCACGGAGTTCGTCACCCCATCGGCCTTGCTCTCCCCCGGCATATAAATGAACCCGCCCTGATCACTTGCCAGCTCGGAAACCCACGGCTCCCTGTTGGTCCCGGGCAAGTTCTGGCAACTCTGCAAAAAGTGAATCGCCGCCTCCCAATCCAGATCCGCATAGGTCCCCTTCTCTGCCCCTACCGGACGCGTGTAGTAGATGGCCTCCAACGCCACCAGCGTATTGTTCATGTCGGAATGGTCATACTTGTCGTTGTAGCCCACGCCCCCATCAAACGGCGAATCCATCACCCCTTTCTCGCCAAGGTCAATCTGGCAGCGGAGCAGATACGCCCGTGCACGCTCAATCAACGACCGGTAACGCCCGTCGCCCGATGCCGCCAGCGCCATCACCGAAATAGCCGTGTTGTAGTTTGCCAGCGATGTCGTGAAGATCCGGCCATCCTCTTTCGCGCAGCTCTCCAGATACACATACGCCTTGCGCAATTCCGGCGGCATGTTCGTCCGATACCGCCCCGACGGATGCCCCATGAAGGAAGACAACACCAGCGCGGTCACCGCCGGATGTTCCTCCGTGGACCACCAACCCGCCGCGTCCTGTGTCTTGCGCAAATGCGCCAGCCCGCGATCCATCGCATGCTCCACTTCATAGGCAAAGGAAACATCCCGACGCTTGGCCACGCCCAAGCTCTGCCCTGGAACCGGAACCGCCGCGCGCTCCACAGCCCACGACGTCACCCCCCCAACAACCAGCGCAAACGCGATACACGCCACCGGCGCATGCCACCTGACACATCTCTGAAATCTCTGTTTACACATCCTCAACGCTTTCTCCTATCGAGGCTCACTCCCCCTCCCTGCCTACCCCGTCCCGAGCTAACCGCATCCGCATCTCCAAGGGAAGTCCCTCCCCGGGCAACACGGCCGCATTGGGCCGATGCAACTCATCATTCCCCCTCCCCGGCCGGGGATTGTTCACCAAGGCCAATGGATCCAGCTGGAGCGAGACCACCGAACCCTCCCGCTGTGCCGCCAACCCCTTACCCTCCATAACCGATCCGTTATATACCCAGGGCCCCGACACCAGCGCCTCGGCGTCGTTGGTTGTCACAATCAAACTCTCCAACGACACCACGTGCTCACTCCCGTCCGAACCCCACACCACCTCAATCAAGACCTTCTCCCCCGGCAACTGCCTCGCGGTATCCACCGGCAACTGCCGCTCATACACCGGCTTCCCCCCCAATAACAGCAATCCCAAATGGATCTGCGTCGGCTCAGCTTCCGTCTTGAACAGACTCTCGTGCGTCTTGCCCCCTCCCGTCACTACCGCATACTCAATCAAACCCGAGCGCTGATTCACACTCACAGGAAAGCTCACGCTCCGTGCCACAGGATCCACCCGCACCAAACCCAAATCGGGCATCTTCACTTCCCCCAGGCCTCCCCCACCATCGCCCACTGACTTCACCGGCTCCGCCGGCACCGGGGCAATCATTCCACCCTCACCCCCACCCCCAACTTCAGAACCCGGCTCAACCGCCGGCTCCATCACCCAATCCGAAAACTCAGACTGTAACGACTCCCTCTGAAAATCCCCAAACGACATCCTCCGAATGTGCTCTACCGGAATCGCCACCGCCCCATAAAGGAGCGAAGTCCCCATCAACCGCCTCCCGTCCGATCGCTCAGCTGCAAACACCATCACGGAGTCGTCCACCAGATCCACCCGCACCACCCTCTTGAAATCCACTCCACCCGCCCCCAAGGCAATGCCCTCCCCACCCACTCCAACCCCCACCATCACAGCCACGCGATCCACCGGCACCGACTCCACCCGTCTCCTCGACTCAAACACCAACACCCCGTCCTCCAGACTCTTCAGCTCCCCGCGCTTGATATCTCCCAACCTTGAAATCAGAAGATGCCTCGGAGGATTCTCCCGGCTAAACCTCGGAACGGTCAAAGCCCGCTCCAAGCGCACCGGATCCACCCCAAACCTGGCGCCACGTCCCCCACGCGCGGCCAACCTTCGGCCCCCAACTCCCCCTCGGGCCAACTCCTCCTCAGTCTTCCTCTTCGCAAATTCCAGCGCCAGCACGTGCTCCCCCCCCACCTTCTCC
>JBMTVN010000534.1:0-2605 GCA_049451415.1 Limisphaerales bacterium | reverse complement strand
GGCCGGTTTTGGCCGAGCAGGGGATGGCGTTGCTGCAATCGAGGCCGATGATCGCCTCGATCTCCTCGCTGATCCGCTCAGGATCGGCCCCAGGAAGGTCGATCTTGTTGATCACCGGAATGATCTCCAGGTTCTGCTTCATCGCCAAATGCACGTTGGCCACGGTCTGGGCCTCCACCCCCTGCGCCGCATCCACAATCAATAGCGCCCCCTCACAAGCCGCCAGACTCCGCGATACCTCATACGAGAAATCCACGTGCCCTGGCGTGTCGATCAGGTTCAGCTCATAGGTCTCACCATCATCCGCCTTGTAATACATCGTGACCGGATGAGCCTTGATCGTAATCCCGCGCTCCCGCTCCAAATCCATCGAGTCCAACAACTGGTTCTGCATCTCCCGATCCGAAATCGTACCGGTCATGTGCAGCAACCGATCGGAAAGCGTGGTCTTCCCGTGGTCGATGTGGGCGATAATACTAAAATTGCGTATTCGTGATGTGTCCATGTTTGACGCGCCTCCCGATTGCATTGGCCGGGGGCGCTCTCCCGCAAAAACCGAATGCGGGAACATAATGAGGCCCGGGCACAAGCAAAAGGGGAAACTTCATCGGCGAATCTGCTTGATGCCCCAGTCCCGATACCAATACTAAGCCCCGGTTTTTGCCAGGGCCCACGGAATGCGGACTTGCAAACCCCGCCAGGGCCGGAAGGCAGCAACGGTAGCTTGCTCCGTATCCGCCGTGGTCACCCTGGCATTTCCCTCCCCCCTCCCCCAACCTCGCACTTGAACCAAGCACCCCTCCATGAAAGATTAACCGCACAGTTCATGCGCGAACCATCCATCCATCACCCACGCCAACCCAAGCCCTTCCCCTCCAGCAAACGCGCCGCAAACGCCCGTTAAACATCCACGCAACCCGTTCTACACCTGATACTTAGAAGATGGCATACCAAGTCATAGCCCGCAAATACCGGCCCCAGCGCTTCAGCGATGTCGTCGGTCAGGACCACGTCACCACCACGTTGTCCCATGCCATCACGCAAGGACGCATCGCCCACGCATACCTCTTCTGCGGCCCCCGCGGCACCGGCAAAACCACGGTCGCACGCATTTTCGCCAAGTGCCTGAACTGCACCGACGGCCCCAAACTCGACTTCCCCGACGACGACCCCCGCTGCGTCGAGATAGCCGAAGGCCGCTCGCTCGATGTCATGGAAATTGATGGTGCGAGCAACCGCGGTATCGATGAAATTCGCGCCCTGCGCGACACCGTCAAATACGCCCCGGCCACCTCCAAGTTCAAAGTCTACATCATCGATGAGGTGCACATGCTCACCAAGGAAGCCTTTAATGCTCTCCTTAAAACGCTGGAGGAACCCCCCTCGCACGTGAAGTTCATGTTCGCCACAACCGAACCTGAAAAGGTCCTCCCCACCATCCTCTCCCGCTGCCAACGCTTCGACCTCCGCCGAATCCCCTCCTCTCTCATCGTCCAGCACCTGGCTCACATCGCCGCCCAGGAACAAACCTCCATCGACGACGCCGCGCTCTACGCCATTGCCCGCGGTGCCGACGGAGGAATGCGGGACGCCGAATCCACCCTCGATCAGCTGATCAGCTTCTGCGGCGACAAAATCGTGGAGAACGATGTCCTCTCCATGTTCGGGCTCGCCGCCCAGAGCCACGTCCGCCAACTGTTCAGCTCCATAATCTCATGCGATACCCCAACCAGCCTGCGCTTGTTGGACGAACTCTGCCGCGGCGGCAAAGACCTGGGCCGATTGCTCGGTGACCTCCTCGAACACGGACGAAACCTCCTGCTCACCGTCGTCTCCAAAGACCGTAGCGCCCTCGGAGACCTGCCAGAGGCAGAAATCAAATCCCTCGAGGAGGAAGCCAGCGGAATCAGCCTGCCCGAACTCACGCGCATCCTCGAAGTCCTCGCCGATGGCGAACGACGCCTCCGCGATGCCTCATCCCGCCGCATCGTTTTCGAAGTCACTCTGCTCCGGGCCATGGAGGCCCGACGCGCCATCGGCATCGATGAGCTCCTCCAAAAACTGGAGGCACTTCGATCCGGCGTAACTCCGCCGTCCGCACCAGCCGCCTCCGTCATCCCCGCAACGACGCAACCCGCTCCACCGAAAAGACCAGTCACGCCACCTGCCCAGACCGTACCCGCGCCAGAGCGCCCCGCCCCGCAGGCCGCCCCTCCACCCCCTACCCCATCCACCCCGCCGGAAGCCACTCCAAATCCCCCCACAAAAGCCGCCCCCACACCAGCCTCTACAACCAGCACCGGCGATGTCTGGTCGGACCTCCTCCAGTCTCTCGGTAATACCAACCGATTCCTCCAAGCCTACCTCATCCACGCCCACCCCATCGGACAGGAAGGCGAGTGCTACACCATCGGTTACGATCCCCAAGTCGCCGCACAACTCGATCTCGTCATCACCGACCGCAATCGCCAAATCATTCTCGATCGACTCCGCGAGTTCGGCCTCAACCTCAGCCAGGTCCGCTTCGTCGAGGCAAAAACACCCGCCGGGTTCTCGCCCCCCGTCATCGCCACCCCGGAGGAAACCGCCCCGCCCGCCGCCCCGG
>JBMTVN010000533.1:0-2606 GCA_049451415.1 Limisphaerales bacterium | reverse complement strand
TTGTAGCCGGTTCTGTCATGGTTTTTGGGACTGGTGGATGCGGACGGATGGAGGGGGGCGAGAGGGAAAGCCCTACAAAAAGGGTTGCCTGAAACGGAAAGTCAGTATGGATTACGTATTAAATTTCTGCTTGCCATGACCTCAGTGACCGCTTCAACCAATCGACTATGACGTTCCAACTACCCGGATCTTGATATTAGTCGTGTGCAAGCGGTTGGTGGAGGGGGGCGTCGGTCGTCTCGCTTGAAGTTGGCGGTGGGGTCGTTTGTGTTGCGGGTCTGCCGGGTAAACCCGGCGAAGTGCACCAACACGGCGTGCAAATTGAGGCCTTTGTGTGCGTGCGTGGTGGCGGAGATGGGGGGGCGAGGAAGTTGGAGAATCGGGTTTGGGGAGTGATGGCGTTATGTGGTGCTGTGGGGGTGGTGTGGTGGGTGGCGACGAGGTTGCTGCCGATGTTCCGGTGAGTTTCAGAGGTCAACGGTTTGGCCGATGCCCGGGAGGTGGAGGGTTTTTCCGGCTTTGAGGAAAGCCTGCTGGGCTTCCTGGTGATTGATTTGGATGGGGGGAAACGTGTCGTAATGGAGGCCGAGGACGTGCTTTGCTCCGGTCCAGTTTGCGGCTTGGATGGCATCCTGGACGCCCATGGTGAAGGTGTCGCCGATGCAGAGGGCGGCGAACTGGAGCGGGGTGGTTTCGCCGATGATCTTCATGTCCATCGTGAGGGCGGTATCACCGGAGTAGTAGAAATTGCCTTGGGGGCTTTGGATGACCCAACCGGCGGGGTTTCCTCCGTAGGAGCCGTCAGGAAGGGAGCTGGAGTGGATGGCGTTGACCATCTTGGCGGAGCCGAAGGGGAGGTGAGCGGTGCCGCCATGGTTCATGGGGTGGCAATTGGTGACACCCTGCTTATTGAGCCAGAGGTAGATTTCGAACGCGCAGAGGACGGTGGCATTGGTGCGTTTGGCGATGGGGACGACATCGGCGACGTGGTCTTCGTGGGCGTGGGAGAGGAGGATATAGTCGGCGGTTATTTGGTCGACGCGTATATGGCTTGCGCGGGGGTTGGGGGAGATGAAGGGGTCGAAGAGGAGCGTTTTATCCTGGAGCGAGGCACTGAAGCAGGAGTGTCCGTAGTAGGTGATCTTCATGGGTGCGTGTGTGGCTTGGGGGTTAGCGTTTCGGGGTATGCGCGGAGGTATCGTAGGTGAAGGGAGTTTTGTTGGGCGTGACCTGTACTGCGGTGGTGAATTTGAGCGGGGCGGGGCAGCCGGGGAGTTGATAGGTGAACTCGAGGAAGAAGGCGGTCCAGCCTTTTTCGGGGGAGATGACGGAGGCGGAGTAGGCGCCTTGGGCATCCGGCGAAACAGGTGTGGAGGTCCAGGCTTTACCGATTGTATCGACGCGGAAATCCCGCGCGTCGGGGTTGGAGGCCTGCCAGAGCAGGACCTTGTCGGGTTTGAGGGAGGAGTTGGCGCTGATGGAGGTGGTGGAGGTGAACTCCCAGGAGAGTTTGGGGAGTTTGGATTCATTGAGGACAGAGAAGAAACAGGCTGCGAGCGTTTCGTAGGCATCAGTATCCCGGAGGGAGTGATCACCGTTGGGGACGTAGCGCAGGTATTTTTGGCCGGGGAGATCATCGAAGTAGAACTGGCTGGAGTCGGGCAGGAAGAACTGGTCGCCGGTGGCGTTCATGATGAACTTGGGCATGGTGAGGCGATCGCGATAGCTGTAGGGGTCGACGAGTTTCATGAGGGCGGCGTATTCGGGTGTGTTTTGCCATTCCATGATCCCGCGGGATTCGTAATCCTGAACGGCGGGGGCGTAGAAGCCATAGACTTCCCAGTGGTGAATGAAGGAGGGGACGACATTGAGGCAGTCGATGACGATGGGGCAGATGCCGACGACGCGTTGATCCACGATGGCGGTGGTCCAGGTGGTCCAGCCGCGTTTCGAGCCGCCGGCGACGAAGAACTTGTCGACCTTGAGTTCACCGGCGTCCTTGGAAGCACAGAAGGCGGTGATGGTATCCATGGCGCGGACGGCGCCTTTGGTCATGGGGAGTCGGGCGGGCCAGCGTTCATCGCCGGTGCGGAGGTAGCGATCCCAGGTGGTGGCGATGATGCCGTCTTCGGTGAGGGGGCCCTGGTTATCGGTGAAGGTGAGGGGTTGGTTGGGGATGTTACGGAGTTCGGCGACGATGGAGGCGGTGGCGATGGCGGTCGTGGCCAGTTCCTTATGGGGTTTGGTTGGGGCGGGGCTTTCATTGGAGCCGCCACCGATGAAGAGGAGGGCGGTATCGTGTTTGACTTCGTCGGGTTTGGTGATGGTGAGCCAGTGTTTCCAGAGGGGGCGATCGACTTCGTTGGTGGTGAGCCAGGTTTGGGAGGTCATTTCCACGACGTAGGTGGTGAAGCCTTGGCCGGGGATCGAATTGACCAGGTGCCATTCATACGCGGGGTCGGGGGTATGGACGTAGCGGTCGAGGGCGGTCTGGGGGCTGGCTGAGAGGATGGCAGGGGTGAGAGTGAGGAGGGCACAGGACTGGAGGACCAGGGCTCTGACAAATTGGTGCATGGGGTGGGATGTTAATGGATGAAGGGGAGTTC
>JBMTVN010000532.1:0-2613 GCA_049451415.1 Limisphaerales bacterium | reverse complement strand
CCCTCCCCCGCGTCGGCCCCAACTCCACCACCTGGCACCAATACGCCGATGTCGCCGATGTCTGGCTCGACGCCCTCCGCAAAGCCAGGATCACCGACGTCTCACAAGCCGACCGCCTCGCCCTCCTCGCCTACCAGCGCGACCGCATGGACCTCGCGGAACAATGGCTCCAACTCTCAACCAACACACCACTATCCCAATGGCTCCAGTCCCGACTCCTCATCCGACAAGGCAAAGTCCAGGAAGCCGGCGCCATCCTCTCCTCACTCTGCCGCTCCTTCTCCACCTCCGCCAATTACCCCCAGCTCCCTCCCCCTAACCCGCCACCCCACCCGGTCTACATCACCCAGGGCACGTTCTATACCGTCAGCCTCCACCAACAAGCCCTCGCCGAATGGAGCGTCCTCCTCCTCGCCCGCCAACAATATGTCGACGCCCTCCATGCCCTCCTCCTCTCCAGCTACTGGAACGACGCCGCCTACGTAGCCGAACGCGTCCTCACTCTCCAGGAACTCCAAACCTACATCGAGGCCTTCTGGCCCCTCCCCCCACCCAATACCCCCAGGGAAAATCTCACCGAGGAAAACCACATCGCCATCAATCTCCACGACCTCCTCGCCCGCCGACTCGGCCGACTCCAGCTCTGGGACCAAGCCAAACCCCACCTCCGCCAGGAACACCAATCCCTCCTCACCACCCTCCAGCTCGCCCTCGAACAAGGCCGCAACCCAAACCTGCCTTCCACTACCCGCGGCCACGCCCTCAGCCTCGCCGCCAAAACCATGCGCCACCACGGCCTCGAACTCGTCGGCACAGAAACCGCCCCCGACTGGGCCTCCCTCAACGGCCAGTTCGAACTCACCTCCATCGGCACGACCCGCTCCTCCAATGACCTCCCCGCCTCCCTCCACGCCACCCCCGACGAATTCCAACGCTACCTCGCCCATACCCCGGCAAACACCAACCGCTGGCACTACCGCTACCTCGCCGCCGACCTCGCCTGGGAAGCCGCCAGCCTCCTCCCCAACAACGACAACGAAACCGCCCGCATCCTCGCCCTCGGCGGCTCCTGGCTCAAAAACCTCGACCCCAAAAAAGCCGACCCCTTCTACAAAACTCTCGTCAACCGCTGCCGCCAAACCAGCCTCGGCCAGGAAGCCGACCGCCTCCGCTGGTTCCCTCCCATCGATAAAGACGGCAATCTCCTACCCCCATCGTCCTCGGACCAAGGCAAACCATTACCAACCAATTAGTTGCAAAGATTTACCCCTCGTTTTAGGCCTTATGGAGCTCTTTTTGCCCCCAAAAAGAAGCCTGTAGCAAAAGAGCACACCCCTTGACCCCACTCCCGCGAAATCGCGTGAACAGCCTCGAATCAACCCCCGAACCGCCAACCGCCTCTAGCCACTCACCCCCACCCGCCTCATCACTTCATCGCAAACCGCCCGCGCTGCCCCCGGTTTGCCTAGTTTAAGTGCTGAACGTGACATCTCCCGCAACTTCCCCGAAGCCAACAACTCTTCCACCCGATAGGCCAAATCCTCCACCCGGTTCACTTTTACCGCAGCCCCTCGCTCCAATAGGAAATCGCTGTTCGCTGCTTCCTGCCCCGGAATGGGATCCAGAATGAAGAGCGGCTTGCCCAGTGCACAAGCCTCGGAAGTTGTGAGCCCGCCCGGCTTGCTCATCACCAGATCGGCCACCCCCATGAGCTCATGCATGTTTCCGACATAACCCAGAACCCGGGTGGGATGCCGCGTATCCCGCACCGCCAACTCAGCCCTCAACTCCGCGTTGCGCCCCGTCACCACCACCACTTGAAATTCCGCCTCCACCCCATCCAAGGCCGACACCATCCCACCCACCGGCCCCATCCCAAACCCACCACTCAATACCAGCAAGGTCGGCAAATCATCGCGCAAGCCCATGCGACGCCTGACCCCCGACGCATCGACACTCTCCCCGAATCGTCCCCCAATCGGAATCCCAGTCACCGCAACACGCGCACTATCGACCCCTCGTGCCACCAGGCTGGAGCGCGTCTCCGGAGCCGCCACACAGTATAAATCCACGACCTGCTCCATCCATAAGGCATGCGCCTCAAAGTCCGTCACAACCGAAACCGTGAAATGCCGCTGCCCCCGACTGCCCAAATCCCCCATCACCTCAAGCGGCAAATAATGGGTGCATAGAACCACATCCGGCCGAAACCGCTTCATATACCGCACAAACCTCAGGTTGGTCGCACTAGCCCAAGTCCTCCGAAACCGCGTCAACTTCCTCACCGCCGCCGGGTTATCGGTCTTCTTGAAAACCATCCCCCATAACTCCGGCGCATGCTCCACCAGCTTCACATACCCCTGGGCATACATATGCCTCTGAAGCCGGGGAACCATCTGGAGCAAATCCACGCAAACAACTTCGTCCCCGGGATACGCCCCACGCCAAGCCTCCTCCAAAGCCCGAGCCGCCGCCAAATGCCCGCCTCCAGCCGTCACGGTCGCAACCAGGATCTTCATCGAACGACACCCTGACCCTTCCCCGCCCAGCCAGCAACCCGCAACACCCCAATCCCCAAACCAAAAAATACCCAAAAAACCACATTCTCCCCCC
>JBMTVN010000531.1:0-2631 GCA_049451415.1 Limisphaerales bacterium | reverse complement strand
ACTGCGCAGCCTGATCCACCACCGCGCTCGTCCCTCCATCAAACGCCACCGTTCCCGGTTCGAGCGGCCGACTGTCCAGCTGGAATGCGCCCAGTGAATTCTCGGGTGTGTGAACACCAATGTAGTAGACATCCGCCTGATGCCCCGGCAACTGCAGAAAACCGGCGTCACTCGAACGGTCCAGCCGGTAGGTTTCTGATGCGCCAGGATTGCCATTACTGCGATACCTCCATCGGGAAGGAACCGCATTGCGGCGAATAGCAATCTCGGTTCCTGGATATTGGTTCGCCAACTCCAGATACCAACCGAGATAGCCAAGCTGGGAGTTAATGTCGCTGAGCTTGTAAAAGCGCCAGCCGGCCCGGTTGGATTCGTCATTCACCTTGGTGTCGGTAAATTGGATATCTGAAATCGTCGGCGGACCATTCCGCAGTTGGAAGGAGAACTCCGCCGAGCCGTAGACAGTGATATACCACGTTCCATCGCTTAGGAAATCAGGCACCAGTGTCATGCTATCCTGTACCGAGCCCGCGACCTCCGAGAAGGCGTCATTGTCATACTCTGCACCCACATTGCCGCGGCGGACGCACAGGTTGGGATCGCCAGTTCCAGGGATCGTACGAATCTCCCAGGCGATCTGTTCCACCGGCACCTGCACCCGGTAGACACGGTAGGGCGAGTCCTGGACGACCGCCGTGGAGGTGGTGGTGTTGAAACCCACGTCACTGACCTCCTGAATGTGAGAATCCAATTCAACCTGATCACCAGGAGCACCTATGACACTGAGGTAGTACGTGCTGGTCGAACCCTCCAGATAGGGCGATACAACGAGCATTTGGCCGGATTGCTTCCGGTCGAAATTCCCATTGTGAAAGGGAACCTGGTTCTTCTTGATGGCCAACTGCCGCGCATCGCCGTGCAGCCAGAGACTCCAGGCCGGAGAACCCGTCGGAACAACAGACCGGAAGAACCGCATCCCCTCAGGGCCGACCGCCACACTTCCAACGGTACCGGACGCCAGGGCCACCTCTCCGATGTCATACTCGCCGTTGCCGTTCGTATCGTTCCAACCGAGAGGGCCCAGGTCTTCCACATAGGGACGGCCACTGTAGATACTCCACGAAGCCCCCGCCTCGGCCATGACCATGATATACCAGGCCTGGCCCGGGCTGTATTGGCTCTCATGCAACACCCAGCCGTCGCTGCCCACCCGGTCAGAGACAAACTGAGCCTCACCTTCATGCATGGGAGGACTTCCGTTCTTCATATACAGCTGAGCTTCACCCTGGTGGACCCGAAGCGCTGTCCGCCACGCACCAATGTCAGTCGACTCGGGATCCACCCGAAAATAGTGACGACCCCCACGAAGGCTCGTGTTCGACAGCACTGAGCTCCCCCCGTCCAGCTCCCCGGCATCCCAGGCCAGCGCCCTGACATAGGGCTGCCAATCCGACAAGGTCACCGACGTGGCACTGTAGGCAATCTTGATAGACCCCAATTCCTCCGGGAGGGTGATACGGCTATCGTTGGGCAAACCGGCAAAAATCCCCGAGACACTGCCGCCAGTCAGAATCGTCAGGGTATCACCGGTTTTGATTGCATCCTCAAAGCCATTGATAAACTCCAACTCCAGGGCACCACCAACCATCACCGCACCCCCTACCGTAATGGTGCCCCCTCCAGGACGAAACGTCGTGGTGGCGGTCGGTTGCAGGTTCAGGCTCCCACTCACACTCAGATTCCCCGTGCCTGCTCCAGCCGTCAGATTTCCGGCAATGTCCAAATTCCCAGAGACGTTCCCGTTCCATTGGAAACCAGCGGATTCACCGACCCACACCTCGCTGGCGACAACCGCTTGACCAGAAGCAGATTCCAGCTTGCCGGAATGCACTAAAACCTTGCCCGCACCAGTGTCGACACCTCTCCCCACAACCATCGGCTCCACCGTAGTGATGTTGAGGTCGCCACCGTAAGTCGATACGGAGGAAGAGATCACCACTCCCCCACCAGCACTCAGCGTCAGCGGCATGGAACCAGCGCTCGCCGTCAAGGAGGCGCTGATCACGATATCCCGTGTGGCCTGCAGAACCAGGGGAGAGGTGCCGCCGCTGGTCTTGCTCAAGGGGTTCAGCCAGTTCACATCACCGTTGCCCGCCGCACCACTCGCTGTGTTGATCGTGACCCCCTGCCCTCCGTTCAGTGCTTGCTGAATCGTGAGGACATTGGCCACAGCAGAAGCAGCCGTTGGCGTGAAAACCAAAGGATTCGCCCCGCTAAAACTGCCCCCCGAGGTCGCAGCTGAACTCACAGCCACATCGCTTGCTGCACGCCCGGCAAAAGGCATTAACAAGCCGAGCAGGGCGACCACGCAGAGCCAGCTTTTCAAGCTGCCCTGAGCAGAACGACTCTCTCCCACAGATTCCCAATTGAGTGATCTGTTGTTGGACTTGACCGCGCAAGAGATTGCAGAGTTAGGCATTTCTTTTTTAAGGATAAGATCAGTCAAACGTCACCCGACATTTCGACGGCATAGGTTGTGCCGCTTTCAAATGGGAAAGAGAATACGCAAGCATGCTTAGAGCCTGTCATTAACTTTCTGGGGGAAAAGGATGTACAAAGTATATACAATTG
>JBMTVN010000530.1:0-2648 GCA_049451415.1 Limisphaerales bacterium | reverse complement strand
CAATTCCACATCCACCTCCTTCGCCCCATCCCCGCGCCGCATGACCCCGCTGCGCCATACCCGCTTTCCATCCACCCCCACCTGAAACTCTATCGATGCCGCATCACTCGTCGTTGCATCGTCTACCCCCACCCATGCACGAAATCGAACCACCCTGCCATCCAGTCGAATCCACGCCACGCTGCGCGCATGCGTCCCCACACCACTCTCATATCGCACCCCGTCAATCGACAGTCCTTTTTCTGTAACTGACCTGTCCCGCTGCGGCTGGCCCCAACCCTGTTGCATCCCACTCAAATCCAAGTCCCCCAACGCAATTGTCCCGCATTGCACACCAGCAGTCAGGCAAACCAAAGCGAATAGGGAAAACGCACCCACACCGGAAATTAGCGAGCGCATGGCTCATACCCTGCACCCAACCCCTGGATTCAGCGACAACTTTGAACCGAAACCCCACATCTTTCTGCCTCCAATGTTTTTGCTCACTTCCTCCTCCTCTTCTAATCTTCCTGCACCTTGAAAGCCTCCCCGAACCTCGCTGCGGCCTTCAACCCCTGCCATGCGCCCCACACTGACCACCCCCTTGCTCGCTGTATCCCTCGCCGCATCTTGCTGCTCCCTAGCGACAGACCTCGCCACCAACTTCACCCACCCCCCCGCATCCAACCGCATCCTGAAAATCATCCACGGTTGGCCGGACGACCCCGCCCAGCAGGATGCCTGGCGCAACAACCTCCTCGAGCAAGGCTTCGGTGGTGTTGTCTGCAATGTCTCCTTCCAGAACTACCTCCAGGGCGAAACCCAATGGACTGCGTTCAACCGCGCCGTGGATCATGCCCTTGCCGACGGCATGACGCTCTGGCTATACGACGAACGCGGTTACCCCAGCGCGACCGCCGGCGGGCTCGTGTTGCAGGACCATCCCGAATGGGAAGCGCGGGGACTCCTCATCGCCAGCCAAACCTGCACCGGCCCGGCCACCACCACCCTCATGCTCCCGCCGGGCCTAATGCAGCTCGCCCAAGCCTACCCCATCAACGACTCTGGCATACCCGACCTCAGCCAACCCACCAACCTCGTCGACCACATCACCGACCACCAGCTGCGCTGGACCCCGCCAACAGGCACCTGGCAACTCCTGGCCGTTACCCAAAGCACCCTCTACGACGGCACCCACGCCGCCATGAATCTCGACGCCAAAATACCCTACCCCAACCTGCTCACACCTCAGCCTACTCAACGCTTCATCGAACTCACCCACGCAGCCTACGCTGACCACCTCCCCCAACCACTCGGACATTATTTCGTTTCCACCTTCACCGACGAACCCTCCCTCATGAGCCTCTTCCTCCGGCCCATGCCTTACGGTGTCCTTCCCTGGGACCCCAGCCTCGCCAAGGCCTACGCCTCCACCACAGGCCATACCCTCCTGCAAGACCTCCCCGCCATCGCCCTCGACCAATCCACTGACGCCTACCGCGCCCGTTACCAATTCTGGCAACTCGTCGGCCAACAGGTCTCGAAGAACTTCTTCGGTTCCATCCAAGCCTATTGCCATACCCAGGAAATCCTCTCCGGCGGACACCTGCTCATGGAGGAAAGCCTCACGTCCCAAGTCCCCCTCTACGGCGACCACTTCGCCTGCCTCCGCAGACTCGACGCCCCCAGCATCGACTGCCTCACCAGCCTCCCTCCCGAAGTCCCGTGGCGCATCGCCCGCATCGCCCTCAGTGCCGCCATTCTCGAAACCAACCAGATCACCATGTGCGAAATCTCCGACCATTCCCAAGTCTATCGACCCGCCAGAGATACCCGCCCCAAAGTCACGGTCTCCGAAGACCAGATCCGTGGCACCTTCAACCGCCTCATGGCAGGAGGCATCAACACCTTCACCAGCTATTACTCCTACACCGGACTCAACAACGACGCACTCCAACGCCTCAACAACTGGGTCGGACGTTGCACGCTCCTCCTACAACAAGGTGAACCCGATGCCCCCATCGCCGTCCTCCTTCCCACCGAAAGCCTCTGGCCCCGCATCACCCCTTCCCGCGGTCCCGTCACCACCTCCGCCGAAGCCAGCGAAATCGAAAAACTCTTCGATACCACCTGCGATCAACTCTTTACCGGCCGACACGACTTCCTCTGCATCGACACCCAAGCTCTCCTCGAATCCGAAATCCAAAACGGCACCCTCTCCCACCACCAGCAACGCTGGCCCATCCTCATCCTACCCGGCATCGACACGCTCCCTGCTCCCGTCTGGCAACGCATCCAACGCTTCGTGCACCAAGGCGGCGTCCTCATCGCCCTGGGACACACCCCCCGCAATACCAACACCCAATTCCCCTCCCCAGAAATACTTCACCTCAGCCGAAACCTCTTCGGACCCACAACCTCCACACCCTCCGTCCAACACCACCCCTCCGGCGGACTCGGCATCTACCTTCCCCCCGGCTCAGAAGGCTTCCTCCACGATGTCCTCGAACCCATCCTCTCCCCACCCCTGAAAATCCAATCCTCCGAAACCACTCTCCGACTCACCTCCCGCAAAACCCCCACCGGCTCCATCCACTTCCTCCTCAACGATAGCGACCAACCCTGGCAAGGCCACATCACCCCCACCACACCGGGCACCTGGTCGGAAT
>JBMTVN010000529.1:0-2658 GCA_049451415.1 Limisphaerales bacterium | reverse complement strand
TTTGGTATATTACTAGGAGTTGAAGGCATCGTTGCCGGCGGGGTTGTTGGATTTGTTGGTGATACCGGGATTGGGGCCGAAGAAGCTGAAGGTGTTGCACGAGAAGTTGGGGGTGGAATCGATGGAGGGGTTGGAGGCGGCGTGTTTGGCGGGGAGTGTGGCGGAGTTGTCGGGGTTTGGGGAGAAGACGCAGGCGAAGTTATTGGAGGGGATACGATTTCGGCGTGAGCACAGTTCGCAGCATTTGTTACCGGACGTATTGGAGGTGGCGGATGCGGTGGCGGGGTGGTTGCGGGGGATGGACGAGGTGATCCGGTGTTCGGTGGCGGGGAGTTTGCGTCGGTGGAAGGAAGTGATTGGGGATTTGGATTTTGTGGTGTCGTCGAGGGATCCGGCGGTGGTGTTGGGGGCATTTGTGGAGCAGCCTGGGGTGGTGCAGGTCCTGGCGCATGGGGAGACGAAGGCGAGTGTGGTTTTTGAGGGGGGGTTACAGGCGGATTTGCGGGTGGTCTCGGATGCGGAGTTTGTATCGGCGCTGGCGTATTTTACCGGGAGCAAGGAGCACAACATTGTGATGCGGCAGCGGGCGATTGAGCGGGGGATGCGGTTGAGCGAGTATGGTTTGTTTCGGTCGAAGGAGGAGACGCGGGATGTGAAGCTGCGGGTGGCGTGTCGGACGGAGGAGGAGTTGTATCAGGCTTTGGATTTGGCGTATGTGCCGCCGGAGATGCGGGAGGATCGGGGTGAGTTTGAGTTGGCGGAGCGTGGGGGGGTGCCGCGATTGCTGGAGTGGACGGATTTGAAGGGTTCGTTGCACAACCACAGCAACTGGAGTGATGGTCGGCAGAGTCTGGAGGAAGTGGCGGCGCTGGCGGAGGGGTTGGGGTGTGCGTATTGGGCGGTGACGGATCATTCGCGGTCGTCCTTTGTGGCGAACGGGCTGGATGAGCGGAGGTTGAGGCAGCAGTTGCAGGCCGTGGCGGAGGTGAACCGGAGGTATGAGGGGGAGGGGAGTTCGTTCCGGTTATTGACGGGGAGCGAGGTGGATATATTGGGGGACGGGCGGTTGGATTTTTCGGATGACATGTTGGCTGAGCTGGATGTGGTGGTGGCGAGCATCCATCAGGGTTTTACGGGTGATGAGGCCACGATGACGCGGCGGTTGATTCGTGCGATAGAGAATCCGCATGTGCGGATACTGGGGCACATGACGGGGAGGTTATTGCTTCAGCGGGAGGGGTATCGGGTGGATGCGATGGCGGTGATTGAGGCGTGTGCGGCGACCGGGACGTGGATTGAGTTGAATGCGAGTCCGATGCGTTTGGACATGGACTGGCGGTTATGGGGTGAGGCGTTGAGGCGCGGGGTGCGTTGTGTGATCAACTGTGATGCGCATCGGGCGGAGCATGCGGGGTGGTTGAGATTGGGGGCGGGTGTGGCGAGGAAGGCGGGGATGACGCGTGAGGATGTGATGAACACGCGGTCGTTGGTGGCGTTGAGGCAGGCGCTTGCGCGCTGAGCGGTGAGCGGGGTGGTGTCTGGGATTACTGTGGGGTGGGTTTGAATTGTTGGATCCAGTGGGCGGTGCGCTGGAGGTAGTAATGGGGTGGGCGGAGGCGGGTTCGATTTGGGTGCCTTCGTGCCATTCGTTGAAGGAGGTGATGGCGACGAGGGGTGGTTTGGATTGGATGGCGGCGGACCAGGAGCGATCGTAGTAGGCGCCTTGTTCGCGGTCGCGGGTGTTGCGGTTATTCCATGGTCGGATGCGGGTATCGATGTAGCCTGGGGCGACGCAGGGGATGAAGATTTTGTGGTGCTCACGGGCCCAGTTGGCGAGCTGGGGCCAGTTTTTGATGGTGGATCCGAAGGTGAATCCGTCGGTGGCGAAGTAGGTATAGAAACCATCGAAGTGGCCTTGGGTCATGAAGGTGGCTTCATTTTCTTTGACCCAGAGTCCGATGACGACGGCGTCGTTGGGGGTATTGCGGATGGTTTGTGAGCCTGAGGGTGAGAGGAGGTTGGCCCAGTCGGATGCGGGGGTGAGGTAGGAGTCGTAGATGAAGAAGACGGGGAGGTTGTTGTGGGAGGGTAGGCGGTGGAGGGCGGGCGAGTTGCCGTATTTGCCGATGAGGTAGGTGATCGCGTCGCGGGTGGTATTGGCGTTTCGGCCGGGGAAGGGTTCGAGGTGGAAGTTGATCTGGATGCCGTTGGCTGCGGCGGCCTCGAACAGGGCGGGGAGGGCGCGATCGGTGAAGGTGTTGGTGCCCCACCAGGAGGTGCAAAGGACTCCGACGCCGGCTTCGCGGAGTTGTTGCATATGCGAGTTGAGGGTCGTGGGGTTGTTGGCGCTGTAGCAGCCGAGTTCGGGGTAGAAGTTGGCGCCGATGTCATCGCCACCGGGGAAGGAGCGAGGGGGTTCATTGCGGACAGCCACAGGGTGGTTCCAGTTGGCGTAATGTCCATCGGTAGCCGGGTTGCCGTACCAGGGGTAGTAGAAGGCGATGGTATTGGGGGAGGGGGGCTCTGCAGCCTGTGCCGGGCTGAGGAGCAGTAGACAGGAGAGAGTGCAGAGGAGGGGGGTAAGCGATAAGCGGGAAGCGCAAAGCACGTAGCGCAGAGGGCGGAGTTTGGAGTGCATGGTTGGTGTAGGGGGGTGGG
>JBMTVN010000528.1:0-2689 GCA_049451415.1 Limisphaerales bacterium | reverse complement strand
AACTGCTTCAACGGACGTACCGCACTCCCCGCAGCAAACACCTTCTCCGCCCCGGCCTGTCCGGTCGCCCCGTTCACCCGCAACCCCGTCGGACTCGACATCATCCCCATCCCCTCAGCCTCCCCTTCCCTCAACTTCCCCACCGCCACCACCACAGCATCATACTCCTGCTCCAACTCGATCAACTGGAACCCCTTCCCCAACTCGACCCCCATGCGAAACTCCACCCCCATCCGCTCCAATTGCGACACCTCAAAATCCATCAGCTCAACCGGCAACTCCACCACGCCCCGGAGCGTTCCACCCGCCCTTTCGTTCCGGTCCAATACCACACACGCATGCCCCTGCCGCTGCAGATAGTCCGCCGCAGCCAGCCCCGCCGGCCCAGCACCCACCACAGCCACACGATTCCCCGTTGCCGGCTTCACCCCCGGCACCCAGGACAACCGCCGCCCCCGGTTCTCCTCCGTCACATACCTCTCCAGCTCCCGAATCGTCGCCGCCCCGTCGCACGACTCCCGACGACACCCGTTCTCGCAAGGAGCATGACACAACCGACTCAGCACCGATGCCAGCGGCAACGCCTGATGAACCGTCTCAATCGCTTCATCCTTCAACCCCTGCCCCACCTGCCGAATCATCCGCGGAATGTTCAATTCCAAAGGACAAATCCGATGACACGGCGCCAGGCAGTCCCCTACATGATCGCTTAACAACAACTCCAGTGCCGTCCGCCGCAAGCCGTGAACCTCCGCGGTCTCGCTCTCCACCTCCATCCCCTCCACCACTCGGGTCCCACACGAAGGAACCACTCTCGCCGCACCCCCGCCCACCCGAACCCGCACGACACATACCTGGCACGAGTTCATCGGTCCGCACGCCTCCACATGACACAACGTCGGAATGTCCAGACCCAGCCGATGCGCCCCATCCAGAATGGTTCGCCCGGCCTCCACCTCAACCTCACGCCCATCAATGCTAAACCTGATTCCGCTCATCGCACCTCAACCGCATCATGCGGACACACCTGCCGACAAGTGTCGCACCGCGTGCAGATATCCTGCTGAATCCAATGCCGGTGATACGGAATCATCGGAATCGCATCCACCGGACAATACTGCGCACAAACCGTGCAACCCGTACACGCCTCCGTCACTTCATACCGTATCAACGCCCGACACCGCCCCGCCGGACACCGCCCCGCCAAATGCGCCTCATACTCCTCCCGAAAATACTTCAATGTCGTTAGTACCGGGTTCGGAGCCGTCTTGCCCAACCCACACAAACTCCCCTGTGTCACCTGACCCGCCAGGGATTCCAGCTCATCCAAATCACTCGCCCTCCCCTTCCCCCCACAGATCCGGTCCAGCAAATCCAGCATCCGCCGTGTGCCCACCCGGCAAAACGTGCACTTCCCACACGACTGCTCCTGCGTGAACTGCAAAAAGTACCGCGCAATATCCACCATGCAGTCCGTGTCATCCAGGACCACCAAACCTCCTGACCCCATAATCGCCCCCACCTCCCTCAAGGACTCATAGTCCACCCGCGTGTCCGCCAACCACGACGGAACACAACCACCCGACGGCCCGCCTATCTGCACCGCCTTCAACCGACGCCCCTCCGGCACCCCGCCCCCAATGTCCTCCACAATCTCCCGAAGAGTCGTCCCCATCGGAATCTCAATCAACCCGCCCCGCTTTACCTTCCCCGCCAACGCAAAGACCTTCGTGCCCTTGCTAAACTCCGTCCCCAACCGGCTGAACGCCTCCGGACCCTCACGCAAAATCCAGGGCACACAAGCCAGGGTCTCCACGTTGTTGATCAACGTCGGACGCCCCCCCAACCCCTCCTGCGCCGGAAACGGAGGACGTAACCGGGGCATCCCCCTCTTCCCCTCCAATGACGCAATCAACGCCGTCTCCTCACCGCATACAAAAGCACCCGCGCCCTCCCTAATCACCAAGTCCAATGCATAATCCTTGGCCAGCAAACGCTCACCCAACCACCCCCTCTCTCTCAGTATATCCAATGCCCGCTGTACCCGCCGCACCGCCAGCGGATACTCCCGCCTTATGTAAAAAATGCCCTCGTGCGCACCAACCGCCACCGCCGCAATCGCCAACCCCTCAATGATCCGAAATGGAAAACTCTCCAATAACATCCGGTCCATAAAGGCCCCCGGATCCCCCTCGTCCCCATTGCAAATCACCACCTTCCCACCCCGCTCCTGCGAACGAACCACTCTCCACTTGGCTCCCGACGGAAACCCCGCACCCCCACGTCCACGCAACCCGCTCTTCTCAATGCTGTCCACAATTGACCCACCATCCACCTGCTGCAAACACCCCAGCAGCGCCTGAAATCCACCCCGCCCCAGATACTCGTCCAACCCCAACGGATCCACCTCGCCAAATCCCTCAGTCGCAATGTGCACCTGCCGACCCAAAAACGAACGCACCGCCGGATCCCGCGGTGGTAATGCATGCCGCTCCACCTCATCCACCCCCTCACCCACCACCCACCGATCCACCATCGATAAAGCCGCCCGCCCCAAACGCTGCAACCAGCCCGGCGAAGCAAAATGTCGCTCCACCAGCTCGCGGGCATCCCCCGCCTCCACCCCGGCATAAAAATAGGCCGCCGCCCTACCCGGCCACCGCCCCACCCCACAACGCCTAACATGACC
>JBMTVN010000527.1:0-2699 GCA_049451415.1 Limisphaerales bacterium | reverse complement strand
AATCCGATCCCGTACCCCCCCGGCCACAATGTCTCCCTCCCTCAAGCCTAAAGTCGCCACCTCCATCGCCTCTACCCCACGCTCAAACCGCACCGCCTCTAAACGACGGTCCGCCTCCATCGCCTCCATCACGGTCCGACGCAAACAGGGCGTCCCGCCCTCCACTGGACCAACAACTCCGCTGCTCTTGGGTAAATCTCGACTCATTGACCGGATCCAGAGGGAAAGCTTGATCCCTCCAACCCCAGAATGCAACCTCCCCCCCAAGCCAGAAATGACAAGCACGCTTTCGCACCTCCGCCAAGCCGCCCTCCTCAATACCTTGCGTGGCTGCAACCTCTTCCGCGAATTGCCCGCCGATGACCTCGAACGGGTCGCCTCCATCACCCGCATCCGAAACCTCCAGCCCGATGAATACCTCTTCCACGAAGGCGACCCCTCCTCCGGCTTCTTCATCATCCAAACCGGGTCCGTCAATGTCCACCGCGTCAACCGCGCCGGCAAAGAACAGGTCATCCACCTCTTTCGCGCCGGAGACTCCCTCGCCGAGGGAACACTCGCCACCGGCCAGGGATACCCCGCCGATGCCCGCGCCCTGGAACCCACCCAGGTTCTCCATATCCAAAAAACCAGCTTCCTCGAAATCCTCCGTCAACAACCCAACCTCGCACTCAGGATGCTCGGCTCCATGAGCCTCCGCCTCAGAACCCTCGTCGCCCAACTCGAAGACCTCACGCTCAAGGACGTGGAAACCCGCCTCGCAAACTGGCTCCTGCGCCATTGCCACAACCCCAATTCCATTTCGCCCACCCAACTGCAGCTCAAATCCACAAAACGCGTCCTCGCCGCCGAACTCGGAACGGTCAGCGAAACACTCAGCCGAACACTCGCCAAATTCCGTGAACAAAACCTGATCACGGTCAAAGGCCGCACCATCACCATCCTCAACCCCGCCAACCTCGCCAGCCTCCTCCAACGCCAGCTCAGCCAGTAAAGCCAACATGCCCGACCACCCACAGTCCCTCGGTATCATCGCCGGCAACCGGTCCCTCCCGATCCTCGTCGCCCGCGAAGCCCGCCAGTCCGGCGTCCAACACATCGTCGCAGTCGCCTTCGAAGGGGAAACCAACCCCGAACTCGCCCGCCACGTCGACCACATCGCCTGGATCCGCGTCGGCCAACTCACCAAAATGATCCAGGCCTTCCAAAAACAAAACGTCCACCACTGCATCATGGCCGGACAAATCGCCCCAAAAAACCTCTTCGACGTCCGCCCCGACCTCCGGGCTCTCGGCCTACTGCTTAAGCTCAAAACCAAAAACGCCCACACCATCTTCGGCGCCATCGCCGACGAACTCAGGAAAGATGGCATCGAACTCATCGAGGCCACCCCCTGGCTCCGCCCCTTCATGCCCAGCCAAGGCTTCCACCTCGGCCCCAAACTCACCCCGGAACAACTCGAAGACATCCAGTTCGGCTACCACATCGCCAAAGAAATCAGCCGCCTCGAAATCGGCCAGCTCGCCATCGTCAAAAATGGCACAGTCCTCGCCGTCGAAGGCTTCGAGGGCACCGATGCCTGCCTCGCCCGCGGAGGTGGCCTCGCCGGCAAGGAAGGCGGCGCCGTCGCCGTCAAGGTCGCCAAGGAAAACCACGACATGCGCTGGGATATCCCCTGCTTCGGCACCGCAACCCTCGAAACCTGCGCCAAAAACAAAATCAATGTCCTCGCCGTCGAGTCGGGAAAAACCTTGCTGCTCGATCCCGAGGAGGTTAAAGACCTCGCCCGTAAATACGGCATTTCCGTCACCACAGCCGGTTGACCAGAAATCCCCATCCCGATCCCATGTTAAGCGCCTACGAGTTATTCGGCTTCATGTCGCCCGAGCTGGCGAATGAAATCATCGAATCCACCTTCACCCACAATAAGGATCTCTACAAAGGCACGCTCGCCGCCGTCGCCGAAGCCCGTAAAGTCCGCCCCATCTTCCTCCAGCGCAAACCCAAGGTCGACCGCCACAAAGACATGGTCGATATGCTCGGCCGCCCCAGAATGAATCTCGCCGCCGCCACCCTCATCCGTGGCTGGCTCATGAAAAGCGAAACCTCTATCCTCTGCGACTTCCTCGACCAGCTCGGCATCGAACATAAAGACGGCGCCGTCGATGACCTCCCGGAAAAGGTCGATGACGACAAGCTCAACGCCGCCATCAAGACTCTCCTCGAAAAACACGCCCACGAGAAGGTCGCCGTCTACCTCAACGCCTTCGCCGAAATGAATGAGGTGGATTGGCCCAACCTCGGAGCCGCGCTCGACGCCGAACCGCGTCTCCAACTCGCCTGATCACCAAAGGCGGGCTCCAGCCAGAATCCGCAGGCACGACCCGCTCGCGTCGGTTAACCTAACGCCATTTTCAGCACCCGGATCCCGCCAGGTTGGCCCGCGTAGGGTGCACACCTAGGCTCCCCCTTCTCGCTCGGCAACTGCCAACCTTGGACTCTTCCACCAACGGGAGAAATCCCTACGACATTTAGATGACTCTTTGCTTGCTTAAGCAAAGGAAATAGGACCTATTAGGTGCCGTGCCCTACATCGTCGAAGTCCTGACCAAGGTGTCGACTGCGCGAAACACGAAGTGGGTCCTCCTCACCCACCACACCCAGCGCCAGCCGGCAATCGCCGCCGCCTCCTACGAAGC
>JBMTVN010000526.1:0-2710 GCA_049451415.1 Limisphaerales bacterium | reverse complement strand
CGCTGCCCTGTCACGGCAGAGGTTACGGGTTCGAGCCCCGCCACTCCCGCCATTTTTCCCCGCAATTACGCTCCTATTGTCGTAGGCCCCTCTCCTCTCGGTCAGCACGTCGTCCTCAGACCACAATACGTTCCTCACCCCCTTCCCTTCGGCCAGAAACGATTCTCTATCCCTCGCCAACCTGGAGCAGGAAAACAGCAAGGACCGCCCCTCAGGCACCCCACCTTCACCAACAACGTCCCGCCCCCCGCCGAACGCTGCAATACCAAGTCACCCACGCTGCGGCCACGCTTCAAACCAGACACACAACCGCATCTCAGCGCTCCTCTCCCCTAAAAACACCAAATCCCTAACGCCCATCTTTCTGCCTTCCCCATCTTTCTGTCCCACAGGGTTCCTCCCCCCTGACTTCTCCCTCTCCCCTCGCCTGGGATGGCCGATCCAACGCCTTCCTCACCGGAGCCTCACCCAACCACCATCGAATCCCTCGATAACCTCCCCATTGATCCTGAGGCCATCCGTACGCTACCCGCTGATTTCGCCAAGTCCCATAACGTCCTCCCCTTCGCTATCCAAAGCGGCAGACTTTGCATCGCCACCGCCCAGCCCGAACGCTCTGCCATCATCGACGACATCCGCTTGCTCAGCGGTATGGAAGTGTCCGAATTCTTCGCCCCCGCCGCAGAGATCACCGCCCGCATCGGAGAGTGCTACCAGCTCACCGTCGAGCAGATGATCGAGAACCTCCACCCCGACAAAACCTCCATGACATCGAGGTCATGGCCAACGAACCCACCGTCATCAACCTCGTCAATCTCATCCTGTCCACAGCCCTCCGCGAAGGCGCCAGCGATATCCACCTCCTCCCCTTCGAAAATGAACTGCAGCTCCGCTACCGTATCGACGGTCTACTCCTCGAAAAATCCCCGCCACCCAAACACCTCCACCCGGCACTGATCTCCCGCATCAAAATCATGGCCGACATGAATATCGCCGAACGCTTCATGCCCCAGGACGGCCATATCCAAATCCACCACCGCGGTTCCCGTGTCGATATCCGCGTCGGCACCATGCCTACAATCTACGGAGAACGCATCGTTCTGCGCATCCTCGAGAAAGGCTCCAGACTCCTCACCCCGGAAGAACTCGGCCTCGACCCCAAACGCTCCAAGCTCCTGGCTAAACTCACCTCCAAACCACACGGCCTCTTCCTCGCCACCGGCCCCACCGGCAGCGGCAAAACCACCACGCTCTACTCCATCCTCAACAGCATCTATACCCCCGAGAAGAAGATCATCACCATCGAGGACCCCGTGGAATATGAACTCCCCGGCGTCGCCCAAATCCCCGTCCGTCCCAGCCGTAACTTCACCTTCGCCCGCGGCCTCCGCTCCATCCTCCGCCAAGACCCCGATGTGGTCATGGTTGGCGAAATCCGCGACTCCGAAACCGCCGAAATCGCCATCCGCGCCGCGCTCACCGGCCATCAGGTCTTCAGCACGCTCCATACAAACGATTCCACCGGCGCCATCACCCGCCTCCTCGATATGGGTGTCGAAGCCTTCCTCATCGCCTCATCCCTCGATGGCGTCCTCGCCCAACGCCTCGTCCGACGCATCTGCAACCACTGCCGCACCACTACCCGCATCTCCGATGCCGTCCGCGAAAAACTCACCTCCCTCGGACAAAACGCACTCCAGGATACCTTCCATCATGGGCAAGGTTGCGAGGAATGCGGAGCAACCGGCTACCGCGGCCGCATCGGCATCTTCGAACTCCTCCCCATCGACGCCCCCCTCCGTGACCTCATCCTCCAAAAACGCTCCACGGAACAACTCAAAACGCTCGCCCACAAGCGCATGATCACGCTGTTCCATGACGCCATGCAAAAAGCGGCCGACGGCACCACATCACTCGATGAAGTCCTCCGCGTCGCCGCAGTCGACCTCACCGAATGAACTCATTCCGTTACCAGGCCGTCAGCACCAAAGGACACCCCACTCGGGGCACCGTCCAGGCGACCGACCGCCGCAGCGCCCTCCAGCAACTCACCCGGCAGGGACTCTTCCCCTCCACGCTCGAACTCTGCCCCTACACCGACACCCCCCCCTAAAACCCAGCCCACAACCCCGCTTGATACCACACTCACCCCCAACACTCGCCGCCCACACAAAATCCGCCGACGCGAAATCACCGCCTTTACCCGCGAAGTCGCCGCACTCCCCCGCGCCATGAATGACCTCGCCGCACTCCTCGAGCACGAGGACGAAGTCCGCAGCGAAGTCGCATCCGCCGTCGCTTACCCCGTGTTCGTCCTCGCCTTCGGCGCCCTCACAGTCACGCTCCTCCTCACGTTCGTCCTCCCCCGCCTCTTCGATATGCTCCAGGAAATGCTCCAGGACCTGCCCCTGCCCACCCGCATCCTCCTCGGATTCAGCCAGACCTTCAGCCATTACTGGCCTTGGATCACCCTCGCCACCGCTGCTCTCGCCTACGCCCTCCACACCGCCATCCAATCCCTCAAAGGCCGCCATTGGTGGGACGCATCCAAACTCCGCATCCCCTACCTCGGCGATGTCTTCCGCTCCGCCACCCTCGCCCGTTTCACACGCACGCTCGGCACTCTCGCCCATAGCGGCGTTTCCCTCCTGCCCGCCCTCCGCATCGTCGAACACACCATCGGGAATGTCATCCTCGCCCAGTGCATCGC
>JBMTVN010000525.1:0-2714 GCA_049451415.1 Limisphaerales bacterium | reverse complement strand
CAGGTAATAGTCCATGCCGACAACCCACGGCCATGAAGCCCCTAGGGCTGCATTAAAGCCGACATCCCCAGGATTACTCACCCAATGCTGCGAACCAGTCAGCCCGGGAAGGGTCCCCTGCTCCAGACGCAACTGCAAACCCCCGGAATGGCTGAAATCCCATTTCAAGCGGGTAGCCTCCATCGGCACAGGGATACGATACACCACCGATGTGTTCGCCGGCAGGTTCAGGTCCAGGGCCCCGGTGTAAAAATCCAACACCGGAAACTCACCAATCGTCGCCGCCCCGATACTGCTGCTCACCGAGAAGGTGGCACTGCTGCGCGAACGGAACCCGACATAATACACCGCCCCTGGCCTCAAGGGCGGAGTCTTGTATTCCGTGGTTCCCGGGGCATCCACGGAACCAAAGGCCTCGGAGCCCGTGTTCTTGGAATCGTTCCGGCCATATTGTTCCCAGCCTTCTCCGTTGTAGGTGGTCTGTCCAGGCGGCACTGTATCCCTGAGATACATCACGACGTCCCCCACCTGCTGGCTGAAGGTCACCAGCCACGACTCGGGCGCGTCTTGCGGCAACTGCACGCGATAATACCTCCAATCGTTGTCCGGCAGGATCTGGTTGGACAGCACACCTCCATCGATCGTGAGATCATCGACCCGTCCAGAGGACACAATCAGCCGATAGCGCACGTTCGAGGCCGCAGTGGCATGGACACCCAGATACCATCGACCCGGTGGCAACTGATGCTGGGAACGGCCATCGATCGGCACCCAGTTCCCATACTCTGTCACGTTGCCAGTCAGGGAGCGGTGAACCAATGCTTCCCCAAAAACTTGAGGACCATTCGAATTGTGATGAGGCGTCGGAACACCATCCTCACGGATGTAAAGGTTCGGATTACCACTGATGGCAATGAGTTCTGTCCGAAGCAGACCGAGGTTTCCTTCAGGCACATCGACCGCATAGAAATGCCAGTGGTCAGCCTCGAGGTCGACACCCTGGTCATCGGGCAGTGGTTCCCCGCTATCCAGCTGACCGGAGTCACCCACCACTTGATTGAATTGAAGGGGCAACTCCCAGACGGATCGTTCCAGACGGACCGCGCTGCTGGTTAGGGTATAGCTGGTCAGCCCTTGTGCCTTCACCCGGACATACCAGGTCTCACCCGCCTTGAAATAGGGGGGCGCCACGACCGCATGACCGCCTCCAACCTTAACACTAAAGTCCGGGCTGGCTGGGTCCTGATAAATCTGCAGGGAAACCGCACCTTGTGAGGTCTCGGCATCGATCATCCAGCCCACAATAGGCTCACCGTTCAGATCCTCCGGCACCTCGAAACGATAGACTTGATACTGACCGTCCACCAGCTGTCGGCTGTCACTCTCGCTCCCCCCGTTACCATTCTGCTCAACACTGAAGTTCAGGGAGATGTCCTGCTTCTGGGTAAACACCATATTGGCGGAGGCAGGGGCATCTTTCGGGGCCTGCACCACCACGGTCCAGACACCAGCCTGCGGAGCGGCCTGAGTGAAGATCGGATCCACACTGCTGCCCCCGGAGCCACCCTCGGCCCCATACTCAACTAGGTAGGTATAGGGAATGGCCAGCCCCTCCTGCACCAACATCACTGGACTGCCGCTGATCGTCTCCCGGCGCACCTCCAGACTGTCGGTCTGCTCCGGAACCGAAAACCGGAAGAGCTTCAACTGACCAGCCTCCAAATCCACCAGGTGAGCCAACCCACCCGGGGTCGCAACTCCCAGGTCCTCCACCACCAACGGCCCGTTGCTGCGCAACACCCCGCTGCTGGTCCCGGTCCCAATCACGCTTCCTGCCGGTGACTCTCCCTCTCCCACCACCGCCACATAATACTCCCCGGCCGTGATCGAAGTCTGCCCACGACCAGGCAGCATCACATACCGCTCCGACCCCACCTTGGACACCCACACCTCAAAACCGTAGTACTCGCCTTCTGCAGATGAAGGAGCTCCGTCCTCTCTAATCCCAAAGTCCGGAATGCCGCCACGCCGGATGGCCATCAGCATCTCCCCGGAGGTCACCTCCAGCTCCAGCTCCACGCTCGGTGTGTTCTCCGGAACCGTCAGCCGGTAATACCGTGCCTCTCGCGGCGCCACTCCACTCACCGTCACCGCACCCCCGTTCAACGCCAGCTCCTCAGCCTCCACCGCATAGGTATACCCCGATCCAGCCAACCCCACCCCGCGGCTGTCCAGCACATAGCTACTCCCCTCACTCGCACTCGGGTTATACACCCCCACATAATACGTCCCTGCCTCCAGCGGCGTCCCCATCGCCATCAGCATTCGCGGACCCGGCCGCCGGAAGTCCGGCGCACCCGTGTCATAAGTCCGACCCGTCCAGTCACTGCCCGCCGCCCACTGGTAGCCACTCGGCCAGCCTGTGTTATAACCAGGATAGCGTTGCCAATTAGCAGAACCTTGCGTACGGACACTTTCAGGCAGCAGATCCCGCCTCACCACCATCTGCGGCATCGCCCCACTCACTTCCCTCAGCCTCAAATCCCACCCCAACACACCGGCAGGTACATCCACTCGATAATACCGCCAGGTCTGCGCAGCCTGATCCACCACCGCGCTCGTCCCTCCATCAAACGCCACGACCGCTTGCTCCAGCGCCGTAAACACCATATTGGCGGAGGCAGGGGCATCTTTCGGGGCCTGCACCACCACGG
>JBMTVN010000524.1:0-2715 GCA_049451415.1 Limisphaerales bacterium | reverse complement strand
GCATCAAGTCTGCCAACTGAAACTGTAACGTCACCAAACACAACGCATCCTCCAGGACCTGCACCTCCTCATCCCGACCCAAACCCTGCTTCAAGTTCAATGCGCGCACACGCTCAACCACCTCCACCCCATACCCCGCCGCCGCCAAAATCTCCCCCGACTTCCGCGCATGAAACTGCTTCAAATCAGCCCGCCACTTCAAATAACCCGCCCGATCCATTGGGTAATCACTCCGCGGACTCTCCCACCGGCATATGTGCTGCGACCGCGCAGCCAAGCGCAACGCCTCCGAGGCCCCGGGACACAACCGCTCCACCCACTCCACTACCCGATGAGAATAAAACAACTCATACGGCAGCGACTCCCCTCCCCACTCCACCAAACGCGGGTCCCCCGCATTCGCCGCATCCATCCGCCGCACCGCCTCCTCATACCGGTTAAACACATCTCCATTCTCAGTCATTCGCTCGTCTCCTCCACGCTCAATCACAGGTAATCCCAACAACTAAAGGTCGCCGCCTGCCCATACCGCCCCCCCTCCTCGGTAGCCAAATTCCAAACGGTCGCCCGCCCAATCCGAAAACGCCGACCCGACTTCGCAATCCTTATCCCCGAATAATCATCAATAAAACCCCGACTCGATACCTCCGCCAAAAACCTCGCCCGCTCCTCCCGCTCCGGAACCTCCGCCGTATACCTCGAAGGCGTCGAAGTAAATTCCTCCCAGCTCATACCCCACAACTCCAACGCAGCCCGGTTCCCGTAGTTCAACACCGGATCCTCCTCCAAACCATGCGATGCCAAAACAAACGACGCCTCAAAAACCCGACGAGATAACTCCACCGCATCTAAATCTCGCTCCCCCACCACCAGCTCCCGCCCCGTCAGCCGACGATAACTGCGCAGCACCACACCTACATGCGCCACAACTCCAGCATCTCGCCAAATCACGTCCACCCCCCGCAGCTAACAAATCCCGCCCACCCGAATCAACCCCTAGTTCTCCCCCCACCGAACAATCCTTGCACCGCAAGCCACCACCATTCACTGTCCACAATCGTAGATCACTGCCATTCACTCACTCCAAAAACCGCACCCATCCATGAAAGAAGCCGGCCCCAAGCTTCACTCCACCCTTGTCACGCTCCTCACGCTCCTGACCACACCCGCCCACGCCGCCACCACCAACCCCGCCCTGGCCTATAACTCCCTCATCCTCGCTGCCGTCCGCGCCGATAATACCGGCCCCACCTCCAGCACCCGCAACCTCGCCATTCTCCATACCGCCATCTTCGACGCGGTGAACTCCATCACCCCCGCTTACCAACCCTACCTCACCCCACCCATCCCCCCACCAGACTGCTCCCCCGAAGCCGCCGCCACCAGCGCAGGCCACACCATCATGCGCATCCTCTACCCCTCGCTCTCCGCCCAAACCGATGCACTCCACCAACAAATCCTCACATCCCTCCCCAACAATGCCAGCACCACCAACGGTCTCCGCCACGGCGAAATAGTCGCTAACCTCATGCTCCAATCCCGCCAGGCCGACGGCTCCTCCACCCAAGTTCCCTACATCCCCAGCACCCAACCCGGCCAGTGGCTCCGAACACCCCCCTTCTACCGCCCACCCCTCGACCCTCATTGGCGCTACGTCACACCCTTCTGCCTCGAAACCCTCGAACCCTTCGTCGCCCCAGGACCCCCACCCCTCAATAGCGAACAATACGCCGCCGACCTCCTCGAAGTTCAAACCCTCGGCAGCCTCCATAGCCCGACCCGTACACCCGAACAGGAACAGATCGCCGTGTTCTGGTCCGACTTCTCCTATACCGCCATGCCCCCGGGCCACGTCCACGAAATCGCCACCTCCCTCTGCCTCGATTACCAACTCAACCTGCTCCAAAGTGCCAAACTCCTCGCCCTCCTCAGCCTCACTCAAGCCGATGCCGCCATCGTCTGCTGGGAAGGAAAATACCGGCACAACTTCTGGCGACCCGTCACCGCCATCCAACGCGCCGATGAAGACAATAACCCCAACACCATAGCCGACCCCGCATGGACCGGACTCCTGCCCTCCCCAAACTTCCCCGAATACCCCAGCGGCCACAGCACCTTCGGTAAAGCCGGCACCTACGTCCTCACCCTCCTCCTCGGAACCGATAACGTCCCCTTCACCGCCACCTCCGACTCCCTCCCCGGTATCACCCGCTCCTTCACCAGCCTCGCCGCCTGTGCCGACGAAATCGGCCGCAGCCGTATCTACGGCGGATTCCACTTCGAGTCCGCCAACCGCGACGGGAAAGCCTCAGGAAAGAAAATCGCCTCCTTCATCGCTGCCAATTACCTGCTCCCCCTCAACCAACTCCCCCTCCTCCGTCTCGAGCCCAACCTCCCCTCCAATCTCACCCTCCGCCTCCACGGTAGCCCCGGCTCCATCTACCTCATCGAATACAGCTCCAACCTCACCACCTGGTTCGCCCTCACCGAAACCTCAACCCAGACCGGCGGCACGCTCATCCCCCTCCAGCCCGCCAAGGACAATCTGCCCCGCTTCTACCGGGCCGCCGAAATCGCCGTCCCCTAACTCACCTCACCGCTTCACCACCGGCCCCAACTCAAACTACCCCGCCTCAAACCTCCCCCCTCGCAACTCCCCCGCCACCCAGGCACTGCGCACCACATTGCAAATCCCATCCTCCCCCTGCGCATCCC
>JBMTVN010000523.1:0-2719 GCA_049451415.1 Limisphaerales bacterium | reverse complement strand
TTCAACGAAGTAGCAAGGTCCGCCGCAGTTATGTCTCCTTCTGCAACTGCACCAACTGCTGGCTACCTCCCTGCTCTCCCCCACCACCCCCCTCGGGCGACTCGCCACCCCCCTGTCCGGCAGCTGCTTGAGCCTCCCGAAAGATCTCCTCAAAAGGCCGGACCTCCCCGAAAAACAAATCCGTGGTATGCCGCCGAGCCCGCCCGTCCGCGCCCAGATCATCAGCCCAGGCATACCAGACGACCAGGTCATCCGGCACCACCCCCACATCCTCCAGTGCCAACCTGTAAGTAAACTGACGACGCTCACCCGCCGGAACGTCCCTCCCCAACTCAACCCACTGCTCTCCCTCACCTTCCCTCTCCCATCCAATGCCATAGGCCACCACACCAAAGTCATCCGCCACCTCCGCCTCAAACCACACTTCCTCCAGCGGAGACGGGTTCAGATCCCCACGAGGCTTCGTAATCCGCAAATCCGGAAATCGATTCGTCAATACCTCGAAAACAAATCTCGCCGGTGCACGATTGGTGCGCCCCTGACCATCAACAAGGCGCAACTCATAGCCCCCCCCAGACAAAAGCACGTGGTTCGTAAGCCATGCCACCGGACGTTCCAAATCCACCAGCAAGTCCAAAGCCTCCCCATCATCACCAACGAGCAACGCCTCCTTGACCGGCTTGTTCAGCGTCAAACTCAATGTCAGTCCTGCTCCCTCCACCGCTGTCACCCGACGGGTATCCTCCACCCTTCTTGGCTGCATCCCAGTATACTCAGGATACGCCAAATCAACGTCGGACTTCTCCATCCGTGGCAGCTCATACACCTCCACGGCATAATCAGGAGAACGTCCTCCAGGAAACTCCACATGATACTTCACGTCCCCCTTCAAGCCCGCATAGGTCGCACCAAAAATCCGCTCACTCAGGTTGCGGGTCATCGACACCCTCTGCTCCACACCATCCTTCGGCAGCACCACGAGTTCACTGCTAACCGGGACCTCCCGGCCAAACTCCGCCAAAACAACCAGCGACTCACCCCGTTCCAGCTCCGTATCGCCAGGAGTCACCCTGACACCATCCACCAGCTCAACGGCAGCCACAGACAAGCGCTCCACCCGCATCAACGCCAAACCCCAGACCGCCCCCCCGAAAAACACCAAGGCCGCCAGGGACAGGGCCGGCCAAGCAACAAGACTCCACACGCCAACCAATCGGGACCAGCGCTCGACATGACCGGACCTCAACAGATCGGTCACCAACCGGTCCTGCAAATAAGACCAACGCTGACCCTCAACCGGTTGCTGCTGCACCGCCGTCAGCAAACGCCCCCGCAACTCAGGATCCGCCGCCTCCAAATCCAGGGCAACCTGACGCAAATCAAGGCCCCGCCGTCTGCGGAGACGCCAGAAACCCACTGCAACGGTCACCACAAGCACAAAGGCCACACCTCCACCACCAGCCCCCCAACCAACAACCCATGCGACAAACGCGGCAACACCCGCAATTACCAACCCCAAGCCACACAAGACCGATGCCTCCCGCCAGAACCCGCACCAACGCAGGCGCCTCAGCAAAGGCTGCAAACAGGACTTTAAAACCGGATCCATTAGACCGCCGCCTTTCTCTGTGGCCGATTGCCTCGCGCAGCCAGCCACGTCTCCGCCACAACCACCACTACCGCCACCAGAAGGAGCCACTTCCAAACCTTCTGACGCGACTCAAGCTCAGCAAAGTCGAGCTGCCGCATACGGCTCTCCTCGGCTAAAACCTCCTCCGCACTCGCAGCCAACGGCACCCCCGATGCCTCCAATTGTTCTGCCTCCATGATCATGGTGCGGACTTCCGAAGGCTCCAGATTGACCACAACCCTCTCGACCGCATCTCCACGCCGAAGCTGATAAATCCCTGGCTCATTCATTACGATCCCCCCACCATCTCCTCGCTCCAGCAAACGCCCGCGCGAATCCCTCACCTCAACCCCCGCTTCTCGAACCTGATCCCCCACCACGAGGGACTCGCCGCGAGCCTCCACGCCACCTGACAAGTCGAGCACGCGATAGAGTAAAGGCACAAACTTGCTGGAAACCCCAAGCTGGCTGTCCTCGGGCTGCCAACCCGAGGTCATCACAAACATCCGTCCCCCTCCCAATGAAGCCTCCACCAGAAAAGGATCGCCATTGTCAAAGGCCGCCACGACAGCAGCCCCATCCAGCAGTTCAGGAGCTACCCGCCGGTAACGCCAAAAGTGGATCGGCGTAAAATTGCTGTATCTCGACTCCGCAAAAGGCTCCAGCAAAGGGTGCTGATAGTTAATCCTCCCAAGCATCAGGTAGTCGTCCGGTTGAATCTCCTCCCGAAACCACGACGGCAGCCCCATCCCCGCGCTACTGACCGCTGCTGAATCACTGTCCTCCGGGACCCACAGAAGCACATGGCCCGCACGCACCCAGTCGCCCACCTGCCGCGCGGACACCGCAGACAAGCCCGACCGAACCACGATCAACGAGACCCCCGCCAAATCACCAAGTCCATCCTCCCCTTCCCCCGGTCTGGACTCGATCTCAACCCGGCGAAACGGGGTGTCACGCAAGGCCCGCTCAAGAAAAAACCGCGCCCCGGCCGCGTCAGAAGCCGCCTCCGATCCGGCATAGAGCACCCGGACCACCCGTGCTTCCGGCCGCGCCACAAACAGCCGGTTGTCAAATCCGTCATCATCC
>JBMTVN010000522.1:0-2723 GCA_049451415.1 Limisphaerales bacterium | reverse complement strand
ACTCATACACCCCCCCTAGAAATGTCACCCGCAAATCATGCCGCAGCCCCCCGCCAATCTCCGCCCGCACCGCCTCCATCGCACGCCCCGGTGTGCCAAAAGGCCGCGCCCGCGTGCCCGGATTCGCATCATCACCACCCACGGAAACAAACCATTCGCCCCCCGCCGCATTCACCCCGGATCCTCCCAGCAGCAGAGACGCCATCACCACAGAAGTTCGCAGCATCACATTCATAGCAGTCCATCCAATACACGTTCGGGAAACATCCCCAAACTGCCTCCGCCAGCCACCCCTGTCACGCCTGTGTTCAACGCATACCCGGCTTGCCCCAACATGCAGCACTTGACTATTATCCCCCCATGACGCCTCGCCCGGTTCTCATAACGAGCAACGCCCTGCGCACCACCATCAGCCTGCTGCTCCTCACCAGCCTCCACGCATCCGATAGCGCAGAACCGCCAGTCGATCGCATCGGCCCTCCACGCCTCTACGCCCCTCCCATCCATCGCTACCAAATCGGCAGCCCCAACCTCGACTCGCTCGCATACTACCCCATCCCCCAAACCCCGGTCACCCGCGAGACCTATATGTCCTGGATCGAAAACTCCGGGATGCTCCAATACGTCAACCAACCCAAACGCGGACTCTCCGGCCCCACACAACTCCTGCCCGCTCTCGCCAAGTTCATCCAAACCAGCGACCCATCATGGGGCAAGGCCTGCATCACCATGCTCAAGGACTTCCACCAAGCCCTCGAGAGGGAAGTCGCCGAGAAAGGCTGGACGGAACAATTCGCCGACCCGCCCGCCTACCTCCCGCTCTACCGCAAACACCTCATCGAAGGCGGCCTCCTAGAGCCGGATACAGCCTGGTTCAAAGACCTCTGGCTCTATTACTGCCGTAACCTCCACGTCTGGAACTCACCCGATATCGAATGGCGCGGCCCCTGCCACCGGGCCATGCCCGAAGCCCTCGCCAAAGGCCTCGCCGCCAAATGGTACCCCGATATCCCGGAGGCCCCACACTGGAAACACTACGCCTCCCAAGTCTGGGATGACTTCTGGCGCTATAAAGACCTGCTCCAAAACGATACCGGCTACTTCCAGGACGCCACCCGCGCCTACGCCTTCTCCAGCCACGAACTTCTCGACGACGACCGCTACCTCGCCCACCCCGACATGCAGCCGGTATGGCATCGCCTCATGCAGGAAATCACTCCCGATGGTGCAATCTTTCCCTACGGACCCAACGGCGGATGGAATAGCACCGCCACTCTCCGCATCGGAGTCCTCGAACGTGTCGCCACCGCCACCTCCAACGGCCACTACCGCTTCGCCGCCCATAAGGCCATGAACTACCTCCTCTACCAAAACCAACCCACTCTCTCCGACGGCTACCTCCTCGAACGCGAAACAGCTCCCTACATCGTCCTGGCTTGGCTCAGCGCCAACGACACTATCACCCCTACACCACCCCCCGCCGGACTCACACACTCCGCCCGACACGAAGTCGCACGCTTCCCTCACGACGACAAATCCATCGTGGGCCGCTTCCTCCCCAACCTCGATCCCACCCCCGGCAAGGCCTACCTCTGCTGCAACCAGACCTTCACCGGGAAAATCGTCCTGGATAAGCTCGTCCTCCGCTCCGGCTGGAACCCCGGCGACCTCTTCGCCCTGGTTGAACTCAATCCCACCAGCTTCCCCTATAACGCCGGCGGCATCGTCGGACTCACCCGCTGGGGTTCTCCCTTCACCCAACTCGTCACCTCCAAAGGCGAAATTCCCGAAAACCGCATGGCCATCACCGACCTCTCCGGTAAAGCCAGCCGCCGCTACATCCCCGACCCCGATCGCATCAGCGAAAACTGGGAGAACGGCAAAATGCCCAGTATCTCCACCACGCTAACCACCACCAAAAACAGCCCCTCCGCCGCCGTAGCCCGCGTCGAGATCCAAAACCCCGAAGGCCTCCCCGTCCACGTCACCCGCGAATTCATCTTCGTCCACAACCAATTCCTCGTCTCCCGGGAACTCGCCACCTTCGAGGAACCCTTCCACGCCTCCATCGCCGCCCTCTGGAATACCCAGAACATCGGCCCTCAAACCGGCAGCCACTGGGCCAATACCTTCATGACCGCTCCGGTCGCCTCCAACGGCCGCGTCCCCATGCTCACCCCCCCAGCCGACCTGCTCGTCTACTTCGCTCCCCAACCGGGCTGGCATATGCAGGTCGTCGACCGAACCGCCGAAGATCCCCGCACTGAAGTCTGCCCCGCCCAAGTGCGCTATGTCTGGACCGGCACCCCCAAGCCCGGCCAAACACTCCACTCCACCCAGCTCTATTACCCTCACGCCGCTTCCAAAGCCCGCGCCTCCTCCAACATGCCCGGCGCCACCGCCGTATACAGCGGTGGCCAAATCGCCGCCACCGCCGGCGCCTCAGGCATCTCTACGCTCATCGACTCCCCGGAGCTCACACTCATCCGGGCCCAATTCGACCCCACAACCACACACTGGATCCTCTTCAACCCGGCCGGATCCAAGCTCCATCATGCCCCCATCCAAACCGATGCCCATTACGCCTACCTCCAATCCAATGATTCCGGCATCCAAGCCTGCTTCATAACAGATGCCACCTCCCTGATCTGGAACCAGCAAACCATCTTCTCCTCCCCCAGACCATCCGACTTCGAACGCTAGCCTCCCCCCCACCCTCTCCC
>JBMTVN010000521.1:0-2725 GCA_049451415.1 Limisphaerales bacterium | reverse complement strand
AGTCCACCACCACCACTGCCAGTCCTGCCACCTCCACCCCACCTGCATCCAACTCCCCACCACCACAGGAACCGCCCTCACCTGGCGCCGACTCGGCCTCGTCACACCCCAAGGCCACCCCACCCTCCGCGGCCACCTCGTCAGCTTCTTCCACCAAGGCGACGGACTCGCCATCGCCGCAGGCCTCGAAGACGAATCCTATAACCTCAACGACCTCATCTACGACCTCGCTAACCTCGACGCCGGCTTCCGCTTCTGTGGTGACGAAAACCGCTGGGCCGGTCGCCTCGCCCTCGCCTGCTACGAACGCTATAAACTCACCTCCATCCCCGGTTACCTCGAAAATGGCGTCCCCCCCAAATACGGATCCGGAGCCGAACAAATCGTCGCCGATATCCACCACCACCCCACCCATAAATCCCGCTGGATCTCCCCTCTGCTCGGTGAAGGCGATATCGACCGAGTCATCATCGAATGGCGTAGCCTCCTCCGCCAAATCACCCACGCCCCACACCTCCAATGGCCCCGCTGGCAGCAACTCCAAGACCGCTGCCGCACCATCCTCAACGAAACCGAATCCCCCACCATCACCGAACTCCCCCCACTCGAATACCACCAAACCAAACGTACCGACCACCGACTCATCCTCCGCCGACACTAGAACGGTCGCTTATAAACCGCCCGCCCCACCACCCTCTCCCATCCCCCATCTACGATCTCCCATATCTCATATATCCGACCCCCTCTTAAACACCCAGTCGTTGCATCCAACCAAGCGACTCGAAATCGAAATCGCTATCGGGATCGAAATCGAAATCCAGAAGTCAGGTGTCAGCGCACATCATCCCTCGCGATCTCTCGTCCAGAGCTTGAGAAGCGCAGGAACACCGCAAGAACATATCCCCCACCACCAACCAGGACCGAACCGGCAAGAGTCGGCCAAAGGATTTGCGCGCAGCCCCGCTCCCCGATATCCCATCTCCCATCTCCCGTGCCGCGCACGCGGCACTACCATCCGCCCTTAACCCTAACCCCTCCCGCTTCCCGCTCTGCCCTTCCCGCCTACCGCGGAAATGCCTCCGTCGTTAATACCAGGTTCCTCACCTGACCCCCACGCCGCACCCCCAACGATACCCCCTCACCCACCTTCTTCTGCCCCACCACCTCACGCAAATCCGTGGGCCCACCCAATACCCGCCCGTCCGCAGAAATAATCACATCCCCCATCACCATATCCACCTTCGCCGCCGGACTGCCCGGCACCACGCTCTGAACCTTCACCCCACCCCCGGGATTCGCCGCCATCACTACCCCAATCCATGAAACCGGCTCCGGCCGCGGCTGCCCCACCCCCCGCGCCGCCGCCTCCCGCTGCGCCTGCTGCAAAACCGCAAATTGCTCCCGACACTGCGCCAACTCCTCCTTCACCCGACGCCACTCCTGCTGCTCCCCCCTCAGCCGATGCAACTCCTGAACATCCCTCTGCAACCGCTTCACCTCCTCCTGCAACCCCTCCACCACCCGCACCCGCCCACGCCCGAACTCCAATTCCCCCTCCAACCGACCCACCTCCCCCGTTAACCTCACCACCTCCCCATCCAACCCATACGCCCGCTGCCACCCCGCCACCGCCCCACCCACCCCAACAACCGCAAGCACCAACAAAAACCAAAACAAAAAAGCCCCATGAAACTTCGTCCGCTGCATGACCCGCTTTATCCCACCCCAACCCCAAAAACTCAACCCGCCAACACCCCGACTTTTCAGTTGGTGTCCACCCACCCATTCAACGTATCATCCACGCCGGACATTATCCCGGACCGGCCCTAACCAAACCACCGGCCACGTCGTATATACCCATGCTCTGGTGGAACCTCAAACAGCTGAAAGCCAAAAGCCTCGACGCCCGTAAGGACGCCATCCGTAAACTCGGCGCCGATCCCAACCCCAAAGCTTGGGAAGCCCTCGTCGGTTGCCTCCAGGATTCCTCACCCGAAATCCGCGAAACCGCCGCCCAAGCCCTCGCCTCCCATAAATCCGACTCCACCATCGCCGCCCTCACCCCCTCCCTCCGCGATGCCGAACCCGCCGTCCGCGAAGCCGCCGTCCAAACCATCCGCATCATCGGCTCCCCCGCCGCCCTCCACCTCCTCGTCGACCTCCTCCTCGATGAATCCGCCCTCATCCGCTCCCTCACCGCCAAAGCCCTCCAAACCCTCCGCTGGAAACCCGAATCCCCGGAAGAACACGCCGCCTACCTCGTCGCCACCGGCGATGTCCAAAAAGCCGCCGAACTCGGCACCCCCGCATTCGACCCCCTCGCCCTAGCCCTCGAAAACGGCTCCTTCTACCAACGCCAAGCCGCCATCGATGCCCTCGCCTCCCTCGGCGATGACCGCGTCATCAACCTCCTCCTCAAATCCATCAAAGATCCGGAAGAACCCGTCCGCACCGCCACCGTCGAAGCCCTCCGCCAACTCGCCCACCCCCTCACCCTCCACCCCCTCACCACCGCCCTCAAAGACCCCAGCCGTAACGTCCGCACCGCCGCCGCCCAAGCCCTCGGCCAACTCAACAACCCCGAAACTCTCGAACCCCTCACCAAATGCCTCACCGACCAACATTGGGAAGTCCGCGAAGCCGCCCTCGTTAGCCTCGGCCGACTCGAAGACCCCAAAGCCGTCCCCCAAATGGCGGACGCGGCGGCCGTGCTGGGAGGCATGGA
>JBMTVN010000520.1:0-2729 GCA_049451415.1 Limisphaerales bacterium | reverse complement strand
TAAGCACAACCTGATTTTGGACTGGGTGGATGTGGTGTATGCGAAGGGGGAAGCTGGTTTGGCGTTATTCAGTGATCACACGACGAGCTACGCTCATGGGGCGGGACATCCGCTGGCCTTGACCGTGCAGTATGCGGGGAAGGGGTTATGGGGGCGGGACTATGGGGTGGATGGTCCGACGGAGCTGTGTTACGGGCTGATGCCGCATGCGGGGGATTGGGAGAGGGCGGGGGTGGCGAAGACTTCGGCGCTCTGGCAGGAGCCCGCGTGGGGTGAAATAACAGGTGGAGGTGAGGCGGGGGTGTGGTCGGCGGTGGATACGGGGGATGCGGGGTGGGTCATACCGGCGGTTTATCAGCGGGACGGCGAGGTGTATCTCAGGCTATTCAACGCGACTGGCAATGCGTCTATGAGGGCAGTGCAGTTGGGTTTTCGAGCGACAAAGGCGGAGTTGGTGGAGTTGGATGGTCGGCTGGTGGAGTCGCTGCCGGTGGAGCAGGGGGAGCACGGGGGAGGGATTGTCCGGCTGGCGATTCCGCGCCTGGGGGTGAGGACTCTGCGGTTTGGTGGGGTCGAACGGGCAGGTCTTTGAGTTGGGCGGGAGCTAGCGGGTGTTGAGGTAGGCCTGGGCGAGAAGGCGCCCGAGTTCAACGATGCCTTGGCTGGTGATGACCAGCTGCTCCGGCTCGGGGGGGAGGGTTAAAGCCTGGATGTGGATGGTGTCGGGATCGGACTTGGCCAGGGCGGCGAGTTCCTCTGTGACGTGGATATTGTCGACCGATTCATCCCGGGTGGGAGGTTGTTGGCTGACGAACCATTTGAGGTGGGGCAGTTCGAGGTCTTGTCTGGACTGACTGATGAGGGATTGAAGGTGGGGGATGGCGTTTTGGCGGAAGGGACCGAAGGACATGTCGTTTTCGCCGAGGTGATAGAACACGCCGGCGAGGTCGACGGAGTGGCCGCGGTGTTCGAGGTCCTGGATGGTGTTTTGGATGAAGGCGATGAACGTGGGGTAGAGGTTGCGGGTTTTGGCTTCACTGCCGGCGGGTGTCCAATCGATGACTTGGGATCCACTATGCGTGAATTTCGCGAGGGCGAACGGGTGGGAGGTTTGGGTTTGGAGAGTATGGCCGAAGCTCAGCTCGGGCCCGAACGTGTCATAGAATCCCGTTGGGCCGAGGGGTTCCCAGTTTGTTGACTGGCGGTAGCCGCCACCGAGGCTGTATTGGAATGCGATGGCGGGGTTGTCTTGGGCGAGCGGGCGGAGCTTCTCATCCTGCTCGAGGTCCTGGATGAAGGCACGTTCGCCCTCCATGTTCCGGTGTCCGGCAAGGATGAACAGCTTCACGCGGCTGTTTGCGGGGTAGGGCCAGGTGGGTAGCGGGCGGGATGGTGTGGTGGGGATGCCCTGGTGATGCAGGTAGGCGTCGGCGTAGTTCACGCCGTGTTCGAGCTGGCCGAGTGTTCCGTAGTGATAATGGAGTCCGACGCCGCCACCGATCTCGACTCCGACGTGGGAAGTTGGGACATAGTCGGTGAGCGGGTCTGTGTTGGTGACCGATTTCTGACCGAGGCTGATGGCGTACATGCGTGGGCGGAGGTCCATGCCCCAGATGGTTTTGGTGCAGAGTTCTCCGATGTAGAACCTGAGGTCGGGGGCGTTGAGGTCGCGTCGCCAGGAGGCGATGAAGTTTCGCAGGTTGGGTCCGTAGTTATCCATGTAGCTTTGCTCGAACATGTCGTTTTCGCCCTGGTGCCACATGAAGCCTTCGAGCCGGTAAGGAATGCCCTGGCGATCGAGATCGGCGAGCGCCGATCGAACGAGATTGAGGGCGAGAGGATAGAGCTTGAAGCCTGAGGGGTTGTCGGGATTCCAGTCGCCGCCGAGGTGGGTGCCGCCGGCGGCGCATTTGATGATGGCGACGGGCGCACGGGTGGCCTGCGAAACTTTTCGGGCGAAACTGAGCTCGGGACCGACGGTGTTATTGAGTGGCTGGAGATCCACCCATCCATCGCTGGTGAACTTGTCTTCACGTCCGATGGCGTAGGCGAAGCGGACGCCGGGCTGCGGGTTTTCCAGTCCGGAGAATGGAGGGAAGCGTTGGATGTCATCGACCCTGGAATCGGAGCCGACCATGTTGGATTGGCCGGCGAAGATGAACACCCGGACAGGGGAAGGGGCGGGTGTTGTTTCGCTGGCTGCGAGGCGGCAGATGGATAGGGTCAGGAGCAGGGAGAGTTGGAGCAGGGGGAGAGGTGTCATGGAGTGTGAGCTGGTGTAGAGAGTAGGCGATGGAGGGGAGCAGTGAGAATCGCAAAGAGAGTGGGCGCGCCTACGGGGGTGGCTTTCTTTGGTTCCCTCGGGGCAAAAAGATCAGGAGGCAAACAGAGATGGGATTACGGGGTGTTAGTCCCTTGTTGGAGGGTTTGGGAGAAGAGGTCGATAGCGTTGGGGATGGCTGAGTTGGGCACCATGAGGTTGGTGACAGCCCGGAGCGTGTTGGGTCCGGTGGGGAGGAGGCGCAGGCCGGCCTGGTCCAACTGGCGGGCGAGGTCTGCTGCGTTCATTCCGGGGACATGGATCATGAGGATATTGGTTTCGACCGTGGTGGGGTCGACCTGGACCCCGGGGAGATTGTTCAGCCCCTCGGCGAGTTGGCGTGCGTTGCTGTGGTCTTCAGCGAGGCGGTCGCGGTGGTTTTCGAGGGCGTAGAGGGCGGCGGCGGCGA
>JBMTVN010000519.1:0-2732 GCA_049451415.1 Limisphaerales bacterium | reverse complement strand
AGCAGGTGATCGTTTTCATAAAGGGGAGCTGCCGTCATACCATGATGCGGTGCGTACATCTTGGCGTTGAGTAGCTCTAACCGCGGGTTTCTGCAAGGTTGCACTGAGCAGCCTTGCGGGATGGTGTCGACGGGCACTCGAGGGGGACGATTCAATGCAGTGGCGGATGCACCGTGGTTCGGGGGGGTGAGGCTGCGGATGGATTTCGAAATTGCATCAGCAGCGGACGAAGGTGAGGGTTTTCACCATGACAATAGGGGATTCCGAGAGCAGTGACCCTCAACCGTGCGATTCTGCTGAGCCTAAGGAAGTGCAACGGGATTCGAGTGTTGCTCCCAAGAGCCGATGGTGGGTCAGGCTGGGTTTGCTGGTTATGGGTGGTTATCTGGCTGTGGTCGTCGGTATGGGGCTGTTGCAGAGACGGTTGATCTACTTCCCGCCAGGATACCCCGAGCAGATGATTGAGGATTGGGCGGCTGACGGAGGGCTTGTTGAGTGGGGGGATGGTTCCGGGCAACGCGTTGGATGGTTTCGAGCTTCGCCCGAAAGGCCTGCCAGGATGCAGGTGTTGGTGTTGCACGGGAACGGAGGGGTTGCACCCGGGGCTGCGGTTTATGCTGACGTGCTGTGCCAGTGTGCGGACCTCGATGTCTATTTGCTGGAGTATCCGGGTTATGGGGGGCGGGGAGGATCGCCGAGTGAGAGCAGTCTCTATCAGGCAGCGGAGGCTGGTTTGGGCTTAATGAGATCCGACCTGCGGACCTTTCTGGTTGGCGAGTCCTTGGGTACAGGGGTGGCCGCGTATCTGGCGGGGCGGTTTCCTGAACGGGTTGAGGGCATAGTCTTGCTGGCGCCCTATACCTCCGTGGTGGATGTGGGGCAGGGGCGGTACCCCTTCCTGCCGGTTCGGTGGGTGCTTCGTGACCGCTTCGACTCCCGAGAGCATCTCGCATCCTATCGAGGCCGGGTTGCGGTTGTCGTGGTTCTGGATGACACGATCGTTCCGCAGCATTTCGGTCGGAGTCTGTATGAGGGGTATGCCGGTCCCAAGCGGCTTTGGGAAGTGCCGGTGGGCGGGCATGTGGCCGTGCAGAGCCTGCCGCTTTCTACCTGGCAGGAAATTTTGGGCTTCTGGGAGGGTGTGGGATCCGGATAGTGGACTGAACTCTTCAGTGCCTGGTTTTCGGTAGAAAAAATGGTGCCAGAGACAGGAATCGAACCTGTGACCAAGGGCTTATGAGTCCCCTGCTCTACCGCTGAGCTACTCTGGCGCCTTTGCGGGCGAAGGGCGTGGATTGTTTACGCAGAGGGGTGGGGCTGTCAACTGAAAGTCAAACGAGGTAATAGATCGCTTGCGCCAGGCTGGAACCGCGGCATAATGCCAATCAACACGCCTTATTCCCTGTTTTAGAAACCTGCAGGGTTGGTTTTGGCTGAATAGGACGAGATGCCGATGGAACGTAAAAATTTGTGGCGGATGGAGCGAGCGAGCTGGCTGGGTATTATTGTGGTTGGTTTGTCACTTGCGAGTATTCGGGCAATTGCCGAGGTGGATTTTGCTGCCGAGGTGCGGCCGATTTTGTCGGACCATTGTTTTGCCTGTCATGGGCCGGACGAGGGGCAGCGGAAGGCCAAGTTACGGTTGGACACCAGGGAGGGTGCCTTGGGGGATCATGGCGGGTATCCGGTGGTGGTGGCTGGAGATGCGGACAAGAGCGAGTTGATGGTTCGGGTGACGACGGATGACGAGACTGAATTGATGCCGCCGCCGAAATTTGGGAAGCCGTTGAAGCCGGAGCAGGTAGAGGTTTTAAGGCGTTGGATTGCTGAGGGGGCGGTCTGGGAGGAGCACTGGGCGTTCCAGCCGGTGACATTCCCGGAGGTGCCGGCGGTGGAAGGTTTGGGGGTGGTGCGGAACCCGATTGATTCCTTTGTTCAGGCGCGTTTGAAGAAGGACGGGTTGCGCGCTTCACCGGAGGCGGAGCGTGAGGTGTTGATACGTCGGGTGACCTTTGATCTGACGGGATTACCCCCGACACCGGCCGAGGTGGAAGCCTTCCTGACGGATGAATCTGAACAGGCTTACGAAAAGGTGGTGGACCGGTTGTTGGGTTCACCGCGTTATGGTGAGCACATGGCTCGTCACTGGCTGGATCTGGCAAGGTATGGGGATACCCACGGGCTGCATTTGGACAACTACCGGGAAATGTGGGCGTATCGGGACTGGGTGGTGCGTGCGTTCAACCAGAACGAGGCCTTTGACCAGTTTATCATCGACCAGCTTGCGGGGGATTTGTTGGAGAATCCGACTGAGGACCAGATGATTGCGACTGGGTTTAACCGCTGCAACGTGACGACGGCCGAGGGTGGTTCCATTGAGGAGGAGGTTTATGTGCGAAACGTGGTGGACCGGGTGGTGACGACCGGGACCGTGTTCATGGGGTTGACGATGGATTGCACGCGGTGTCACGACCACAAGTTTGATCCGCTGACGATGAAGGATTTCTATTCGAGTTTTGCGTATTTCAACAGCCTGGACGGGCCGCCGCTGGATGGGAACCGGAAGGATCCGGCGCCGGTGATTGAGGTGCCGACAGTGGAGCAGCGGGAGGGGCGGGTGCGGCTGACGAAGGCGATTGCTGACTTGGAGGCGAAGCTGGGTGGGGAGTGGCCGGAGGTGGATGCGTTACAGGTGGCCTGGGAGGAGTCGCTTAGGGCGGAGTTGGCCGCTG
>JBMTVN010000518.1:0-2735 GCA_049451415.1 Limisphaerales bacterium | reverse complement strand
CACCAAAATCTGGGTCGGCCACCGGCCATTGCATAACGCAAAGTTGTTCGTCACCATCGCAATCAACCGCTCCCGCGGACTGTCGATAATCCGTGTCGCCACAACCCCCGCGGCATTGCAGCCAAAACCCATCATCATGCTTAACGCCTGCTTGCCATGAGCACCCGCCCGACGAAAGACGTTGTCCAAATTGAACGCCACCCTCGGCAAATACCCGAAATCCTCCAGCAGGGTGAATAGCGGAAAGAAAATCGCCATCGGAGGCAACATCACCGCAATCACCCAGGCAGTCGCCAAATATACCCCGTCCACCAGCACACCCTTCAACCACCACGGCAAACCCATGCGCTCCGTCACCCCCGATAACCAGGCATGCCCCTCATCCACCAAAAGCCAGCCAAGGAAACCCGAGGGCACGTTCGCTGCACTGATCGTAATCCAGAAAACCAGGGAGAACAGGAACACCATCAGCGGAATACCCCACAACCGACTCGTCACCACCCGGTCAATCGTCCGGTCCAAATCAAACCGACGCTTCTCCCCCGGACGGCTCACTGCCCGCCCGGCCAAACCGGAGGCCTCCGCATACAACGTCTCGGCAAACCGCTCATGCACCTCCCCGCCAAGCTTCCAGCGCCAATCCTGGGCCTGACGCAATACCTCCTGGATCTCAGACGACTTGTCCAAACTCATACACCCCCCTCCACTCCAACCGGCTCACCCCCCATCACGGCCAGACGACCCAGCTCCCCTGTCCTCACCGCCTCAATCACCCGATGATCCCCCTCCAGCAAACGCAAAGCCACCCAGCGGGCATTCGGTAAACCAGGATAAACCCGGAGCAACTGACCCGAGACCTCGACCACAGCTTTCTCCAACTCTGCCGAATGCCGGGCTACACGATACCCGCGACAAACCGTCCTCCCACTCGCCACATCCCGCACCGCCGACAACAACTCCTCCAACCCCTCCCGATAACGCGCCGCAGCCGCAATAACCGGCACACCCAGATCCTTCGCCAGCCGACGGGCATCCACCTCCAACCCCAAGCGACGGGCCTGATCCATCAAATTCAAACACACCACTACCCTCGACGTGATCTCCAGGATCTGCAGCACCAGATTCAAATTCCGCTCCAGCCTCGTCGCATCCACCACCACCACCGTCACATCCGGTTGGCCAAATAATAAGAAGTCCCGCGCCACCTCCTCGTCCGGACTCGTTGCCAAAAGTGAATAGGTACCCGGAAGATCCACGAGCTTATACCGCTCCCCATCAAAACTGAATCCACCCTCAGCCCGGACCACGGTTTTTCCCGGCCAGTTGCCGGTATGCTGACGCAACCCCGTCAGGCTGTTGAAAACCGTGCTCTTGCCGGTATTCGGATTCCCCGCCAAAGCCACGAGATACTTCGACGCCCCAACCTCCACCCCCAGACGCGCCAGCCCCCCCGCACGAAAACTCGGACACCCCTCGCAAGACGCCCCCGCTACCCCACCCTCAAAAGACCGTGCCTGATCAGTCATGATACCCCCTCCAAAATCACCTGAATGTTCGCCGCCTGCTCCCGACGTAAAGCAATCAATGTGTCTCTCACCCGATAAGCCGTCAGGTTGCCCGCCGGACTCAACATCTCCGCCGAAACCAACGTGCCCGGCAATAAACCAAAATCCAATAACCGACGCCGCTCCGCCCCGCGACAGCGACGCGACAAGCGCTGGATACGCCCCGATTGCCCCAGCCCCAACGCGCTCAGTGGCACGCTCCCACTCTCCTCTTCCTCCCGCGGTGCAGCCACCTGAACACTCACATTGGCCGCTACTACCGGCGCCAAGACATGCTCCTCCCCATTCGCCCAAATCCGCACATGGCGGTCCGAACTTTCCAATAACCGCACCATCGTCCCGGGATACAAACCAATCGCCCTAACCTGCGCGTAAACCGACTCCGGCTCATCCTCCACATGCCAAACCACACCCCAGCCATCCCGATCCAGCATCCCCAACGGCCGGCCACCCCCCGGAGCAAACTCACCCTCCGACGTCGGAATGGGATCTCCATGCGGATCGTAAGCAGGATGCCCCAACCGCGCCGATAAATCGTCCACCTCCGACGGGGACAACCGGTGCTCCTCCATCTCCGCCAAACGATGCCAATCCGCCTCCGAAATTCCCGTCTGCTCCGCCAAATGCTGTTCCCACAACCGATGCGCTCTCACGATGTTCAGCGCATACCTCCGACCCGCGGGCAACAACTTGATCTCCTGCCCCAATACCTGGACCCACTTCCGCTCCTGTAAGGCGACCAGCACATCCGCCGCACGTCCCAGACTCTCCCCCAAGGTCCCGGCTACACTCTGAAGCGTAGGACGCGCGCCCTGAAGCTCCGCCTTGTAGAGATGCTTCAACGCGTCCTCCTCTAAAACCCGCATGCTGAACCGCCGCCACCGCCGCCACCGCGCATATACTCCGCGGTCAGGCCACCAAAACACCACCAGAAGCACTAGGAAACCCGCCCCGCCAGCCAATGCCGCCAGTGGATCCACTTCACCCATGATGCCGAAAGTAAACATCCGGAAAATAACTGCACGAGCCCCGTGCGTAGTCGCGAGCCAAAATAAACGGTTCCCACGCAGGGTCAACCCATCTGATAGAACAACTCCGACTGCCCAACGCAGATGCAATGCCTGTGCAGTGTATGTCCAAAAGAGCCACGCTCCCCCACACCCCCCCCCC
>JBMTVN010000517.1:0-2752 GCA_049451415.1 Limisphaerales bacterium | reverse complement strand
ACGGCAAGACGGACACCAAGCTCGCCGGGGAACTGGATAACTGGGGAGGCCATGGAGGACGCGCCGACGACTACCACTACCACATCGCTCCCCTGCACCTGCAGAGCGTGCTGGGCCTCAAAAAACCGACCGCTTTTGCCCTGGACGGCTATGCCATTTACGGTCTGACCGAACCGGATGGATCTCCCGTGGAGGGACTCGACGCACAGGCAGGACATACGCACGGTGAACTCGGCTACCACTACCACGCCCAGGAAACCTACCCCTATATCCAGGCTGCCTTCCACGGCGTGGTCAGTGAGATCGACGGGCAGGTCGATCCACAACCCTTTGCCAACCGGATCCGCGAATCCGGCCTCCCCCTGCCCGGGGCGGTCATCACCGGATTCACCTTCCCCGCTCCGGATGAATACTTGTTGACCTACCGGCTCAATTCCCAGGAATACCAGGTCAACTATCAGCTGGATCGAGTGGCCGGGCGAGTCAGTGTGCAATGGGGAAGCCCCAGCGGTACGGGCAATGAAGTCTATAACAACTGGATGCCACCGGAATCATCAACGGAAATACAACTTACCATTGCCAGCATCAATAACAAGCCCACGTTGGAAATCTCAGGACAAGCGAATCGTGGAGTCGCCCTGGAAACATCGGAAGACCTTCAGTTGTGGCAACCCCAATTCTGGTTGCTGGATAACTCAGGAACCATCCAGATCGAGGTGGAGGCAGTTAAACCGTCCATGTTCTTCCGTGCGAGATAATGAAAATTTTCTACCGAGGATGAAAATACAAGTCACAACACCTCCACGGCTTGCCGCGTTCCTGTTTTGTTGGCTCGCCTTGCTTGGAATCGCAGCTGCCGCCGCGCGACCCAACTTCCTGTTCCTCCTGTCCGATGACCAGGACTGGATCGAAACCTCGGTGCAGATGCACCCCGATATTCCAACCTCGAAAAGCCCCCACATCCAGACCCCGACGCTCGAACTCCTGGCCAGCCAGGGCAAACGCTTCAGCCAGGCCTATGCGCCGGCCCCGGTCTGCTCTCCCACCCGCATCAGCCTGCAGACCGGGAAAAGCCCGGCCCAGGTCCACTGGACCAAAGCCGCCCCCACCGTGACCGCGGAAGACGGATACAAGCTCATCGCCCCGACCCTGGACCGGCAAATTGCCAGCTCCCACATCACCATTGCCGAACGCCTCAAATCCGTCGGTTATGCCACCGCCCATTACGGCAAGTGGCACCTCAGCGGCGGCGGGCCTGAGCAACACGGTTACGACGCAAGTGACGGCGATACCGGCAATCAGGATGCGGCTCCCTTCATGGGCGATAACCCCGTTGACATTTTCGGCATGGGCGAACGCGCCATGGCCTTCATGGAAAACAGCCACAACGCGCAAACGCCCTTTTACATTCAAATGTCCTACCACGCGCTGCATTATCCGGAAAACGCCCGGCCCGATACCTACGCCAAGTATCAGGCCCTGCTGCCTAGCGCCAATGAAAAGACCATCGGCAGGGCCGCCCTGGCAGAAAACCTCGACGAGGGCATCAGCCTGCTTCTAGCCAAGATCGAAGCCCTCGGCATCGCCGACAATACCTACGTCGTCTACATGTCGGACAACGGCGGAGGCGGCAACAGCAATACCCGTCCCATCTCGGGAGGAAAAGGCGACCTCCGGGAAGGCGGCATACGCGTTCCCTTCATCATTCGCGGTCCAGGCATCGAGCCCAATTCATGGAGCCACCAGGCCATCGTCGGCTACGATCTCTACAATACCTTCAGCGAACTCGCCGGTATCGATACGCCCTTTCCCGAAGGTATTGAAGGCGGGAGCATCGTTCCCATTCTTCAAGGTCAGGACCTCCCGGTCGTCCGTCCTCGCGAAGGCCTGTATTTCCATTTCCCCCACTACCAGGGTGACACACCACAGTCGGTCATCATCCTGGGCGACTACAAACTCATCCACTACTACGAAACCGGAGAGGACCTCCTCTTCAACCTTTCCACCGACCTGAAGGAAAGCAACGACCTCTCCGCTCAGCTCCCCGAAAAAACCGAAGAACTCGGCCGGAAGCTCACGAGCTACCTCGCCGAAATCAACGCTTCCCTGCCCACTCCCAATCCTCTCTTCCAGGGTAATGGAGACGGTCCGATCATTACCTCAATACCGGACAAAACCATCGCGCCGGGACATACGTTGCGCGTCACCTGCAACGCCTCAAGCGCTTCACCCGTGACCTTCACCCTGTCGGTGGCACCCGAGGGAGCTTCCATAGACAGCCAGACCGGAGAAATCACCTGGACTTCAAACGAAACCCATGCCGGCACTATCCAAACTTTCACCGTTCTGGCCAGCGACGGCTCCCTCTCCGATACTGAAACCTTCTACGCCATAGTCACCAGCCCCGACTCCGGAGAGTCCGCAATTTACAACCTCGTCCTCGGCAGCCCCAGGGACGACTCGATCCTCGTCAGTATCCTGACCAGCGAGGCCCGTGACGTTTACCTGGAATACGGCGCATCTCCCGGCTCCCTCACCGAGCGAACCAATACCGTCACCACATCGGCGGGCCAACCCACCGAAATACAGCTCGACCAGCTCACACCCAACCAGAAATACTACTACCGCCTCCGCCACGCCGCCCCGGGAGGACCAACCTTCGAAGCAGGCACCACCCGCAGTTTCCACACCCGGCGCCCGGCCGGTGAAAGCTTCACCTTCCTCATCGAGGCGGATCCCCACCATATGGACA
>JBMTVN010000516.1:0-2759 GCA_049451415.1 Limisphaerales bacterium | reverse complement strand
CACTAAAGTGATACCCGGGCCGATACGCATCGGCCAAAAACCGCTCCCGTAATAACCTCGCCGATTGCACCACTTCCTCCGGCACCGCACCACTCGCCGACCACTGCCGTGGCACCTCCACCTGAGCCTCTCCCCCCTCCCCGGCACAGGTCGTGATCACGGTCGCACCCTCACCCCCCAGCTCCAGACCACCGCCCGCAATCCGTACATCCCCCACCAACTGAATCTCCCTGAACCGCCCTGTCTTCTCCCTCAAACCTTCCCCCGCAAAATCCCACCACGCCCAAGGCTCCAAACCACCCAACTCACCCGCCCTTAACTCCCCCAGCTCGCCAGCCAATAAACCCCGACCGTAAATCCGCGCATCCCGAATCCTCCCCACAAACGCATTCTGCGGATCACCCGCCTCCAAATGCCGCCGCCCAAACAACACCGCCGCCGCAGGACCAAAACTGCGGGGCGGATTCGCCATGGTATACGCAGCCATCAACTCCGCATTCCGATAAAGCGATACCCGATCCCCCTCATACACCGCCGCCACCTGCACCCATTCCCCACCCGTCACTGTCTCCCTCGGCCAATCCTCCTGCTCCTGCCATGTCCTCCGATAAAACTCACTCCCCGCCATCCATCGACCCGCAGCCAATTCGCCAAATACCAACCCGTCAAAATTCTCCTGCCCGTCATCCAACGTCAGCACACTCCCTCCCCGCTGTTCCAAATTCGCCGGCGACACCCACGCCACCAAGGTCTTGTCCCGCAATACACCCCCGGACTCCACCCCGGATGCCTCCCGCACCGGCGCCTCCTTCAACACCTTCAACCGGATGTCCTTGAACTGTGCCACGGTCGGCGGCCCGGTGTGTAATTGTAACGCCAGAATCCCCGCAAAATCCTGCTGCCCCGGATCCCCATCCTCCACCTCAGCCACCAACCGACCATCCACAAATAACGTCAGCCTCGTCCCCACACACACCAAATGATACTCATGCCACTCCTCCAGCCGAAACCAGGCGTCCCCCTTCGCCTCTCCAATCTCCCCCTTCACCGCCTCCCCACGCTCGTTAAATACGGTCCTCTCCCCCCGCCACGCCAAGGTGTGCCGACCATGCTCGTCATACAACCGCACCAACCAGTCCGTGTCCAGGTTGTTGTCCACCTGATACCCCGCCACATCATGGTTCTCCATCTCCCGACTCCGAAACTGAAAACCACAGTTGATCCCCGCACTCCCAAAAACCCGATGCTTCAGCTTCAATTCAAAATCCGCCAAGTCTCCCCCCTGCCAAATCAAATACAAGTTCTCCTTTAACTGATGCTCGTCCGTAATCCGCGCCGTAATCGCCCCCTCCTCCACAGTCCAGTAACTCATGTCCGCCGCACCCCAACCCTCCAGACTCCTCCCATCAAAGATCGGCTCAAAACCCCCATCATCCCCCCAGGCCACCAGACCAAACCAACACAATGCCAATAAACCAAAATACAAAGGGACACGCTCGTGTTTCATGCTCAGGGATCAGTTCGCCCCCATCCTACCCCAGCCACCGCAAAGCGCCACCTCCTTATCCGCCCCAACCAACACCCCGCCTCAGTGAGCCTGGCTCTCCAACCATCCTAGCACTTTCTCAGCCCACATCCGCCCATGCTCCCGTTGCCCAACCCCGCTAAAATGAACCCCCTCCCCCGCCGCCTCGCGAAAAGCACCCTGAAGCTGGTCGGTGTCCGGCCCCCGCAAGGCAACGCCCCCCCGCCATAAAGCAGCCTGCGCCGCACGAATGTCCGGCGAACCCTCATCCCCAGGAACATGATAGCTCGCCTGTGCCACAAACCACGGCACCTGCCATCCGGTTAACCGGCGCAACTCCGTAATCACGTCCCCCAGATAACGCCGGTAAAGGTCCCCCGCCAAAGTCCGCGCCGGATCAGCCTGGTTCGCATCCGATTCACCCTGATGCCAAAGCACCGCCCGACACCCAAACACACCCAACAACTCCATCCGACGCATCAACCCCTCAAATGCAGCACCATCACTCGCCCACTCGCCACTCTCCAATTGACTCACCCGCCCAGTCAAAGTCGGCGGGTTGGGAAAAATCCAACCACGAGGAAGCCACTCCCGAACACTCGTCGCTCCAATACCACAGGACACCAGCCCAACCGGCACCCCCAACTCCTCCACCAATCGATCCCCAAAGACCGGAAGAAAACTCCCCCCAACCCCGCTGGCACCCGGCTGTGGATCATCCGCAATCCGCCAATGCTCCCCATCAAAGGCCGAAACTCTCCCCGTCCGTACCCGCAAACGTTCCTCCCCGTGATTCGCCGAGTTCGATTGCCCCGCAACCACAAACACCTCACCCACACCCACATGCGGAACCACCAGCTCCCCAATCACCCGCCCACCGCTCTCCGCCCGAACCCCACACGCATACCACCCCCCAGCCTCCACGGTAATCCCCAGCTCAAACCGCCCATCCCCCGCAGGAACCAAACTGTAATGCCCACCACCCAGCGTGATCTTAACCCCGTCAACCTCCCCCTCCACCCGCCCCCGTACCCAAACCACACCCTCCTCCCAATCCCGCCTCTGGAATACCTGGTAGTCCGCCGGAGACTCCACCCGCAAAACCCCCTCTCCAACCCGCACCCCGCTGTCCCCCACCACCCCCTCCCAAATCTCCCGCATCAACCCATAAATCTCCGGCTCCGATGTCATTAACTCCGCCCGGTTGAACGGAAAGAAATCATCCACCCCGAAA
>JBMTVN010000515.1:0-2771 GCA_049451415.1 Limisphaerales bacterium | reverse complement strand
CTGAGCGTTTGGACCAATACGCCCGGGCCAAACGCTACGGCAAGCGCGCAGCCCGTAAGCACCGCAACAAGGCGGCTGCCTCGGATGACGCCTCAATGGTTTGATGGCGAGCAGGTGAAGGGGTGGTTGGTGGAGTGGGAGCGGGGTGGTTGGAAGCTGGAGCGGATGGAGTTGCGGCAGGTGGGATTTCGTCAGGCCACGAGTGGGGTGGAGGCGGAGAGCCGGTATTGGGTTTCGGCATTTTTGGAGCGGACGGGGGATCTGAGGCGTTTGAGTTTACGGGGTGAGATGGCGGTGGTGTGGTCGGGGGAGCGAGGTGAGGAGGGGACGGTTGGGGTGGCTTCGATGGATCTTTCCGGCTTGGAGTGGGTTTGGCGGGATGGGGATATTCCGTTTGAGCAGGTGATGTTGGAGGAGGTGGAGCCACCGCCGAAATCGTATTTCATTGATCCGGTGTTGGTGCATGACTTGGATGACGATGGAGTTCCGGAGGTGGTGTTGTTAGCGCGGAATTTGGTTTACCGGGCGGATGGGTTGGGTGGGTATCGGGGTGGGAAGTTGATGGGGAAGGATCCGGGTTTGGTTTTCACGGGGTTGTTGATGGATGTGGATGGGGATGGGGAGACCGATTGTGTGTATTTACGGCGCGAGGGTTTGTATTGGGTGAGGGGTAGTGAGGGCAGGTTTGAGGGTGAGGCGAGGTTGGGTTGGGAGGCGTTGGAGCCGATCCGTTATGGGCAGGTCTTGACGGGTGGGGATGTGGATGGGGACGGGGATTTGGACTTGTGGTTGGGGCAGTATAAGCCGCCGTTTGAGCGAGGGCAGATGCCGACCCCGTATTTCGATGCGAACGACGGTTATCCGGGCTACTTGCTGATCAACGATGGCGGTGGGTTCTTTCGGGATGGGACAGCGGGGTCGGGTTTAGAGGCGAGGCGGCATCGGCGGACGTATAGTGCATCGTTGCAGGATTTGAGTGGGGATGGGTTGGTGGATTTGTTGGTGGTGAGTGATTTTGCGGGGGTGGACTTTTATGTGAACGAGGGAGGGGGGCGATTTAGCGACTACAGGGCGGCGTTTGAGGAGCCGTGGGGTTTTGGGATGGCGCATGTGTTTTCGGACTTTGATGGGGATGGTGGTTTGGATGTTTTTGTGACGGGGATGCATTGTCCGACTGCGTTGCGTTTGGAGGGGATGGGATTAATCCGTCCGGGGTTTGAGGGTTTGGATGCGATGCGTGGTCGGATGACTCAGGGTAACCGGTTATATCAGCGTGTGAGGGGTGAGGTGCGGTTTGTGCAGACGGGGTTGAATGCGAGCGTGAGTCATTCGGGTTGGTCCTGGAGTCCGGCGGCAGCGGATTTTGACAACAACGGATATCCGGATCTGGCGATTGCGAACGGGCACGAAACCAAGGAGTCGGTGACGGACTATGAGCCGGAGTTTTGGACCTCGGACATTTATGTGGCGTCATCGGCGGATGACGTGGGGATGGCGGCGTATTTTGGGAGCAAGTTTAGTCGGACGCGGGGGCGTGGTCAGTCGTATGGCGGGTATGAGGTGAACCGGATGTTTTTGAATGTGGGGGGGCGGGAGTTTGTCGAGGCGGGCTGGTTGTATGGGGTGGCGGTGGGGGAGGATTCGAGGAACGCAGTGGCGGCGGATTTGGATGGGGATGGTCGATCCGACTTGGTGGTGACGACGTTTGAGGCATGGCCGAGGGTGCGGCAGACCGTTCGGGTTTTACGGAACAAAGTGCCATCAGCGGGCCATTGGGTGGGTTTGAGATTACGGGGTGGGGATGGGGTGCCGGTTTTGGGGGCGAGGGTGGTGGTGCGGGGTGGGGGACGCGAATGGGTGAGGGTGGTGACGACCGGTGATTTACATCGGGCGCAGCAGCCTTGGGATGTGTTGGTGGGGTTGGGGGAAGTGGAGGAGGTGGAGCAGGTGGAAGTGATTTGGGCGGGGGGGAGAGTGACGCGTGTAGAGGGGCTGGGTGTCGACCGGTATCATGTGGTGCGGCCGTAGCGTGTTGAATTTCCTGGTTGAGGGGAATGGTTAGAGGAACTGGAGGGAGAAGAGGTTGGCGTCGGAGAGTTTGAAGAGGAGGCGAACGGGTTGGTTGGCGAGTTGTTGGAGGGAGGGGTTGGATTTCCAGATTACCGTGCGCTGAATTTCGTCGCCGATGATTTCGGGGCAATCCTCGAGCGTGAAGTTGGGGACTGGGGTGCCATCGGGATGTTGGATTTCGACCTGGATGGAGCCGGCGGCGGAGGTGGAGTAATTGATTTCGAGTTTTGAGCCGCTGAACGTGATGGGTTTCGTGAGGAGTGTTCCGCCGGAGTAGGGGGCGGAGATGGAGGTGAAGCCGTCGGTGCGGAGGGTATAGCGGCGGACGTGGGCGCTGGGGTAGCCGAGGTTGTGGTTGACGTAGAGGGAGAGTTCTTCGGGGGAGGTTTGGATTATTCCGTAGGCTGCGTAATTAGCGCGTGAGGTCCAGTTTTTGGGGTCGAGTCCGGGGCGGATGAAGGCTTCCATGTGGCGGGTGAAGGTGGAGTTGCCACGGGTGGCGGTGAGGAGGATATCGGCGCAGTCGTTACGGAAATCGAAAGCGGTGCTGGTACCCAGGGCGGAGGTTTGTTCACGGCTGAGGGCTTGGCGGCCGGGCATGAAGCGGGTGGGGAGTCCGAGGTAAATGTGTGGGGTGCGGTGGTAGGGGAGGATTTGGTTGGTGTAGAGGTGCTGGGCGGGTTGATCCCCGGTGGTGAGGT
>JBMTVN010000514.1:0-2772 GCA_049451415.1 Limisphaerales bacterium | reverse complement strand
CCGCCCCCAAGCCCCCAGCGCCGCTCTGCCCAAACGAGCTGCGCCACCACGTCAGCCACCTCACCCGCGGCCTGTCCTGCCTCTTCTGGGGCCTCCCCATCACGCTCGTCCTCGCAATCCAAACGCTCACCTCCACCCGCATAGGTAACCTCGGCCCAGCCTCCGCCCTCGCCCCCTCCGCCAGTTTCCTCCTCCTCCTCTACGGACTCCTCCTCCTCGGCAAATCCCACCAGCATCACCTCCCCTGGACCCGGTCCATCGAACGCACCCGCCTGCTCGCCCTCACAAACCTCGGCCTCTCCCCCTTCCTCCACTGGTACCAACGCGTCCCGGATTCCCCCTTCTTCGCCGCCTCCGTCGGCCTCCTCGCCCTCTTCTATGTCGCCTTCCTCCTCAGCCTCACCGGCTCCATCCGCCAACTCGCCCTCCTCCTCCCAGACCCCCTCCTCCAAGTCGAAGTCCTCGCCTTCTCCCGCCTCATCGCCATCTGCCTCCTCCTCCTCCCCTGTGTCGCCATCGCCTGGACCTCCGCCATCTATTGGTCCAATTCCCCCCTCCACCTCCGCCTCCTCCTCCAAACCCTCGAACCCTTCCGCATCCTCGTCTTCCTCTTCCTCACCCTCCTCCCCCTCTCCATCACGATGTCCCTCCTCTGGAAATGTAAGGAAACGATCCTCGGCCTCGCCAGCATCACCTAGCTCCCATCGCAGCCCTCAGCCCTCTACGCTCTGCGCTCTGCGCTTACCCCTTACCGCTATGCGCTCAGCGCTTCCAGCTTGTGTCCCCCCCCCTCCCCAAGCTAAACCCTCCCCGTGGCAGCCGCAGTCCTCAGTGTCGCCAACCAAAAAGGTGGCGTCGGAAAAACAACCACCGCTATTAACCTAGCCGCCTGCCTCGCTGCCGTCGGCCAGCGCGTCCTGCTGGTCGATTGCGACCCCCAAGCCAATGCCACCAGCGGCCTCGGCCTCGAAAAACAGCCCGGCACCAGCGCTTACAGCGCCCTGCTCGGCGAATCCGAACTCGCCCCCTTCATCCAAAAGACCGCCATCGATAACCTCCACGTCGTCCCCAGTGAAATGGACCTCTGCGGGGCCGAAATCGAGGTGGCCCGACTCGACCAACACCTCCAGCGCCTCCGCCTCGCCCTCACCCCCATCCGTGACTCCGACCAATACCACGTCATCATCATTGACTGCCCCCCATCCCTCGGCACCCTCACTCTAAATGCCTTCGTCGCAGCGGATTACCTCCTCGTCCCCCTCCAGTGCGAATACTTCTCCCTCGAGGGTGTCGCCATGATCCACCGCATCCTCGACCAACTCACCTCCTCCGGCGCCAACCCCAACCTCCGCCTCCTCGGCGTCCTCATGACCATGTTCGACGCCCGCACCCGCCTCTCCCACACCGTCCTCGACGAAGTCCAACAACACTTCGGTCCGCTCGTCTTCGAAACGGTCATCCCCAGAACCACCCGCCTCGCCGAAGCCCCCAGCCACGGACAACCCATCATCCGCTACGACCGCTACGGCACCGCCGCCGCCGCCTACGAACTGCTCGCCCAGGAAGTCATCAAACGCCTCGCCCAACTCTCCACCCCCACCCCCGCTGATCCACCCAAGACCTCCACCTCCTAATCCACATGCTCCAACGCACCCCCCTCTTCGCCTCCCACCAACAACTCGGAGGTCGCCTCGTCGAGTTCGGCGGCTGGGAAATGCCAGTCCAATACTCCGGTATCGTGGAAGAACACCTCGCCGTCCGCCACTCGGCCGGAATCTTCGATATCGCCCACATGGGCGAAGTCCTCATCTCAGGCCCCGGTAGCGCCACCTTCCTCAACCATATCCTCACCAACGATATCCAACGCCTCCAACCCGGCCTCGGACAATATACCCTCCTCCCCAATACCACCGGCGGCACCATCGACGACCTCTACGCCTACCAGCTCACCCCGGATTCCTACCTCCTCATCATCAACGCCTCCCGCATCGAAGCCGACTTCAACTGGCTCCAGCAATGCCACGCCGATCACCAAGGCGAACCCTGCACCCTCCAAAACCTCTCCCACACCACCGGTGCCATCGCCATCCAAGGCCCCAACGTCGCCAAATTCATCGATCGCACCTTCCCCTCACCCTCTCTACAGGGCACCTCAGCCCCCTCACCTTCTGCCCTCCGTAAAAACCAAATCGCCAGCTTCACTTTCGCCCAGCAACCCGTCTGGATCGCCCGCACCGGCTACACCGGTGAAGACGGATTCGAAATCGTCGCCCCCAACCCCCTCCTCGAAGGACTCTGGTCCATCCTCCTCGAAGACGGCAAACCCCACGGCCTCATCCCCTGCGGCCTCGGCTCACGCGATACCCTCCGCACTGAAATGGGTTACCCCCTCTACGGCCACGAACTCGACGAAAATACCTCGGCCATCGAAGCCGGTCTCGGCGCCTTCGTCGCCCTCCAAAAAACCGACTTCGTCGCCAAGGAACAATTGGCCCAACAAAAAAACCAGGGCGTCTCCCGACGCTGCGTCGCCTTCAAAATGGTCGACCGCTCACCCCCGCCTCGCCACGGTTACCCCATACATACCCCCAACTCCACCTCCGGCCCCATCGGCACCGTCACCTCCGGCACTCTCAGCCCCTCCCTCAATACCGGCATCGGCCTCGCCTACGTCCCCATCGAACTCAGCCAGCCCGATACCCCCATCGAGATCGAAATTCGAAACCGCCGCTTCCCCGCCATCACCGCCAGAACGCCGCTCTACCACCAACC
>JBMTVN010000513.1:0-2781 GCA_049451415.1 Limisphaerales bacterium | reverse complement strand
TGTGGAATTTCGGCGAGTTGTTTTCGGCGGAGCCGGAGCGGGCGCCCGCGCGGGCACCGGAGCGGAAGGTGTTTACGGTGGGGGAGCTGACGGGGGCCGTGAAGCGGTTGTTGGAGCGGGAATTGCGGTTGGTGTGGGTGAGCGGGGAGATCAGCAATTACCGCATGCAGGCATCGGGGCATGCGTATTTTACGCTGAAGGACTCGCAGTCGCAGTTGAGTTGCGTGTTGTTCCGCGGGGTATCGACGCCGGCGCGGGCGTTGTTGGAGGACGGGTGTCATGTGGTGTTGCAGGGGGAGGTGACCGTTTATGAGCCTCGGGGGCAGTATCAGATGGTGGTGCGGCAGGTGGAGATGCAGGGGGTGGGTGCGTTGCAGGTGGCGTTTGAGAAGCTCAAGCGCAAGCTGGAGGGTGAGGGGTTGTTTGATTCGGGCCGCAAGCGGCAGTTGCCGGCGATGATTGAGCGGTTGGGGGTGGTGACTTCGCCGACGGGTGCCGCGTTGCGGGACGTGCTGCATGTGGTATCGCGTCGGCATCCGGGGTTGCAGGTGGTTTTGGCGCCCAGTCGGGTTCAGGGGGAAGGGGCGGCGGCGGAGGTGGTGGCGGGGATTGAGTTGTTAAACGCGTGGTCGGGGGCGCAGCTGAAGGGGGGTGGGCTGGACGCGATACTGGTGACGCGGGGCGGGGGCAGCCTGGAGGATCTTTGGGTATTCAACGAGGAGGCGGTGGCGCGGGCGATTGCGGCGTCGGGTTTGCCGGTGGTGTCGGCGGTGGGGCATGAGATTGATTTTACCATCAGTGATTTTGTGGCGGATGTGCGGGCGGCCACGCCGAGTGCGGCGGCGGAAATATTGACGGAGGGGGTGTATGCGAGCCGGCGTTGGCTGGGGGAGATACCGGGGCGGATGCTGGAGGTTTTGAGGGGGCGTGTGGAGTTGGAGGGTGAGGAGTTGGCGGTGTTGCTGGGGCGGATGGGCCGGGCGCATCCGAGGCGGCGGTTGGAGCAGTTGGGGCAGCGGTTGGATGATGTGACGGATGCGTTGGTTCGGGTGATGCGTGGTGGGATGAGGGAGCGGGTGGCGGTCTGGCATTCATTCAGGGGACGGTGGCGGGCTTTCCTGAACACGGCGCGGGTTGGGCGGGAGCGGGAGCGGGTGGTGATGGCGGATCGACGGTTGCGTGGGGCGACGCGTTTGGCTTTGGGGCGGTTGCGCGAGGTGTTGAAGGCGAGTGAGGGACGGTTGAGGTTATTGTCGCCGCAGAGCGTGCTGGATCGCGGGTATTCCATCACGATGGAGTCGGGGACCGGTGTGGTGGTCCGGCGAGCGGATCAGGTTCGCAAGGGGATGAGGCTGGTGACGAGGTTAAGGGAGGGGGAGATTGGGAGCGAGGTGGTCTAGTTTATTGGTTGGTGCGGGTGCGGTGGACCTGGGCCCTGCGTGTGCTGGTTGGAGTGAGTGATCTGGGTTTGACCGTGCGGGGCCGGCTTTCTAAGGTCGGCGGCATGTTCCACAAACCGCTTGTTTGCTCTTTGGCTCCGATGTGTCTGGTTTCCGTGCTGAGTGCTGCTTCAGTTTATGCGGCGGACAGTTGGACCCAGGGGGTGATGATGCAGGAATCGGCTGATCGTCCCGGGGTGGTGCGGATTGAGGTGGATGGGGAGTTGTTCGCGGAGTATCACTCGACGGGTGCGTCGCGGCCGTATTTGTATCCGGTGCTGGCGGCGGACGGCACGCCGGTTTCACGTCGGTGGCCCTTGGAGGATAGCGACGATGAAGAGCATGATCATCCGCATCACAAGTCGTTGTGGCATGCGCACGGGTCGGTGAACGGCGTGGATTTCTGGTCTGAGTCGAAGGATGCGGGCCAGACTGTTCACGTGGAGTTTTTGGAGGTGAGTTCGGGGCGCGAGGTTGGGGTTATCTCGACGCGGAACGAGTTGCGGACGAAGGAGGGGAAGCGTTTGGCGACGGCGGACCACACACTGCGGGTGTATCGGGAGAAGGGGGTTCGGGTGATGGACTATGATGTGGTCTATCGTGCGACGGATGGGGAGATTGTTTTTGGGGATACGAAGGAGGGGACGATGGCGATTCGATTGGCGGAGTCGATGCGGTTGAAGCCCAACAGGTATAACGAGGGCAAGCCGACGGGGCATATTTTAAGCAGCGAGGGTATAAAGGATGGTGCGACGTGGGGCAAGCGGGCTGCGTGGGTGGATTATCATGGGCCGGTGGGTGGCCGGGAGGTGGGGGTGGCGATTATGGATCATCCGTCGAATCCGCGTCATCCGTCATGGTGGCATGTTCGGGACTACGGTTTGTTCGCGGCGAACCCTTTTGGGGTGCATGATTTTGAGCGGAAGCCTGCGGGTACCGGGGACATGAAGGTGCCGGCGGGAGGCACGCTGACGTTCCGCTATCGCTTTGTGGTCCATTCCGGGGACGAGGTGGAGGGGCGCGTGGCGGAGCGGTATGAGGCTTATGTGAAGGCGGGCAAGTGAGTTGCCGGTGGCTGGCTGTTACTGGGTGCGTTCGAAGTAGACGTCGAAGCTTTCCCTGAGGGCGGCCTGGAAATAGGTGCCGACGAGCAAGTCTGAGTCTGCCTGGTATTTCAGCGTGTAGACGCAGCCGGGGTAGCCTTCATCCTGGAGTTCGACCAGCACTTCCATGCCGGAGTCTTTCTCTGAGGCTTCGGCGCGGGAGACGAAGATGGGGCGAGGGTTGAAGTAGGCGGCTTCGACACGGCCATTGGAGGAGATCCACTTGAGGTCGAGGATAT
>JBMTVN010000512.1:0-2809 GCA_049451415.1 Limisphaerales bacterium | reverse complement strand
GTGGCGCCAACGCGTCATCCCTACCCCTATCTGTGTGGGGTCTTGCGGACGAAAGAGGTGGGGTTATGGTGGGGTCATTGCTTAGCGTGACGGACAGAGGTTTGTATTGTGCAGCGGGGGATTTTTACATCGACCCGTGGAGGGGGGTGGAGCGTGCGGTGATCACGCATGGGCATAGTGATCACGCTCGGGCGGGCAGTGCTGCGTATTTGTGTTCCAGGGAGACGGTGGGTTTGATTAGGCAGAGGTTAGGTGCTGGGTTGTCGGTGGAGGGATTGGGTTATGGTGAGGTTCGGGACATGAACGGAGTGAAGGTTTCATTACATCCTGCGGGGCATGTTTTGGGATCGGCCCAGGTACGGGTTGAGTATCGGGGTGAGGTTTGGGTGGTCAGCGGTGATTACAAGGTGGGTGGCGATGATCCAACGTGTTCAGCGTTTGAGCCGGTGCGGTGTGACACGTTTATTACCGAATCGACCTTTGGGTTGCCGGTGTATCGCTGGCCGGAGGTTGAGCAGGTGTTTGGGGAGATCAACGCGTGGTGGCGGGGCAACCGGGATGCCGGAGTGACCAGTGTGTTGTATGCGTATTCGCTGGGGAAGGCGCAGAGGGTGTTGGCAGGCGTGGACGCGGGGATTGGTCCGATTTTGGTGCATGACGCGGTGTGGGGTTTGCTGCCGTATTATCGGGAGGCAGGGGTGAGGTTGCCTGAGGTGGCGCGGTTGACCCGGGAAAGGTTAGTGGAGGTGAAGGGGCAGGCGTTGGTGGTAGCGCCGCCTGGGGCGGCAGACTCCACATTGCTCCGGGCTGGCGGGGTGGTGGCGTCGGCCTTTGCTTCCGGCTGGATGCTGGTGCGCGGGGTGCGTCGGCGTCGGGGCATGGGTCGAGGTTTTGTGGTGTCCGATCATGCGGATTGGCCGGGTTTATTGGCGGCGGTGGATGCGACGGGGGCGAGCCGGGTCTTGGTGACGCACGGGACGGGGACGGCTTTGGTGCGGTGGTTAAGGGAGGACGGACGGGACGCTGAGTTATTATCGACTCCATTTAGAGGGGAAGGTGGTGAGTAGGGATGAGGGCCTTTGCGGATTTGTTTGTGGCGTTGGACCGGACGACGAGGACGAGCGAGAAGGTGGCGTTGTTGGAGGCGTATTTTGGTGCGGTTGCACCTGAGGATGGGGTTTGGGCGTTGTGGTTCTTGTGTGGGCAGCGGTTGAAGCGGGTGGTGAAGACGGGGCAGTTACGGGAGTGGGTTGCGGCTGAGTCGGGGTTACCGTTGTGGTTGGTGGAGGAGAGCTACGAGCACGTGGGGGATTTGGCGGAGACTCTGGCGTTGTTGTTGCCTGAGGGGGAGGGGGGGGAGGTGCCGGGTTTGGGGAGGCTGGTGACGGAGAGGTTATTGCCTTTGGCGGGCTTATCGGAGGTGGGGCAGCTCGAGTTGTAGCGGGAGACTTGGGGGTTGCTGGATACGACGCAGAGGTTTTTGTGGAACAAGCTGATTACTGGCGGGTTCCGGGTGGGGGTATCGCGGGCGTTGGTGGTGCGGGCCCTGGCGAGAGTGGCCGGGGTAGAGGCATCGGTTATGTCGCATCGGTTATTGGGGAAGTGGGAACCTACGGCGGAGCAGTATGTGCGGATGATATCGGGGGAGGTGGTGGGGGATGATTCGGCGCGACCGTATCCGTTTTATCTGGCATCGCCGCTTGAGGGTGATGTCGAGCAGTTGGGTGAGGCAGGGGGGTGGCAGGTGGAGTGGAAGTGGGATGGTATCCGGGCGCAGCTGATACGGCGAGGGGGTGAGGTGGTCTTATGGTCGCGGGGTGAGGAGATTGTGACTGGCGGATTTCCTGAGGTAGTGGCGGCGGGTATGGCTTTGCCCGAGGGGATTGTGCTGGATGGTGAACTGCTGGCCTCGAAGGGGGATGGGCCTTTGGCATTTGGGGAGTTGCAACGTCGGTTGAATCGGAAGACTGCGGGGGCGGGGTTGTGTCGGGAGGTGCCGGTGGTGTTTATGGCGTATGATCTTCTGGAGTATGGAGGGGTGGATGTGCGCGGGTGGCAGTTGCGGGAGCGGCGCAGGGTTTTGGAGGCGGTGGTGGGCGGGGCCATTGAGCTGGGGGGGGTGGCGGGAGTGGGTGAGGGTGAGGTGCAGTTGGATCTGTTTGGAGGGGAGGGAGAGCGGGTTCAGGGGATGGCTTTGCGGTTGTCCTTGGTGGAAGAGGTTTCGGGATGGGAGGAAGTGCGCTGTTTACAGGCAGAGTCACGCGAGCGTGGGGTGGAGGGGGTGATGTTGAAGCAGCTGGATTCGGTGTATGGCGTGGGTCGGCAGCGTGGTGCGTGGTGGAAGTGGAAGGTGGATCCGCTGACCTGTGATGTGGTGCTGGTGGCGGCACAGCCCGGGCACGGTCGCAGGGCGACCATCTACAGCGATTACACCCTGGCGGTCTGGGATGAAGGCGATTTGTTAACGGTGGCGAAGGCGTATTCCGGTTTGAGTGATGCCGAGATGGACGAGGTGGATGCGTATGTTCGGGCGAACATTACTGGGCGGTTTGGGCCGGTGCGATCCGTGAAACCGGAGCTGGTGTTTGAGATTGCGTTTGAGGGGGTTGGTTTATCGACGAGGCACAAATCGGGGGTGGCGTTGAGGTTTCCGAGGATTGTCCGGTGGAGACGGGATAAACGGGCTGATGAGGCGGATACTTTGGATTTTTTGAGGGGGTTGTGCGGCTAGTGGTCCTGTCTGGAGGGGGGTGGAGGCTGAAGTATTGTGTGAGCAGAATGACCGGGAGAGGTAGTGGAGGGTGGAGGG
>JBMTVN010000511.1:0-2819 GCA_049451415.1 Limisphaerales bacterium | reverse complement strand
CGTCAGCACCAGTAACAACGCCACCACCCAATACGGCATCCACGCCCGCACCAACGACATGCCCGACGATCCGCCCCCCCTCGCACCCAGCCCCCCAAACCACTCCGCCGGCCACTCGCTCTCCTCCGGAAAATCCCACACCTCAGCCGGCAACCCCCACCCGCGCCTCGCCGCCACCACCATAATCCCCATCCCCACCAACGCCCCCAGTAAGGTCGGAAACTCCGGACCCAAAAAAATCCCCGTCAACATATACGGAACGGTAAAGGCCAACCCGCCCAGCAAGGTAAACCGCCATACCACCAATCCCTCCCGCCAAGATCTCCGCCCCCCAAAAAAACGCGTCATCATCGTCACCATCAACAACGGCATCACGGTTCCCGCAATGGCATGAAACAACACCGCATGCCCCGTCACCACCTGCAAATAGTCCATCAGTCCCATGCCCATCCCCGCTAAATGCGACTCAACCTCCGTTCCCTGTAACCCTCCACGAACCCCAACCAAAATCGGCGTCCCCGCCGCCCCAAAGGTCACTGGAGTGCTCTGCACCATCATCCCCAGCATCACCGCCGCCATCGCCGGAAAACCCAAGGCAACCAGCAAGGGAGAAACTATCGCCGCCGGCGTCCCAAAACCCGCCGCTCCCTCCAAAAACGCCCCAAATAACCACACCATCAAAACCACCTGCACCCGACGATCCCTGCTCACCCGCTCAAACCCGCCCCGAATCACCGCTACCGCCCCGGATACCTGCAGCAGGTTCAATAATAGAATCGCCCCAAAAATAATGTAGAGGATGTCCAGCGTAATCACCCAACCCTTACGCACCGATGCCACAATCACCCGCCACGAAAGATCCCAGAAAAAGAACGCCACCCCCGCCGCTAACACCAACCCCAATGGCATCACTCTGCTCGCCGAAACCCGAAACCCCACCAGCAAAACCGCCACCACCAGAATAGGCAGCAACGCCAAAAACGCTCCCACCCCGCCACTGCTCATGCCCCCTCCCTCTCCACTCCCGAAATCGACTCCAGCGCCAACATCAACGCGTGCGTCCCCTTGCGTCCATGACCCTGCGCCTCCACCGCCTTATACAACTGATGCACCAACGCCAACCCCGGCAAACACAAGTCCATCCGCGCCGCCTCCTCCAACGCAATCGCCATGTCCTTCACAAAATGCTCCACGTAAAAACCCGGGTCAAAATCACGCCGCACAACCCGAGGCGCCAGATTGGACAATGTCCAGCAGCCCGCTGCCCCACCCCCGATGGCCCGCAGCAACTGCTCCGGATCCAGCCCCGCCCGATACGCGTAAAGCAAGCTCTCGCATACCCCTACCATGGTCCCTGCAATCACCACCTGATTGCTCATCTTCGTGTGCTGCCCCGCCCCCGCCATCCCCATGTGAACAATGTTCCCCCCCATGACCTCAAGCAACGGCTTCACCCGCCGGAAGGCCTCCTCATCCCCACCAACCATGATCGACAGCGTCGCCTCCCTCGCCCCCCGATCACCTCCCGATACCGGCGCATCCAACGCAACCGCACCACGCTCTCCCGCCTCCCGCGCAATCCTCAACGCCAGACTCGGACGCGTCGTCGTCATGTCCACTAACACCACCCCCTCCCGCACCCCAACCATTACACCCGATGCCCCGAAATATACCTCCTCCACGTCCTCCGGAAAACCCACGATCGTGAATAGTACATCCGCTCCAGCCGCAACCTGCCCCGGATTGTCTGCCCAAACCGCCCCGCGATCCAATAACGACCGGGCCTTCTCCCGCGTACGGCTAAACACCACCAAAGGATAACCCCGATCCAGAAAATGCCCCGCCATCGACAACCCCATCACACCCGTACCCACCCACCCAATGCGAGGCAACGAGGAATTCATGCGCCAATCCTAACCCCACCCCACACACGCTGCAAAACCTACTTCACCCCCCACCTGCCCCCTACCACACCCGCCACAAACCAGCCCAGACCTAGAACAACGTCCCAATCGCAATCCCAATCGCACTCAACGGACCCTGGTCCTCCAACGACTCCGTGGCCTTGTCCAGCTTCTGCAAGGACAACCTCACGTTCTTGTACAAGGTCTCGTCGTTCACGATCTTGCCCACAGTCCCCTGCCCCTGGTTGATCTTCACCAGGATCTCCCGCAAGTTCACCACCGCCGCCGTCGCCTCCTCATATAAGGTCTCGTCCGTCGCCAACCGCCCAAGCGTCCCCTCCCCCTCACGCACCCCGTTCAATACAACCCTCGCATCCGCCAGCGCAGCACGGGCATCGTCCAACGCCAGCCGCACATCCGCCGCCGCCGCATTGAAATTCGTCATCGTATTCACCGTCTCAACATAAAGGGTGTCCTCGTTGATCAACCTCCCCACCGTCCCCTCACCATCCGCGATCCGCTTGGTCACAACCTTCGTGTTCTCCAATATGTCACCCATCCTCGAACTGTTCTCGCGAATGAAATCCGTCATCGGCCCCAGCAAATTCTGAATCTGATCCCCACTAAAACTCTGAGTCAGGTTCTCCACCCCAGTCGCCACGTTCTCCAGCTTCGCCATCAATGTCGATAAGTCAGGCTGCGAAACACTCTCCAAAATACTGCCCGGCGTCACCACCGGCGCACCCCCGCTGCCAAAACTCACGTCCACATAGTTCTGCCCCATCAACCCCGCAAATTGCACCCGCACCCGGCTGTCCGTCCGCACAGCCTCCGGCGACGTCCACTTCATCGTCACCTCCACCAGCTGGTTGGTCAGGACAATGCTCTCCACCCGCCCGATCGACTTTCCGCCCC
>JBMTVN010000510.1:0-2846 GCA_049451415.1 Limisphaerales bacterium | reverse complement strand
GGGCGTTCGCGGTCCGTGAGGGTATCCGCATGAACGCAGCCACACGTGAATGGAAGTGCTGGGAGGTCGTTCATGCGGCGCGTCCGCCGCAATTATTCATGTTCGAGGGTGGCCCGGATAGGGGGGGCGGTATCGGGCGCCGGGTCCACGTGGCGCAGAGTCCATGCATCAGGACGGTCGAGCCCGGCGTGAATCGTGTAGGAGCCCGTGGCATAGACATGGGGACGGAAAGTATTTCCCTGGATTCTGCGGGTATAGAGGACTTCGCCGGTAGGCTCCTGCACGACCTGGATCACGGGATTAGAGACACCCTCGAAAATGACCTCTGGCAAGTGTCCGGTTACCTTGCGGCCATCGTTTTCATCCATATTGATCCTGACCGGCCAGCCGGCGAACTGGGCCTTGTTACCTTCCTGAAGGTCAGCGTATCGGGGCCAGCATTCGAAGGTGATGCTCCTGTCCTGTTTGTTGAACCGGGTGATGCCGTAGCCGTCCCCCAAATTGGCGTTGGGGTCACGCTGGCGCTGTTTCATGATGCTGATCCGGTCGAAATCCGGATTGGCGTAAGCGAGCATGGTAATGCGGTTGTAGAGTCCATCGAGGTAGTCCCCTGTCCATGGCAGCGGGCTGTTGGCGATGGGATTTTCTCCGTGGCGCTCGTCCTTGGGCCACCACCAGCGTCCGTAGTAGCTGTTGATGATGGCAGGGACCGTGAAGGCGAAGGGGCCATCCCTGTAGTCCTGTATGCCGTGCTGGATGAGGGCTGCGAGGTGTTGATCGCCGCAGAGGTGGCAGGCGAGGGCCCGACGCAGGGCTTCAAGAGCCTTATTTCTGCCGGTTTGTGGCCAGCCGTTGCAGTCCAGGTCAGCGAGGAGGCGGTTCTCCTTAGAGCCGTGCAAATGTACTGCGCCGCAGAACGCGGTTTGAGAAAGGGCGGCTTTCATGACGGCCCCTTCCCAGTCGGTGGCCCAGGAGTTGAGGAAGCTCAATTGGCGATCTCCCAGCAGGGATAGGCCCGGCAGGTCGATCGCCTGCGGATCATATCCCTGCTCCTGGATGTGGTCGGGGCGGGGCCCCATGCGGGGAATCTTGCCCTTCGGGCCGCTCTTGAACTGGCGGTCTGCGAGGATGGCGAAATCGACACCGCCAACGCGAAGACGGGTAAAGTATACTGAGATGTTTTGATTGGACGGCGCGGGGTCGACCGGGTCCGGGAGATGCCAGGTTTGGCAGCGGTGGACCATGTTGATGTATTCGGCGGGATAGAAGTAGCCACCGGAACTTCCATCGGGAGCATCGGCCACGACACCGTTCTCACCCCAGACGTTGCCTTGTCCGATGTCATGGTCATCGGGAATGGTGATCACCGGGCGGTCCCGGATGATTTCCCGGAACTGTTGTCCCCAGAGGAGCCATGCGGCGGTGTGCTCGGTATGGTCGTAGCTTTGGTCTCCAGCGAAAAAGAGGAGGTCGGGGTCCTGTTGCTTGATATTGGTGACGATTTCATCCCGTGATTCGCGGTCGGCGTTGGAGTTGCACGACAGCGTGGCGACCACGATGGAGGGTTTATCGACAGGGTCTTTGCGTATGAGGCCTTCGAAGGAGGCGGTTTCGCCGTGGCGGAGCCGGTATCGAACGTTCAGGGAGTTGTTCCAATTGGGGACACGGAAATGGGCGGACCAGCCCGGGTAGATGACGGGGCTTCGTGCGATCTCCCTCCAGACGTTGTCCTGCAGTAACTCCAGTCGGACTTCACGGGGTTCGTCTGGCTTTAGGGGATAAAGTTGGGCGGTTAGTTTTAGGGTGCCATTCTCGTGGGTATAGAGTCCGAAACCGATGGTCTGTTCGCGTGGGACTTTAACGAACTGGTGCAGGAAACCTTTCCGGTCGGTTTCCCAGACATCGGAACGGCCTGCGAGGTCGAGCTTTTCGCCGCGTTCACCCGGGAACGGATTGCTGGCCGGGTCCGCGGACAGCGTGAGCACCAGGAGGGAGGTTGACAGGCAGAGGAGTGGGTGGAGCATGGTTGGATGTTTCCGGGCGGGTGGCTTGTTGGTGTGCGGCTTCAGGCTTTCATGCGATCCAGTATATTTCTCGTGATTCGCTGCACACGCTTATCCGGACCTTGGGGGGAAGTGTAGACGGAGGGGCGAACATAACCCGGGGGTGAGCTAAGGCCATCTGCCCACCAGCAGGTGGAGGCGTTGAACACGAAATTGCCTCGGGGGCCCGGATAGACCGTGGCGGTGAACTGGCCATCGTTCAGAACACCGGGGGCTGATTGGGTTGGTGCAGTGGCTACGATCTCAAGTCCGGGTATCGGAGCTGGATCCCCGTGCCATTCCCATCCGACGAGTCCGGGGATTCCGTCGCCCTTTTTCATTCCCGTGCCGGCAAAGATCCAATGTTCGGGGAGGGCGCAGGTCCAGTCGGCACCACCGGTTACGGGCCCGGTGCTGTGAGCTCCGACGAGGGTGTTGGCATAGGGGGGTTCGTGTTTGAGGGTGGTCATGGCGACGAACTCCCGGGTACCGCCTGGAGGTCCGAACACGCCGATGCGTTCGAAGGTGCGATTGTTCCGCCCCTGTGTGTCAGGAGAGAGAAGGATTCTTCCGCAGACGGCATTGCCTGAGAAGAAGCCGACATTGAGTCCGTGTTGTATGGCGGACTGGACATGGCGGAACATTTCGATTGTCCAGTATTCATCATGACCAACGGAGAGAAATCCCCTGGCACGAAGGAGTCCTTGAGGGTCGAGGTGAGTATCCAGATTGGAGATATAAGTGACGTCGTAGCCCAGCGATTCCAACCAATACGCCATGGGGAATTCCCAGAGGAACCATTCC
>JBMTVN010000509.1:0-2849 GCA_049451415.1 Limisphaerales bacterium | reverse complement strand
GGCTCTCCAAGTTAACCGCAACTTATTTCTTAAACCCTACACTCTGCGTGATTGAATTTTCCGCGGGACAGGAGCAGCGTCCATTACATGTGGAAATCTCTCACGCGCATGCTTGCCCCCAAACCATCCCGGATGGCGATGTTGTGCCTGCTGTCCACCACCACCAGCCTGCTGGCCCAACCCTCGCTCGTCTCAGTCACTCCCGCCAACGGAACCACAAACTTCGATGTCACCCAACCGGTGGAATTCATGTTCAGCGAGGAGATGCTGAACGTGCCGCCGTTCAATATCCCGGGATTCACCTCCTACCTCACCTGGACCGGCCTCCCCGCCAATACCCAGATCGACTACTCCTGGGACGATCCGGCCACCACACTCACCTGCGTGTTTCCCGATAACCTGCCCGGCGAAACATCCATCGGGTGGACACTGAACCCGCCCGGCGCACTCATGCCCCTCACCAGTGCCATGGGCGAAGCCCTGCCCAGAACCACAGGCTCCTTCACCACCGGAACCGGCCAGGCACCCTGCGACCCCGATGGACTCCCGGATACCTACGGCTCGGTCACGCTCGTCAAGGCCGCAACCTATGTCCAAAACAGTACCGCAACCCCATCCATCAGCACCGAAACACCTCCCGGATTTGGCGTGTTCATCCAAAGCCGGGCCACAGATTCCATCACCAGTGCCACATACCAAATCCCGGGCGGCAGTCCGCAGGCAATCGAGTCCGCCTTCCCCGGCTTCTATATCTTCAATGACGAATTTACCACCACCGCAGAACGCGACACCGCCTACCCCGCCGGCTCCTACTCCGTCACGCTCGTGCAACAGCTCGCCGGCTCCAAATCCGTCCCCATGACCATGCCCGGCACACTCCCTCCCATCCCCCAGATCGCCAATTACGCCGCCACACAAAACGTCGATCCCGACACCGCCTTCATCCTGCAATGGAACACATTCACCGGGGCCGAATCCACGGACATGATCGACCTCACCATCAGTGACCAGTTCGGTGATGTGGTCTTCCAGGCTCCGGATTTCTGTGCCGGGATCGAACTCCCCAATACCGCCACCACCATCACCATCCCGGCCGGAACATTCAGCACCGGTGAAATCTACAACTGCTCGCTGGCCTTCTACGCCGGCTTCTACCAGTCCACCAACGCCATCACGGAATACTCGGTCTATGGCGCCATCGGGAACACCACCGAGTTCGTCCTGCGAACCGGCGGCGGGGTCGTGGTCACTGAACCCGGCATCAGCCAGGCCTCCCTCGGAACGGATGGCTCCCTCTCCTTCACCGCCACCAACCTCCAACCCGGCATCACCTACGCCGTGGAAACCAGCGATACCGCCGACGCCGAACTCTGGTCTGAACTGAGCACCTTCACGGCCGGCAGTAGTGAGGAAACGGTCACCGACCCCGTCAATACCACCGGCAACCGGTTCTACCGGGTGGTCACCCGCTGATGCTCATACTCCCGCACCAACCATAGCAAAGTCCGCAGGTCCACCACCTGATACTCGCCCGACCCGGTGTTCCGCAACTCCGCCTCCACTGCGGCATACCAGGACGGAGCCTTCAGGATCGACCGCGCGACCACAAACTGCGGCATTCCGCCCTGCGCCAAATCCCGCAATACCCGGCCCGCCTCAGCCACTTCATGCGGCAAATCATAACGCATCCGCATCACCGGGAGATCTCCGTGCAGGCTCTGCATTGGCACTTTCTGGGCGACAATCCCGCCCGATGAAAAACGCCCATACGCATCCATGATCTCCGGCGTCATCGCCGGCCCATACCCGTCAATGATGAAACCCGTCACATCCAAATCCCACTGGCGATAAAACGGCGCACAGTGCTCCTCCCAGACGTCCAGACCCGAAGGCAACCCCGAGAACTTGCGTTCGCCCACCAGATAGCCCGGATTCAAATACCCCGCCCCGGAATCACCCGCCACAAAGACGTCGTTGGTCGTGGCCTGCTCCCGCGCATACGCCATCCCCAACGGAAACCGCTCCGCCAGATTCGGATTGAATGCCCACGACATCGGCGTCGTCCCCCGTGCCGCATCCCCCCACATCCCAGGCAATTGCTGATACAACCATGCCGCCGCATCGTAGTCCCCCACGTAATGCGCCACATACCGCCTGGATACCACCCGCCCCTCACCGTCCAGAAAGCCCCTCGCCCGCATGGTCTCCCGGCTAGGCCCCAGGGCAACCTGCTCATACTTCTCCTTCAAAGGGTAATGCTGAAAAAATGACGCGTTCGCCATCGCCCCCAACCCCAACGCGTCGGCATCCATGTAGGCGTTGAAACAACTCAGGATCTCCGCATACCGCCACTCGGTCGGCACCGGCTCATGCTTCCCCCCAGCCCCGGGATGCGTCGTATACTTGAATGCCCAGGGAACAAACCCCGCCACATGGGTCATCGCCTTCCCCTCCAACCGTTCCCAAGCCGCCCGCAACAAGTACCTCAAGCTCTCCATGTCCGTCCCCTCCCGCTGCCCCGGATCATCCACACACGCCTCGTCCTCCCACACGTTCAAATCAAACAACACACCCCGGTGCGCAATCACGTAGTCATGGTTCGACAAGGTATGGTTCACCGCCGCCGCCGCCCGCCAGCTCCGTAACCAGTCCGCGTCCAGGTAATACCCCATCTTCCTCGGGTTCGCCTTCCCGCTCCGCAAGTAATGCTCCACCAGCCAACGATACACGTCGTTCTTCGCGCTGCCTGTCGATGGCAACTCCGTCCCCGGAATGCTTCCCTCCCCGGTAAACATCACCCCGTTCCCCTCTCCCAATAACCGCACCCGCACCTCCAACCCTCGCCCGCC
>JBMTVN010000508.1:0-2853 GCA_049451415.1 Limisphaerales bacterium | reverse complement strand
ATGTGTGGTTGAGGTCGGTGGGCGGGGGGCGGTCGAGTGTTGAGGTGGAGTGTCGTTGGGGTGAGGGGGATGGTGGGTGTGCGGTGGTGGAGTTGGGGAGGGTGCGGGATCGGTATCGTCGGTATACCTTTGAGTTCAGGGCGGGTGGGACGACGGATAAGGCCTCGTTGGCGTTGAGGGTAGCGGGTGGCGAGGTGGCGGTGGGGACGATTTCGTTGATGCCGGCGGACAATGTGGAGGGCATGCGTGCGGACACCTTGGCCTTGTTGCGGGAGTTGCGGGCGCCGATTTACCGTTGGCCCGGGGGCAATTTTGTGAGCGGTTATGACTGGCGGGACGGGGTGGGGGATCGGGATCGTCGTCCGCCGCGGACGAATCCTGCGTGGACGGGGGTGGAGCACAATGATTTTGGGATGCAGGAGTTCGTACGGTTTTGCGAGCTGGTGGGTACGGAGCCCTGGATTACCGTGAACACGGGTTTTGGGGATGCGTATTCGGCGGCGGCGCAGCTGGAGTGTTGCAATGGGGCGAAGGACACCCTGTATGGGCGGCAGCGGGCGAAGAACGGGTCGGTGAAGCCCTTTGGCGTGCGTTATTGGGGGGTGGGGAATGAGATGTGGGGTGAGTGGCAGCTGGGGTTCATGCAATTGGATCATTACAAGATCAAGCAGAACTGGGTGGTGGACAAGATGCGGGAGGTGGATCCGGACATTATTTGCATTGCCTCGGGTAATGCGGGGCCTTGGAGCATGGGGTTATTGAAGAATTGTTCTGACCACATGGATTACATAGCGGAGCATTTTTATTGTCAGGAGCGTTCGGGGTTGGCGGCGCATGTGCGGCAGATCCCGGACAACATTCGTCGGAAGGCGGAATTTTTGAAGCAGGCGCAGGGGGAGATTTCCGGACTGAAGGAGAAGGGGATTCGGATTGCGATGACCGAGTGGAACTATTGGTATGGGCCGCATGCATTTGGGGAGTTGGGCACGCGGTATTTTCTGAAGGACGGTCTGGGGATTGCGGCTGGCTTACATGAGTTTGCCCGGCAGAGTGAGTTTATTGAGTCGGCTTTTTATGCGCAGACCGTGAACGTGATTGGGGCGATCAAAGTGAGTCGAAGGAATGCGGCATTTGAGACGACGGGTTTGGTGTTGAAGATGTATAGGGATCATTTTGGGCTACAGCCGGTGGAGACGGCGGTGGAGGGTTTGGTGGATGTGCAGGCGGCCTGGAATGGGGACAGGAGCCGGTTGACGCTTGGGGTGGTGAATCCGGGGATGTCTGAGGTGGTTTTGCCGTTGGAGGTGGAGGGGGCGGCCTTGACTGGGGCGGGGTGGTGGTGGCGGATTGCGGGGGGGGATCCTCAGGCCTTTAACGATCCGGACGGGGAGATGAAGGTAGGGATTGAGGAGGGTGGGGTGGAAGGCGTGGGTGCCGGTTTGAGGCTTGCGCCGTGCAGTGCCACCGTATTTGAGCTTGAAGTGCAGCCATGACCGGGTGGGGCGGCGGGGTATCTGCGGGAGCAGGCTGTCCCCTTTGTTTTGGCTGCTGGGGGTTTTGTATTCCACCGCGGAGGCAATCCTGATTGAATTCGCGGTCCCATGAAATTGCTGGTGATTGGATCTGGTGGTCGTGAGCATGCTTTGGTGTGGAAGCTGGCGCAATCGAGGCATGTGACGCGGATGTGGTGTGCTCCGGGGAATGCCGGGATTGCGGGGGAGCGGTTGGCGGCAAACGGGGGCGAGGTCGAGTGTGTGGCGATTGGGGCGAAGGATTTGGATGGGTTGCTGGCGTTTGCGGAGGTGGAGCGGCCTGATTTGACGGTGGTGGGGCCGGACGATCCTTTGGCGATGGGGGTGGTGGACCGGTTTCAGGCGGCGGGCTTCAAGGTTTGGGGGCCGAACCAGAAGGCGGCGCGATTTGAGTCTTCGAAGAGTTTTTCACAGGATTTCATGGAGCGTCATGGGATTCCGACGATGCGGGCGGGTGTTTTTGAGGACAGGGCATTGGCATCGCGTTTTGCGGCGGAGTTAGGTGGGCGGTGTGCGGTGAAGGCGGACGGTTTGGCATTGGGGAAGGGTGTGTTGATTTGCCATGACATGGCGCAAGCGGATGCGGCGATTGAGTCGATGCTGGTTGGGGGGCAGTTTGGTGAGGCTGGCAAGCGGGTGGTGATTCAGGAGTTACTAGTGGGGATGGAGGTATCGCTGCATGCGTTGAGTGACGGGAAGACTGTGCGGTTATTCCCGACTTCGCAGGATCACAAGGCGGCGTATGATGGGGATGAGGGGCCCAACACTGGGGGTATGGGGACGTATAGTCCGGCCCCGTTTTTGGGGGAGGAAGAGTTACGTGGACTAGAGCGGAGTCTTTTGGAGCCATGGTTGCGGGGGTGTCAGGCTGAGGGGATTGATTTCCGTGGGGTGTTGTATCCGGGGCTGATGTTGACGGAGGGGGGGGCGAAGGTGCTGGAGTTCAATGCGCGTTTTGGCGATCCGGAGACGCAGGTTTATTTGCCGCGGTTGAAGAACGATCTGGTGGAGGTCTTGCTGGCTTGTGTGGAGGGCACCCTGAATCAGGTGGAGCTGGAGTGGTCGGAGGATGCGGCGGTTTGTGTCGTGATGGCGTCTGGAGGTTATCCCGGGGGGTATGAGAAGGGGAAAGTGATTCGGGGCTTGGATCGGGTTGCCGGGCGGTCCGGCGTGAAGGTTTTTCATGCGGGAACGGCGTTTGCGGATGGGGAGGTTGTGACGAGTGGGGGACGGGTTTTGGGGGTGACGGCCTGGGGGGCGGGTTTGCCGGCGGCGCGTGAGGCGGCGTATGCGGCGGTTGAGGCTATTGACTTTGAGGGTG
>JBMTVN010000507.1:0-2855 GCA_049451415.1 Limisphaerales bacterium | reverse complement strand
GGGGTGGCTTGGGCTTTTTGGAGAGGCTGGTGGGGGGCGTTTGGGTTGCCCTTTTCGGGAGGGTTTCACGCATTCACTGTCATGCTGGGTTATATGGCTCAGAGAAGGAATGTACGGAGGAGGCGGTTGTGAAGAGGTGGCGTTATTTGCGTGGGATGGTTGAGGGGGATCAGAGTGGGTGTGTGGTATGCAGGGGGGGATGCGGAGGTGGTGATGGTGGTGGATTGGGTTTGTCGTTGGTGGGGGTCTATGAGGAGCACTGGCGGGCGTTGTATGGTCGGGCGAGGAGTCGGGGGCATGGTCATGAGGATGGGTGTGACTTGGTGCAGGGTTTTTTTCTTGAGTTGCATCGTGGGGGTGTACTTGCGGGGTATGATTCCAGATTAGGTGGGGTGGGGACGTATGTGCACATGTTGTTTTCGAGGTATGCGGCCAAGGAGGAGCGGCGGATGCGTTGTTGGAAGCGGGGAGGGAGAGTGGAGTGGGTGTATTTGGATGATGCGGGTGAGTGGGAAGGGGTGGACTCGGCGTTGATCGAGGAGGAGACACCGGAGCGTGAGCTGGAGAGGGTTTCAGCTCGGGCGTTACTCTTTCGGGTGATGGCGCGTGGGGGGGATTGGTCTGCATACAGGCTTTTGGTGGCGGGAAAGGGGAAGGGGTGTTGGGCGGCGTCCGGATCACACGCCATGCTGCGGCGGCGCTCGCGTGGGGCGATGCGTGCCGCGGCATGCCGGGCGCGGCGGCGGGCCATGCGGGAGTTGCGTCGGGCGTTGCTGGAGGAGTTGGCCGGGGTACGGGACATGGAGGAAGAGATCAGGCAGTTGGTTGCTGCGTTTGGTTGAGAGTTTGGAGGGGGGGTTTCCGGGGTTGGATTTGGGTTGTGTTGAGCCCGCGCTGGCCATGGTCAGCGCGGGCTCAGTGTTGCGAGGGGTTCGGCGTCCTGGAGCCAGCCAGCAGGAGGAGGCCAAACCCGTGGGGAGAGTTTATTTTCTGCGTCCTCTGCGGCTTCCACCCCCTTCGCCGCTGCCGGTGGAGCGTTCCAGAATACGGATGTCGATGTAGGTGAGGTTGTTCTCGAAATCGATGACGGCTTGGGCGCCTCCGGCTGGGCTTGCTCCCGAGTCTTCTTTGGTTTCGGCTTCATCTGCTGACTGGGCGATTTGGGTTTGTCCCGGCCAGAATGCGGTATTGAGGGGGGTGCCGTCGGCATTGGCATCGAAGCTGAACGTGATGCGGTAATCTCCCGCTGCGGTGTTGCCGGTGGGGTCATGGAGGTTACGGACATTCCAGGTGTAGCCATAGATGACGCGGCCTTTGACATTAATCTCTGCGGAGTAATATCCGGGGCCATCGCCACCTTCGTAGACCGCCATATTGAAGACGGGCGGGTTGATAGTGGATCCGGTCCATCCGAGTTTAGGGATCCAGACCAGTTCCGTGAGTTCCTGGGATCCGCGCGGGGCGAGGAGTTTTTGGATGGTGAGACGTGCACAGCAGGAATAGACGGTGGCGAGGTTGCCGGGGCCCAGTCGGTAAGCGTGGTGGCCGGGGTAGCCTTGGTTATCGAAAGCCGGGTCACAGGCGAGGCCGTGTACTTCATCGATACCCCAGCCGCTGACGTGGCGCATCTCGTATTCTTTCCAGTGGGTTGCGGGGTTATCGGCGATCCAGTCTTTGTTTTCGGCGAACAGTACGACTTCTGTGCGGACTTGGGATCGGGTGTACCAGTTGACGGATTCGAGGTTGTCACCCCAATCGATCCAATCCACTACCATGGGATTGGCGTGGGTGCTTTCGGGTATGAGGGTTTCGGCCTGCCATACATTAGCGGGGTCTTTTTGGATGAAGGCTGAAACCAGGTTGGCATCATGGAGCGGGATGGGCATGCCGATCCAGGAGAGCGGAATGCCATCATCCTTGTAGCCGGGGTTATCGGGGTCGGGCCAGGCGCTGAGGGGGACGACATTGGGATCACTCTCTTCGGTGCCCCACCACCACATCCATGCGCCATTGAGGCTTGGTTCCTGTCCCGGGGTTCCGGGGAGGGGTTTTGCGATGCCTTCGGCCCAGACGACGGGGAAGGAGAGGTTATTGCCTGCGAGTTCACCGGAGGGGCGGCCTCCGGAGCCTCCTCCGGAGCCGCCGGGGGAGCCGGCGGCGTGAGAGGGCATGGCTGTGAGCAGGGTGAGGCTGATGGTTAGTGTGAGGAGGCGAGGCCTGGCGTGGCTGCGAGCTGGAGCGCAGGGGGTTCTGTGCATTGTAGTTCTCCTGTATTTGTGGGGGGATCCCACGGGTTATCCTTTGCCGTGAGCGGGGCTCCTCCACCTTGCTTCACGGGTATGGTGCTCTTCCGTGGGGTGTATTACCGGGAGGGAAGCGTGGTGTGACGGCGAGTGGTGGGGGTGGGAGATGGGATTTGGGATATCGGATGTGGAAGATGGAAGATCGGAGATGGGAGGACCTCCGACAGGGTGGAGGAGCGGGGGAAGACCTGTCGGAGGTTTACTGATGGCATCGTTCGTGAGGCCAGCGCAGTCGACCCTTAGGGGTTCCAGCCAGCGGCTACGCTTGGTAATGAACGATGCACAGAAGTTGGATTAGCATAAAGGTTACCAGTTTGGGGGGTGGTGCTTTTGTGGTCATTTTTGGGCTTTTTGATGCGCTGCCTCGGCGGAGGGTTGGGGGATACTGGGGTAGGTTCCCGAGGGAGGAGTTCGGTTTTGGGTGCATGGTCCCAACGGGATGGAACACCGTGGTTCTGGTCTGCATTCGTGGGACGGGTTTTGTTCAGTTGGGGCTGAGGTGGTAAGAGAGGGAACGAGTGGGAAGTGGAGGTAGGGAGGGGGTGGGTGGCA
>JBMTVN010000506.1:0-2857 GCA_049451415.1 Limisphaerales bacterium | reverse complement strand
CGGTAACCTTCGCCAGCCCCGCTACGTTGTCACCCACCTTGCCAAAACAATACAACCGGCTCTTCGTCTGCAAATACAACTTGCCGTTGTAGGCCGAAGGACTCCCAAAACACCGCCCGTCCACTTCCAAGTGCGTCAGTATCCGCCCCGCATCGGCCCCTGGCTCAATGATGTAAAACGCCCCCTTCGTCCCCGCCTCTCCCCCAGCCTCACCTTTGCCCGCAGGATCATCCAGAATAGGCACGTATAACCGCCCGTCCGCAAATAACGGACAACTGTTCCGCTGCTCAATCCCCAGCTTCACAGTCCATCGTATCTCCCCCGTAGCCGCATCCACCGCACACAAATCCCCCTTCTCCGCCACCACATACACCATCCCATCCACCAAAATCGGGGAACTCGTCGATGTCGAGATATCGTTGCTCCATACCTCCATCTCCTCACGCGTCGCCAAAACCGGCGTCTTCACCCCAGCCAACATCTCCGGAATCCGAAACGCCACCATCTGTCCCGGCTCATAAGGGGTGCCATAAATCGCAATACATGTCTTCCCCTCCACTACCAGCACCGCCGCATTGATACCCGCCTTACCCAACTGCACCTGCCACAACGGCTCACCCGTCAACACATTAAAGCCCGCCACGCTCCCGTCCCCCAACGTCGCCACCATCACCCTCTTGTCCCCAATCCACCCCACCCAAGGATAAGAATACGAACTGTCCTTCGGCCCACCCCCCGGACTGCACGACCACACCAGCTCACCCGTCCGCTTGTCGAAAGCATAAAACCGATCCCGCCCCGGCCCCTCCGCACCCCAGTTCGCCGTAATCCCCCGCGTAATCACTAAATCCCCATCCACCACCGGTGTAGCCGTCCGCCCGTTCGGAAAGGTCAAACGCCCAAACTGCTCCATCATGGAATGCTGCCACAACTCCTCCCCGTCCCGCGTAAATCCCGTCAACAACCCCTGGCTCCCCTGCAGATACACATTCCCCGTCTCCGGATCCACCGCCGGATTCGAGGTCGCATACCGCATGTAAATGATGTCGCTGAGAAAATCACTATACATGCGCCGCCACAATAACTCCCCCGTCCCGGCATCAAAACAACCCAACCCCTCCTGCAACTCCCCCTCGTCACCCCCCAAATGCCCAACCACATACAACCGGCCATCCGCAATCACCGGCGTCGATCCCCCGGGAAACTCCGCAGTCCATAACGCCTCCTCCACCGACCCAATCCGCTCAGGTAAACCCCGCTCCCGCGATACCCCACTCTGCTCCGGCCCCCGCCAACTCAACCACCCCGCCACCCCAGCCTCCAAACAACCCGCAGCAGCCACCACACAAGCAGCAGCCCCTAACCAAATTCTCAACCGTTGAATGCTCATAAGCTCTAAATACCGCAACACTATCCAAACCCGGACATCTGTCGCCAATTACAGCGCGCAATATTCGCCATGACTTGACCCATTGCAACAGAAATACTACTTACACGTATTAAATTATTCTGAAATGCCCCCGAAACACCCCACTCCACCCGAACCCCAACGCCGCCTGCCCATCCTCCTCCGACGCGCCTGGTACGGCCTCAACCAAGCCTTCCGCCGCCGAATCTCCCATACCCGCTGCACCCCGGACCAATACACGGTCCTCCGCAACCTCCACGAACTCCACCCCACAGGCCTCTCCCAAGCCCAACTCACCCGCGCCATGAGTAGCGACGCCAATACGATCGCTTCTCTCGTCCGCCGCATGGAAAACCAAAAACTCCTCGTCCGCTCAACCGACCCCAACGACCGCCGCGCCCGCCGGCTCCAACTCACCGAAAAAGGCCAGTCAAAATTCGAAGAACTCCGCCGTATCGCCCTCCAACTTCAGGAAGATATGCTCCAACACCTGCCCGCCAAAAATCGCGACGCCTTTCTCCAACAACTCGAAACACTCGCGCTCGCCTGCCAAAAAGCCTCCGAAATAACCAGCCCGAAGGATAATTCCACCGAATGAGGATTAGTAGAGCTTCGAAAACTTTAGTTACGCTTAAGCAAGACACTGAATTCCCCATTGACTTGCATCGTCTAACCCGCGAGTAGAGTAGTTCAAGCTCACCAAACTCATTTGCTATGAAAAAGATCCTCACCCTAGTCGCCGCAGTGGCCCTCGTCGCCCTCACCACCAATGTCTCGGCCGATGCCAAGGAAAATTGGGCCAAGCATTGCGCCAAATGCCACGGCAAAGAAGGCGCCGGCGATACCACCATGGGCAAAAAGCTCAAAATCAAAGACTACACCAAAGCCGAAGAACAAAAGAAATTCACCGACGAAGAAGCCCTCAAAATCACCAAGGAAGGCAAAAAGCAGGGCAGCAAAACCCTCATGAAAGGCTTCGCCAGCACCCTCTCCGATGACGAAATCAAAGAACTCGTCAAACTCGTCCGCTCCTTCAAGAAATAACCCCCTCCTAAACAACTAGAAGGCACCAGCCCCATCCCTGCCCGGGATGGGGCTTTTTCTACCCCCAGGCTCTCCCCCCTCCTCTCTCCCTGCAGCACGCGACCACGAGACACAAAATGCCTGCCCACTTCCCGACCAAAGCCAATATTGGCCCATCTTTGACCAAACAAGGCCTAGCCCCCACCCCCTCCCCCTCCGCTCTAATACCCTCAAGGCCTCGGCCAGATGACTCACACCCCGAAAATCAGGAATTCGCTATGAACAAAATCCTCACTCTAGCTATCGCAATCGCCTTCTTCAGCCTCACCAGCAATGTGTCCGCTGATGCCAAGGAAAACTGGGCCAAACACTGCGCCAAATGCCACGGCAAAGAAGGCGCCGGCGATACCACCATGGGCAAAAAGC
>JBMTVN010000505.1:0-2866 GCA_049451415.1 Limisphaerales bacterium | reverse complement strand
CTTGGATGTAGCCGGCTGTGGCAGCTTGTGCAGATGCGGCACTGACCGGGTTAAAGGAGGCTCCGTTGGTGCGAGCGTATTCCTCGATAAGCAGCGAGTCAGGCACTAAGGTATCCCAGACTTCCTGTACTGCATTCACGACATTTGAGGGAGTGCTTTGAGTCAGGAAGATCCCGAAATAGTTGCCGGTGGCAGAGAGCTCTGGAATCCACTGGTTGACTGGAAGGATGGGTTGATCCAGGCCTTCAATCTCGAGCTGCGTGTCCGCGAGGGTTGCAAGAGGCCGGATCTGGCCGGAGCGCATCAATTCGACACCATCGGTTATTGCCTGGGCCATGACATCGATTTCACCTGCAGCGCAGGCGGCTGCCACTTCGATGCCTCCATTGTAGAAGACATCAATGAACTCAATTCCGGTCTTTTGGCGTAGTAGTTCGATGGCGATTCGGCCAGCGGAGGAGAGGCCGGCGCTGCCGACACGCAATTCACCCGGACGGTCACGGAATCCGGCCATCAGCTGGTCAAAGTTCTGGTAGGGAGATTGTGATCCCACGGCATATACCTGAGGAAGGCTGATTGGCAGGAATGGAGTCCAGTCCTCTAGTTTTGTCTGTGACAGGCCGAGTGTCTGGTAGAGTCCGAGGTCGGCTGCCGCGCCCGCCAGCCAAGTGTAACCGTCATGGGGGGCGTGCAGGACAGCGGTTGTTCCGTCCACGCCGGAGTTGCCTGGGTGATTGACCACGATTATTTCCTGTCCGATCCCAGGACTGAGGACTCCAGCGAGGAGCCGGGCGAGTTGGTCTGTGGAGCCACCCGCAGCCCAAGGCACAACGAGAGTGATGGGGCGGTCCGGGTTCCAGTCAGTTGGGACGGGCTCAACATGGGTGAGGCGGAAGAACTCGCCTACCTCGGTCGCTGGTCTAAGGACCGACACGGATTCCCCGGTTTCGAGTACGCTGAAGGGTAGCTCCTGCCAAGTTGCTCCCTGTTGGATGTCTGTTGTGTGTTCCAGGGAGAAAAAGGCGGCTGCCGATTTTGAAAAAGTGAGCTCCAGAGTATTGTCTGCCCTGTGGGCCTGGATTTCGGGGAGGCTCCAGGCAATGATGCGAAGTCCGTAGATGGTTCCATCGGGTTTGCGCAAGGGCCGTTTCGAAACTTGGGCCGAGGTGCGTGCGCCACCGATCGGTTGGTTGTCCTCAAAGACCATGAGTGGAATGCCAGATTCCAGGACCTGCCGGTCGTCGGCACGGAATTTTTCGGCCATTTCGGGTGGGTAGAAATAGTAGTCATCGCGGCCAATGAGGTTGGTGAACGACTGAATTTCCGGGAAACTTGGCGTCAGGGTGGCGATGAAGGCAGGGTTAGCGTTGATAAAGACGCTATTGGTGTCCTTGTCGATGATGATAACTTCCGATTCCTCCCAAGCGCTGCCGGGTGTTGGGATGACCGTCTGGCCGGGCATGGGTATTTGGTAGAATTGGATGCGCAGGGCGTAGATCAGGTTTTGGTCGTCGCGAATGGGTGTTTTGCTGACATACACGTAGGAGGCTTCACCGCCGATGGGCTGGTTCACCTCGATGTTTTCCCAACGCTCCCCGGCGGCGATGACGGCGGCATCGTCAGCCCTGAATTGATCTGCGAGTTCCTGTGGATAGAAGTCGTAGTCTGTTTTGCCGATGATATCGCTCAGGCCCGTAATCTCGGGGAAGCTGGCCATGATGGACTTTACGTAAAGGTCATTGGCGTTGACGACAAATCCGTTCACGTCCTTGTCGACGATCTGGAGGTTGGCTAGCTCCCAACTGTTTGTGGTGACGGGAATCTCGGTCGTCACTGTTTGAGCCAGGGCAATCTGGGTTCTGAATAAGCACAGGATTAGACCTGTGGCGAGTGCCAACACACGAACGACATTACGCATAGTAGAAACTAGGTTGTAAATGACTCAGCGAGTAAAGATCCTTATACAAAAAAACTAAACTTGGGTGCTGATGTGGAGAGTGATGCGTGGCTGGTGTCCGCTGCGGTCTTCAAAAATATTGTCCCGGCACTCTGTGTCGGGAGGAGTGTTCGATTCGCTCCCTCTCCGCCAGCCCGACCAACAAACTCGGGCTTGTGCCGGGTTCAAGTTGGGGGTAGGTGGCAAACACCAATGAAGCATACTGAAAAACTGCGGCTGACTGCGCTGGCCTCCAGCGCTGGTTGAGCTGCGAAACTAGGCCAAAAGGCCCTGGGGCAGGTCCTGCCCCGGCAAACGGGTCCTCGTGACCCTCGAGTCATCGTCGGTTCCAACACCGCTGACGATGCAGGCGTTTTTCGTCTCGATTCCAAGCAGGCGCTGGTGCAGGCCGTCGATTTTCTCACTCCCATTGTGGATGACCCATACATTTATGGCCAGATCGCTGCGACTAATGCGCTCTCCGATGTCTATGCCCTGGGGGGGCGTCCGCTGACGGCGATGAACATCCTGGGTATTCCGGAGGAGGCCGTATCCAGCGCTGTGATCCGATCCATCCTGCGGGGGGGAGAATCTAAGGTGAAAGAGGCCGGGTGCGCCTTGTTGGGGGGACAGAGCATCAAGAATCCCGAGCCGGTTTATGGACTTTCGGTCACGGGGTTGGTCCACCCAAAGAGGCTCATCACGAATGCGTCTGCTCGTCCCGGGGACTTTCTGCTGCTGACCAAACCTTTGGGCACGGGTGTTGTGACCACGACGATCAAGCGGGGAGTATGTCCGGCAACTTTGGCGCGGAGGGCGATTATGCTGCTGCGCCAGGTCCATCGCAGCGCCCACCACCGGATGGTGATCGAGCAGCTCCACCGTGCCTTGAACAGACTGCAGCCGCGCTATCTGCCCCGGAGCACGATG
>JBMTVN010000504.1:0-2818 GCA_049451415.1 Limisphaerales bacterium | reverse complement strand
CTGTGCACCCAACGGTGACTTCATCACCCACCCGTCAACACAGCTCCTGACACCTGAACGCAAAGCCGCAAACCGCCAGCTCACCGGTCCGCTCGCACTATGGCTAACGGAGTTCCTCGCCAACCGCTCCCAACGCAACGGAAAAGCAGGTCACCACCGGCCCAACCACAGCCTGCTCTATGCCCTCGCTGCCCATGACCTCCTCGAGGCCCACGCCATGCGCAAGGAGCCCCGTTGGCTCCTCGAAGCCGACTGGATGTCCCAACGTGCCATGGCTCTCAAACCAACCAGCGAAAGCTATATCCTCACCCGTGCCGCTTACCTCCAGCAAAACGGCGATCTCACAGGCGCACTCGCTCTGCTGCAACCCGGAAGTCCCTGGGCCATTCGACCGGATTACTTCCTCCAGTGGGGCAATCTGCTCGAATTACTCCAACAACCCGGGGAAGCTCTCAAAGTCTACTCGTCCGCCCCGAAGCCGCCCGCCAACTACAACCCCTTCCTCCTCCGTGATCAGGGCCAAATTCTCCTCCACCAAGCCAGCCTCCTCTATCAGCAAGAGGGCCCTGTCAAGGCCGAGATCTGCCGCCAGTCCGCCCACAGCCTGGATGTCCCCAGTCGCGACCTGCTCACTCCCGCTTCCTGTATCGACCTGTCCCCATACTACCACGCCAAGCTCAACACCGATTGGCGCGGGAACGTGTTCGACCAGCATAACCTCGATCTGCTCCCACAAGGACTGCAGGTCTTGGATGAGATCACCAACGATATCCGCGGAGCCATCAAACTCTCCAAACCCTGCGCCGCACCGTGGCTGCTGGCCTACCCGGATCACGTCAACGCGATTCCCCTCCACCAACCCTGCTCATGTATCCACTTCCTCCACGCAACCGCAATGGACGTTGCGCCCCCCGGCCACGAAATCGCCCACTACAACATCCACATGGAAAATGGCGAAGCCTACGTATTGCAACTCCGCCAAGGCTACGAAATCCACCGATGGGACGGCCCTGAAACCATTCCTGACCTCAACACAGGCTGGAAAGGACTTTCCCCGGCCGGACTCGCCGTTGGACTCTCTCACCTCGTCTGGACTAACCCCCAACCCCATACCGCCGTGAGCACAATCGACTTTAGCTCGCTCCCAAATCAATACGCACCATTCCTCGTCGTCATCACCCTCGAACAACCAGCCACCCCAAAAGCAGAATGATCGCGTGAATCCAATCCCCCTAAACGGGCTCACCCGAGTCTTGCGGAACAGCAGGGATCAAGGTCACCAAAAGCTTGTCCACCCGGTGTCGGTCCATGTCGATCACCTCAAACCGATGCCCTTCCCAATCCAGAACATCACCCTCCGCCGGCACCCGCCCCAGCTGCGCCACCACAAAACCCGCAACCGTGTCGTAGGCCCGTGAAACCGCCGGCGGCAAATGCAGACTCGGTATGGATTCCTCCAGTTCCTCCAGCTCCAACAAACCGTCCACCAGCCAACTGTTGTCCGGCCGTCGCTGCGCCTTGGGCTGCAGCCGCTCCTCCTGCGTCGGGAAATCCCCCGCAATCGCCTCCAGGATATCCACAAGACTCACCATCCCGACAATCCCCCCAAATTCATCCGCCACCATCGCCACATGACGCCCGGTCCTGCGAAACACCTCCAATAACTGCGTCACGGTCTGGGTCGCCGGCACAACCTGCGGTTTCGTCATCAAGTCCTCCAGACACACCTCCAGCCCGGCCGCCAAATTCGCGTACACCGCCTTCACAGACACCATCCCCACCACGTTGTCCCGGTTGCCGTCATAGACCGGAAAGTTCGAGTGCCCACTCACCACAATCTTGTGCCACACGGACTCGTGGGAGTCCGCCAGCTTCACAAAGATAATCTTGGGCCTCGGCGTCATGATCTCTCGCACCGGCAGCCGGTCCAAGGCCAGCACGCTCTCCACCATCTCAGTCTGCGCCCGCCCAAAAACCCCCTGCTGCAAACCCTCCTCCAACAAGACCCGCACCTCGTCCCTGGATACCCTCGGCTCCCCCCTCGCCCGCACCCCCAGCCACCCCAGAACCAACTCAGTGCTGCCCGATAACAACCGCACCACCGGCCCCGCAAAGGCCGCCAGCCGGTTCATCGGACGAGACATGAATCGCGCAATTCCCTCCGGGTTGTTCAAGGCCACCCGCTTCGGCACAAGCTCGCCAAAGACCAACGACAAAAACGTAATTCCCAACACCACCACCCCAATCCCCAATCCCGCCGCGTACGGCTCCAATAACGCGACTTTTCTCAACCCCTCCGCAATCTCATCCGCCAACGTCGCTCCACCAAAAGCCCCCGCCAACACCCCCACCAAGGTAATCCCCACCTGCACGGTCGATAAAAACCGCGTCGGCTGTAGCGCCAACTCCAACGCCACACGCGCACCCGCATCCCCGCTGTCCGCCATCTGCTTCAACCTCGCCCGCCGTGCCGATACCACCGCCAGCTCGGTCATCGCAAACACCCCATTCAGGACCAACAGGCCCAAAATGATAAATACTTCAGTAACAATCCGTTCCATACATCAAAACTCAACAACACCAACCCGCCACACCCGGCTAGTAAATGCCTGGGAACAACCGCTTCACTCTGCGACTGTAAGCTCCATACTCAGGATACACTTCCGCCAGCCACCGCTCCTCCCTCCGGGCCTTCGCGTCCAGAAACAACCCCAACACCAAACATGCCGCCAACGATGTCCAGCTGGCCCAAATCAATCCCCAACCCATCAAAGAGGTCACTACACTGAAATACAACGGATGCCGAACCCACCGATAG
>JBMTVN010000503.1:0-2882 GCA_049451415.1 Limisphaerales bacterium | reverse complement strand
AACCCGCTCCAACTAAACCACCCCCGTCACCCTCTCCCCGTGGCCGAAGCGCCGCCGCATACAGCTGCCTGAAATCAGCCGGCCCCACCGGCCTCGGATTAAACTGCGCCGTCCACTGCCCCGCAGCCTCCTCACTCAGTATCCCCAAGTCACCCTCCGCCACACCGCGCTCAGACAGCGACCGCGGCAGCCCGGCACAGTTGAGCAAATACTCCACCCGCGCCACCAACGCATCCACCGCCCGGTCCAACCCCTCGCTCACACAGGCAATCTCAGGCGCAGATGCCAACTCCGCATACGCCAGCTTCGCCCCCGGATCCATCGCGTTAAACCGGATCACCGCCGGCAACATCATCCCCACCGCCTCGCCATGCGGCAAACCATGCCGCGCAGTCAAGGGATTGGCCGCCGAATGCGCCGCCCCCAACATGCTGCCCTCAATCGCCAGGCCTGCCATCGCCGCCCCCAACAGCATCTGGCCCCGTGCCTCCAAATCCGCCGGATCCGCCATCACACGAGGAAACCCCGGCACCAGATACTGGAAGGCCCGGTGCGCATACATCAAGGACAACGCATTCCGCTTCGATGTCACCCCCGTCTCCAGCGCATGCGCAATCGCATCAATCCCCGTGTGCGCCGTCACCTTCGCAGGTTGGGACAAGGTCAGCTCCGGATCCAATATCGCCACCCTCGCCGCCACCTTCGGATCCAGACACGCCATCTTCTGGTGCGTCACCTCATCAGCAATCAACGCCGCACACTGACACTCACTCCCCGTCCCCGCAGTCGTCGGAATCGCCACAAATGGCAACATCGGCTTGCTCGCCTTTCCCACCCCCCAGTAGTCCCTCATCTGCCCCCCGTTGCTAAACAGGAAATTGCAGCCCTTCGCCGTGTCCATCGCACTCCCCCCACCCAACCCCACAATCACCTCCGCACCAAACTCCCGAGCCACCGCCAAACATCCGTCCACACAAACCGTGGTCGGATTCTCCTGAGCCCCATCAAAACACCCCACAACAAGCCCAGCCTCCGCCAAATACCGCTCCACCCGCTCAGCATGACCCGCCGCCACCAAACCCTTGTCGGTGACTAACAACACCCGACGCCCCCCCAGCTCGGCCACCAATTCCCCGGCCCTGGCAACCACCCCGGGCCCATACACAATCCGCGTACGCGGCACACTGTCAAAGGCTCTCAACATGCAGTCCATGAAGCTAACGCGGAGCGTCTTCGTGTCAACCTATACCCCCATAGAATGTCCCCGATCACGGCAGCCCTCAGCGCTCTGCGCTTCCCGCCCGGCACAACACCTTTTTGGTTGCCCACCATTCCAACCAGCCGGATCATCCACGCCATGCCCCAGCCACAGGATTCCAAAGCATCCGGACTGCCCATGACCCAGAAATGGGACCCGGATAAAATCCAGCGTGAAGAACAGCTCCTGCAGCAACTCGATCACACTCCCTGGCCCGGCCGGATTCGCGGCTATTTCAAACTGACCGGCCCTGCATGGATGCAAAGCGCCATGACTCTCGGCGCCGGTAGCGCCGCAGCCTCCGTCGTGGCAGGCGCCTTCTATGGCTATCAACTCCTCTGGGTCCAACCCATCGCCATGCTGCTGGGCGTGTTCATGATGTCCGCCCTCGCCAACATCACACTCACCCGCGGCGAACGTGCCTACCTCGTCGTCCAACGTGAACTCCACCCCTCGGTGGCCTTCCTCTGGGCGCTGGCCACCGTGGTCTCCACGGTCATCTGGCACTTCGGCCAATACGCCTTGCTCGGCGGCGCAGTAAAGGACCTCGCCGATGTCGCGGCCGGGATCGATCCCGCCAACCCCCAAGCCGCCCTCAGTAAACCGGTCGAAACCCTGGTCCGCTTCGGAGGCGGCTTCCTCATCCTCGGCATCAATATCGCCCTCACCTGGAACTACGGCTCCAAACCCACCGGAATCCGAATCTACGAAACCTTCCTCCGCTGGACCATCCGGCTCGTCATGCTCGCCTTCCTCATCGTCGTCATCGCCCAACTCCTCCGCTCACAAGTCAGCCTCGCAGGCATCGCCGAAGGCTTCACCCGGTTCGCCATACCTCAAAACACCGGCTCCCTCACCACCATTCTCGGAGCCATCGGCGCCGCCGTGGGCATCAACATGACCTTCCTCTACCCCTACTCCATCCTCGCCAAGGGCTGGGGCCCCCACCACAAGGGACTCGCCCGCTTCGACCTCGTCATGTCCCTCTTCGTCCCCTACGTCATCCTCACCTCGCTCATCATCATCGGGATGGCGAGCACGGTGCATGACTCCGCCGCCGGCTTCGGGACTGTCCTCGCCGGCGATCCCTCCCCCAGCACCTTCAAACCCATCCAGGCAGCCCAAGCCCTCAGCGGTGTCCTCGGAAGCTCCGTCGGCCGCATCGTCTTCGACCTCGGCTTCGCCGGCATGGCCTGTGGCGCCATCAGCGCCCACATGGTCTGCTGCGGATTCACTGTCTGCGAAATGTTCGGCCTCGAATATACGCCGAAACGCTACCGGCTGTTCACTCTGGTACCGGCCATCGGCGTTCTCGGTGTCATGATCAAAAGCCCCATCTGGCTCCCCGTCCTCGCCTCCGCCATCGCCTTCACCATGCTGCCCATCGCCTATGTCGCCTTCTTCATCCTCAATAATAAACGCAGCTACCTCGGCAACGCCGTCGGCAAAGGAAAACGGAGACTCGCCTTCAACGCCGTCCTCCTCCTCGCCGTCCTCATGGCCATCGTCGGCTCAGCCATCAAAATCAAAAGCGGAGTCATCGACCGACTCTTCCCCTGAGCAGAAACCAGCCCCCGGAAATCAACCCCCGAAGAACTGGCGGAACAACGCGGGACCGTTATCC
>JBMTVN010000502.1:0-2883 GCA_049451415.1 Limisphaerales bacterium | reverse complement strand
TCGACTTGAGTGATGGGACCACGACGACCGCCAACCCGACCCCACTGAACTCCAACTCCTCACCCACCTCCACCAGTCCCAATCCCAGTCCTTTACCCAAACCCCAACCAACGCCACTCAACTCCTCCAAACCGGAATCTCCCCCACCCCCACCCAGTGGCCCGCCACCGAACTCGCGGCCTGGACCCAAATCGCCCGCGCCATCCTCAACCTCAACGAAACCTACTCCAGAAACTAACCCCACCATGCTCCCCCACCACCTCAACCGACGTACCTTCCTCTCCCAAACCAGCCTCGGCCTCGGATCCCTCGCCCTCTCCTCCCTCCTCCCCAAAGCCGCCGCCCAACCCGCCCCAATTACCCCCCACCACACACCCCGCGTCAAACGCGTCATCTTCCTCTGCATGGCCGGAGGTCCCTCCCACCTCGAAACGTTCGACTATAAACCCAAACTCGCCCAGCTCGACGGACACCCCTTCCCCTCCTCCCTCACCGACGGCCAACCCATCGCCCAACTCCAAGGCCAAACGCTCAAAGCCCAAGGCCCCATGACCTCCTTCAGCCGCTACGGCAAAAACGGCCAGGAAATTTCAGACTTCCTCCCCTACCACGCCAAAATGGCCGATGACATCTGCATCGTCCGCTCCATGGTCACGGAACAAATCAACCATGACCCCGCCCACACGTTCATGAATACAGGCACCGCCATCAGCGGCCGCCCCTCCATGGGCGCTTGGATCACCTACGGCCTCGGCTCCGAATCCCAAAACCTCCCCGGCTTTGTCGTCCTAACCAGCCAGGGCGGACGTAACCCCCAACCCATCGCCTCCCGCCAATGGTCCGCTGGCTTCCTCCCCAGCCGCTTCCAGGGCGTCGAGTTCAATGGCTCCGGTGACCCCGTCCACTATGTCCACAACCCCAAAGGCCTCCCACAACAACAACAACAACAACTCGTCCAAACCATCCAGCAACTCGACGCCCACCGGAACCTCTCCGTCCATAACCCGGAAATCGAAACCCGGATTGCCGCCTACGAAATGGCCTTCCAAATGCAAATGTCCGTCCCCGACCTGATGGACTTCAGCAACGAACCCCAACACGTCCTCGATATGTACGGAGCCCAACCCGGCGACGGCTCCTACGCCTCCAATTGCCTCCTCGCCCGCCGCCTCGCCGAAAAAGGCGTCCGCTTCATCCACCTCTACCACCGCGGATGGGACCACCACGGCGACCTCGTCAAATACATGAACGTCTGCTGCCCACTCACCGATAAACCCACCTGGGCCCTCCTCACCGACCTCAAACAACGCGGCCTCCTCGACGACACACTCATCATCTGGGGCGGAGAATTCGGCCGCACTCCCATGTCCCAGGAAAAAGGCGGCAAAGGCCGCGACCACCATATCAAAGGCTTCTCCATGTGGCTCGCCGGCGGCGGCGTCCAAGCGGGCACCACCTACGGCGCAACCGACGAACTCGGCTACCACGCGGTCGACAATATCGTCCACGTCCGTGACCTCCACGCCACCATGCTCCACCTCCTCGGTATCAATCACCAACGCCTCACCTACCGACACCAGGGACTCGATATGAAACTCACCGGCGTCGAACCCGCCCACGTCGTCCACGGTATCCTCTCCTAGCCAATCCCCGCACCCGACAGAGTCTCTGTGCTTCAGAACAGCACCGAGGCACCCGGGACTCACCACCCTCTCCCCGCGCTCCGCAGGCACGCGTCAGAACCCCATCTCCTCCAGCTCCCCCGCCATCCCGGTGGACCTGGCCGAGGCTGAGGAGTTCTATTTCGAGCGCTCGATCTCCTTCTTTCGATCGCTGGAGAAGCGGGGCATCCGTCAGGTGGAGATGGTGGGCAAGTTCCATCGCCCCCGCCACCTCAACCCCCTCACGACTCCGTAACTCCTCCAAACACGGCTCCGACACCCACATCTCCTCCAGTGACAGCGTGTCCTGAATCCGCACCACCCTCGCCGTTCGTGTATCCGCCAAACCCAGACTCGATAACGCCGCCGCCACCGCCATCCGGTCGCTCTCCATCACAATCGGCAGCTTCGCCCCTTGCAACGACAACGCCGTCAGCGAATTCAAATAGGTGACATCCCGCTTCATCGCAGCCTCCAACTCGCGCGTCGTAAAATCCGCCATCCCAATCCCAATGGCATTCCCGTGACTCTCCGCACTCAACCCCCGCACGAAAATCCGGCGAATCCGCGGATGCTGCGGCAGCTCGGACTCAATCAACGAATACCCGTGAATCATCCGCCCGATCACATTCGGATCCATCCCCGTACCACTGATGTTCTTCCCAATCCGATCCACAATCAGCAAATCTATATCCTCCAGCGGCAATCGCGGCATGTGCCGCGCAGCCTCCGCCGCCAAGCGCTCCTCCGCCCGTGATAGCGCCTCCCCCCGCACCACCTCCAGACGCGCCAACCGATGCCGCGCATCCTCAATCACGGCCAACCCGCCCAATAACCGCTTGCCCCAGAAGCCAAACGCCACTTCCGACATCGTCCGCAAAGCCGGCTCATACCCCAACCGCTGCGCAGCCCGATGAAACGCCAGGGCTCCTGCATGCTTCCCGACCCCAACCACCAGCATCTTCAATAACCCACTGCCTATCGCGCCGCCAAAATCCGTGTGCGGCTTCACCCGGTTCAAAATCAACACCGCGTCCGCCTCCACCACCGACCTCGCCGCATGCACCTCCACCCCGTCCGCCGTCACCCCCAACACCTCCGTCTCCATCCGCCCATCCATCGCCACCCCCATCGAAGCCTCAGTCACCCCGTAGTCCGCCAATAAACCCAACTGCCCCTCAGCCGTCGCCCCCCCGTGACTCCCCATCGCCGGCACCAAAAA
>JBMTVN010000501.1:0-2885 GCA_049451415.1 Limisphaerales bacterium | reverse complement strand
TCGACTACCGCCGACCATTCGCCAGTGGCGAGGTCTGCTGTCTCCTGGACAACCCCGCCCCCACTTCCGATTGGCCACGACAAACGCAGGCCCGCAACCGGATCAAAGGCGAACTCCAGCTGGATGTCCAACGGCTTGCACGCTTCCAGCAGGTTAACCCCGGCCTGGGGGCCGCACGGACGGATCACTGCATAACGCACCGAGGTGAAGAAGATCTTGTCACTCAGCGAAAAGCGCGCCGCGGCCTGGGGTGCCTGGTTCACCCCCAGGAATTTGATGTTCTCAATCTCCCAATAGGCCGTCCGCCACGCATCGGACCCCGTCACGGTGATCCACGCGCTGTCCGGGGTAAACCCGAGGCTGTCCATGCCTCCCAACTCCGTCCGGTACACCTCCGGCTTGAATCGAGCCCCCACCAGCGCAGGATCGTCATAATACGTCACACAGATCGCCAGGTGCGCCGGTGGTTGCGAACTCGGTCCCAGCGCTTCCTCCAGAATCGCAAAGTTCAAATACTGATGGGTGAACCCCGGCGTGCCATCGTCCCGCGCCGGACGCACCGCCATGCGACGATCCCCCGCAGGTCCAGCCTCTTCCTGAATCATCTCCTGGTCGCCGCTGCTGGTGCCTACATCCAGGCCTACCCGCAGCCCCGATGCCAGATCCAGCTCGGCATAGCTGCCGTAGACTTCCTCGCAAATCGCAGGATCCGCATAACAATCCTCCAACGGATCCAGCCCCGCCAGGGGATGGTCTCCCGTCCGTAACACTGCCAGCTCCATGCGCGAGACCGCCACAGGTGCGTTCGCCGAGATCAACCGCGGCCCCGCAGTGTAAATGCCCGCGTTCACCCCCTTCAGGCTCACGTCCGCTATCACCCATGACCGACGTATCCATTGTCCGGTTCCCTGCAGCACCTGGCGGCGCTCCGCTGCAACTACATCCGTCCCCCCGAGATCGTCCGTCGCAAAGGCCTCAGGCCCAAAAGAAACTCCCAGCCCGGCAAATGCCGGATCGTCATAGAAGTCCACGCACACTTTCACCGTGCGCGGATCGTTGCAGGCCTTGCCCAAGTAATCATCGGTAATCCCGAAGTTCAGGAAGTTCGATGCATTGTTCGCCACCACGGCGCGGCGTTGATCCCCCACCGGCCCCACGCCATCCAGATACGATACGGTCTGGTCGCCGGTATCGATGACCACCATGTGATCCGCCGTTTGGGCCGCGATATCGATGCCCGCCAGGTTGGTGAGCGGCTCAGGAGCACACTGTTCCGCCGTGGTAAACTGGTTGATCTGTTCGGGTTCCCCAAAAGCTCCCTGTTCGCCGAATGCAACGCAACGGACGATCAATCCCGGAACCCCCTCGAACCGGATGGTCCCTCCATTCACACCACCATAAATCGTATTTCCCTGCGACCCGGCCGGAACCGACCCGACATATCGGCTGTCACCCGAGGGGCGCAGTTCGTTGGCCACCCGGAATAACACCCAGTTCCACTTCTTGTTGTTCGCCTCCGGCGGAATCTGCCCGCCCACAGGCCAGTTCAGGTTGGGCAACACCCCCGTCAGGAAGGTGTAGTCCCGCGCCTCACCCTGGGCACTCAACAACGCCTCGTTCCCATAGACCTGAACCAAAACATCAATAAACTCGTCGTCCGCCCATTCCTCAAAAAAGCGGTCCGCCACGTTGAGAAAATTGCCAACAACCTTCTTGCCGGTATGCCCGCCGATCACCACGTTTTGGGTCACCTGATCCCCGCCCGATAAGATGATCAGGCCGTCCTTGAACCAGTTCGGATCCGGGGCCTCCAGCCCGGCGTCCGTGACCACGTAATCCACCAGCTTGGTGGTGTCGATCGTGGGCGGCCACGCCTCGGGATCAAACGGCCCGGTCTGGGCGAGGAGGGAGATGTGAAGGCCAAACGCAACGGCCGCAACGCAGGAATAGGAAGTTCGCATGATTGGACCTTTCTCGGGGGACTTAGGAGGTGTAACTTCCGTCCAGGGTATATACAACTCTAATTTGCCATGTTCTATTCCGGGAAAAGTCCTTTTCCTTCCCCCATCTCATGGCCGCACCTCCTGGCCATGCTCCTGCTACCCTGCTTCCCGCCAGCCCTCCACGCCCAGGAAATCAATCCGCCCCTCGGACCCTACGTCCACCTCCGGCCTGAACACTTCGCCGATGCCTCCACCTACAATCCGACTAATCGGCTCGTCACAACCCCGTACTTCTACTGGTACGACAAACCCACCGGCGCCCACCTCCTGAATGCCGACGGCTCAGACGCACTCACAGATCATCCCGCCAGCACCGAGGACTTCAGCTACCGGTCCGTGGACTGGCATGCCCGGGAACTCAGTGACATGGAAGACGCCGGTATCGACGTCGTGCTGCCCGTCTACTGGGGTGAGCCTTCCCAACGTCTGCCAGGCCGGCCAATCACCAGCCAGCCTTGGAGCTATGCCGGCATCCCCCCGCTCGTTGCCGCCCGGGAACGGCTCCTTCAGGCCGGTCGCCACCCGCCGCGTATCGGTCTGTTCTACGACACCTCAACACTCCAGTACAACCACGCCAACACCCATGTCGACCTGACAACCCCTTACGGTCGACAGTGGTTCTACGAGAGCATCCGCGACTTCTTCTCCCTCGTGCCTCCCAAACACTGGGCCATGATCGACCATCAACCCATCGTGTTCCTCTACAGCGCCTCCTTTGCCACCGACCATGACCAAGCCTGCTTTGAGTATCTTGCCGCGGCCTTCGCTGATGACTTCGGCGGACACTCTCCTTGGGTCGTCCGCGAGATCTCGTGGAACATCACCTCGCCGCAGGTCTACGCCTGGGGAGGAGCCCTCGGCCTGAAGAACCCCGGAGTCGCG
>JBMTVN010000500.1:0-2904 GCA_049451415.1 Limisphaerales bacterium | reverse complement strand
CAACGCAAATCACCCAAACCACCCCCCCTCCGCCCTCAGCACCATCATTCACGTAAGGCAGGTTCATGCGGCTATCCCTCTGGACCACATTCATGGTCTCAGCGCTTCCCCCTTACCGCTTACCTCTTACCGCTCACCGCTTCGCCCCTCCTCCCGCGCCAAGCGCAAAGCGCGAAGCGCATTCCCGCGCGTCGGCTCCGGCGTATCCGGTGTCACATAAGGCAACAACGCAGGGATCACTTTCGGATCACCCGCCCGCCCCAGCAAATCAATCACCAGCGACCGCGTCGGCTCCGGTGCCGACGGCAGTGCGGTCGCCAACGCCCCCACACAAATGCTCTTGTCTTCAAAACGTCCCATCGCATCCACCAGTGCTGCATGCGCCACCTCGCGCTCCCGCTCCTGTTCGGCCTGCAACAGGCAGGCAACCAAAGTCGTCCATGATCCCGAAGTCGCGCACGCACCCAACGCCCTGATCGCGGCAGTCCGCACCTCCAGCTTCTCATCCGAAACATAGGGCATCAAAACACCCTGAACCTCACTCGCCCCCCGCAAACCCAACACCCGGATCACACACAACACCTTCGCCTCATCCGCATGAATCAACTGGGCGGACAAGATCGTGTTCGCCTCGGCAGGCATGGACACCATCCCATCCTCCGCAGCCTGGCGCATTTCCACGTCCCCACCCATCGCAGTCCGGATTAATACATCCACAGCGCGGTTCTCCGGATAATGCGCAACCGCACGTAAAGCCGGCACCCGCACCCTCCTCTCTCCCGCTACCGCCAGGTCCAGCAATGCCGGCAACGCCAACGGATCTCTCCTCCAACCCAAAGCCTCCGCCAGCATCGCCTGTTGCGGCATCCCCACTTTCGGAAGCAACTTCACCAACGCACGCGTGACCCCGTCCCCCTCAAGCTCCCCCGCCAAGTCGATGCCCGCTCCGTAATATAACGGATCCCGATGCCGTATCAGCCCGGTTAACAAACGCGTCCCCGAACCCGGATCACTCAGAATGAGACCCCGCGTTGCCTCCACCGTCATCGCGTCAGACAACCGAGCCTTCCTCACTTGATGAAACCCCTTCCTCGCCACCCTCCCCGCCCCCCGCTCCAATAAGACAAAACCAGTAGTCAGCACCCCCTCCGCCACAACCAACCTGCACTCCCCTTCCACTCTCGTGAACACCCTCAGTAGCAGATCCAACGACTCCCTCGACCCCATCTCGTTCAACACACCAACCGCCTCCCTCACTACCACCGGGTCCTTGCTCTCCAACCTCCCCTCCAACTCCAACAAGGACACCGCCCCTGCCTCCACCACGCCAGAAAGACACAAGGACGCCAGCAAAACCCACAGCCCCAAACCGGACACCAGCAAACGCATGCCCCACACTCCGCCGTCAGCAATCAAAGGTCAAAGATCAACCCATGCCATCTTTTTGCCTAATCCCTATCCCCCCCGACTCCCACCCCCTACCGCACCGTGGTCCCGCTCAGCCGCAGCAACACACCCGATCTACGCCCCACCTTGCCCGCATACGACCTCGCACCCAGGATCACATCCTGCTGACGCCACACATCTCGCACCCGCCTTGCCCCGGCAATCCCCAGATCGGCAAAGTCCACCGCCACCTCGGCATCAAAATCTCCGCTATTAAACACACCCAAGGCCACCGACCCATCCACCATCCGCTTTACCATCCAGAAAACCTCCGCATCCACCATCACCGGTCGAGCGCACTCACCCAGTTCATCCTGATTGATGGCAATCACCTCTGGATTACACAACACGTTCAAGGTAAACGCATCCAGACTCTCCAAGTCGCCGCTGTAAAACAAAGGACACGCCATCAGGGACCAGAGCGACATGAAGGCATATTGCTCACCCGGCGACAACGGACACGGACGCGGCTCACCCATCCCGAAGGCACTGCCAATGTGCCCGATCTGGATATAGTCCGGATCGTTCCATGCACCCGGACGGTTAAACTCCCGATGTCCTGCATTGGCCAATGCCACTTGAAAAATCCGTCCCAGCTCGAAACCCAAATCGCCAGAGGTCCTCCACCAATGCCCAACCACTTCCGCTCCCCATTTCCACACGTCTCCCATGCCGTATTGGCACAGGATCAGCACAATATCCCGACGTTGCTTCTGCAGTAAATCTCCCATCAACACGTAGGGCTTCTTCATCGACTCCAGCGAACCTTCCACCCCGGATACCCCCCCGTAGGAGCACCAGTCATATTTCAGCAGATCAACCCCCCAATCCGCAAACCGCGCCGCATCCGCTTCCTCATGTTCAAACGACCCCGAGAAACCCGCACACGTAAGGGGCCCCGGTGATGTATAGATCCCCGCCTTTAAACCATACCCGTGAATGTGCTCCGTCAGACCGTGCATATCGGGAAAATGCCGGTTCGACAAAATATCACCCCGCTCATCTCTCAACGGCCCCACGCGCAGCGGATCCTTGTTCTCCGGCGCATTCATCCAGCAGTCGTCAATGCTCACATACGTGTAGCCCACATCCGCCATCCCCTTCTCCACCATGATGTCTGCCGCACGACGCATCATCGCATCCGTGATCCGATCATAATGCGCATACCAATGGTTCCATCCCATCGGTGGCGTCAACGCCAGGTCCGACCCCGCCTGCAGACGCAATTCCCGTGATACTGCCCCGTGCCTGTTCTCCGCCCGCAATGTCATCACATGCGTGCCCGCCTCCGGAGTCGTGCCCGACAGAATCCCTTCCTCCTGGTCCAACCGCAGGGACGCCGGCAAATGATCTACTGAAAAGCGAATCGGACGCTCGCCTGTCGTGGGTATCCGATACAAAAACGCGTTGCCTGGCCTTGCCCCATAGACTGCCGGACCATGGATCTGTGGAGCCAAG
>JBMTVN010000499.1:0-2908 GCA_049451415.1 Limisphaerales bacterium | reverse complement strand
GATCGTTTGACCCCGCACGGATTCGTAACACCCACTCAATCAGTCGAACGAAATGATGCTTATGTCCGAGAATCAAACCAGCCTGGCTCCCACGAAACCAGCCTACGCTCTCAATCAGCCGCACCCTGCCCGCCTCAAATACCTCACCGGCTTCATGGCCGCCGTCGCCCTCGGCTTCGGCAGCCTCCAAGCCGCCAGCGAAGACAACCAGGTCCTCCGCGAACTGATCGAAATCCTCCGCGCAAAAGGCTCCATCACCACCGAGGAATATGACGCACTGAAAAAGGCCTCAGCCCCCGAACCCGCCACCAGCACCGAAACCAACGCTGCACCCGAAGTCCCCGCCACGCCACCCGCCGAGCCCACACCGGACACTGAGAAACCCAAACGCCGGGATATCTTGGCTGATCAAACATCCTCCCCCATCACTCCTCTGCCCAAAGAGGCCAAATGGTACGACAAGATTGGCTTCGGCGGCTACACACAAGTCCGCTACGCCACCGTCTGGAATCAAGAAGGTGAAGATCTCAATGTGCCTGCCGACAAGTCAGCTTCTAACGACCAGAGCTTCTTCCTCCGCCGGGGCCGAATCAAGTTCTCCGGAGACGTCCACCCCCACCTGTACCTTTACAGCCAAATGGACTTCGCAGGATCAACAGCCAGCGGAGGATCCTTTGCCATTGGAATGAAGGACCTCTACGGCGACATCTCCCTGGATGCCGACAAAGCCTATCGCTTCCGCGTCGGCCACTCCAAAGTCCCCTTCGGTTGGGTCAATATGCAGTCCAGCCAGAATCGAGCACCACTCGAACGACCGGATGGCATCAATAGCGCAGCCGAAGGCGAACGTGACCTGGGAGTCTATTTCATGTATGCCCCTCCGGAAGTCCGCTCGCACCTCAAGGAACTCGTCAAAAGCGGCCTCAAAGGCTCAGGCGATTACGGCATGTTCACGGTCGGCGCCTACGCCGGCCAAGGTCCAAATCGCACCGATCTAAACGGAGAACCCCACCTCCTCGCCAGGCTCACCTACCCCTTCAAACTTGCCAATGGCCAGTTCGTCGAAGTCGGCGCCCAAGCCTACACCGGTAACTTCGTCGTCACTACAGCCCCAATTAATGGCGTAACACCCAGCCAGGACAACCGCGGGGTAACCGACCAGCGCGTCGGACTCTCCGCCGCCTGGTATCCCCAACCCTTCGGTATCGAGGCCGAATGGAATATCGGACGCGGCCCCCGCCTCACTGATGACTACACCAGCCTGGAAAGCGACTTCCTGCACGGCGGTTACGTCCAGCTCAATTACCAGGTTGAACCCAAGCTCGGCCGCTTCTTCCCCTTCGCCCGCTGGAACTACTATGAAGGCGGACGAAAGTTCGGTGCCAACGCGCCTTTCGAACGTGTAAACGAACTCGATTTCGGCTTCGAATACTCCCCCTGGAAACCATTTGAACTCACGGTGGCCTACACCCATACCCTCAACCGCACCAACACCAAAGGTGCCCCCTACGACGATACCACCAACGCCGACCGCCTCAGCTTCCAGGCCCAGATCAATTACTAACCTGATCCACCACTTACGACACCGGGATGGAGGCACGGAGCAATCCGTCCTCCATCTCTAGCGTACGGTCAAAGACCTCCAGCGCCCGGTGATCATGCGTGACCACCACCACCCCTGCCCCCCTCTCGTGCGCCACCTTCCGGAATAACTCCATCACCTGCCGCCCCCGATGACTGTCCAGCGCCGCAGTCGGCTCATCCGCCAGGATCAAGCTCGGACGGTTCGCCAAAGCCCTCGCCACCGCCACCCGCTGCTGCTGCCCTCCCGATAACGCCTCCGGTAAATTCCACGCCCGATCACCCACACCCAAGTAATCCAGCAACTCCAAAGCCCGCTCCCGTGCCTCCCGCGCCGGCACATCGTTGATCTCCATCGCCACCTGAACGTTCTGCACCGCGTTCAAGAACGGAATCAGGTTCGCCTTCTGAAAAACAAAACCCAAATGCTGACGCCGAAACGCCCGCAGATCCACCAATGCCTCCTCCCCGTCCAACACACCCACACCACCAATCAAAATGCGTCCGGAACTCGGGGGATTAATCAACCCCATCGCTGTCAATAAAGTCGACTTGCCCGCACCGCTAGGCCCCAATAAAGCCACCACTTCGCCAGGCATCACCCGCAGGCTCACATCCCGCATCGCCACCACCTCGGTGTTGCCACTGCCATACACCTTGGTCAACCCCATCACCTCAATCGCAGGAGTCATGCCGTGTCCAGTCGCTCGCATCATGACAATACCTTGTTCGGTTCCACCCGCAACGCCTTCCAAATCCCCAGCACGCTCGCCAATACGGATATCACCACCACCACCCCGGCCAACGCCGCCAAATCCCCCGGCGTGATCAATACCCGCCTCGGAAATCGCGGAAACACCCACCCCCCCAAATACCACGCAATCCCAAAACCCAACATCCCCAACAACAACGCCTGCTGCAAAATCAAACCCACAATCATCGAGTTCCGCGCCCCCATCAGCTTCAACATCGCAATGTCATGGATCTTGTCCAACGTCAGGGTATACAAAATCAACGCCATGATGATCGTCGATATCACCACCAGCAATACCCGGAACAAACCAATCTGACGCCGCGCCTTGTCAATCATCCCGCGAATCAAAAAAGCCTCCTGATCATCCCGCGTGTGCACCGATACATCCGGCCACGCCGCCACCGCAGCCGCCACACCCCGCACATCCACCCCAGACTCCACCCGCACGGTCACCGCACTCACCATCGGCGGACCCAATGCCGGCACACCCGAAGACAGCCCTCCACCACGCTCCACCAAAACCGGCTGCACTCGACCCAGATCCATCCCCTGCGCCCGCGCCACCCGACCCGC
>JBMTVN010000498.1:0-2911 GCA_049451415.1 Limisphaerales bacterium | reverse complement strand
ATCATGCTGACAATGGTATTCACAGACTTGGTAAAGGCTCCAAATCTCGTCTCAGCCCCCTCCAAACCACCGCCCTCAGCACGCTGCGTAAAGGGATTGATTCTGCCCACAACCCGCTTGATCCAGCCCTCGGCCAGCATGGGTTCCGTCCAGTCACTCCATCCGTTTCCACAAGGAGCAACCACCCCATCCGCCGGCCGGTACCGACAGACAAAATAGTTGTCCGCAAGCGTAAAGAGCCCGGCACCCTCAATCGTGATATCCTGTGCGCCAAGGCCTGAAGCCGGACTCATCGGGTAACTGGACCATTGCTCCCGTGGTATGGACGTCTGCGGCCCTCCAGTCACCGGGTCCGGAGGCAGGCTGCGCCACTGAAAAATGTAGCCTTCAGGTCTCCCACCAAAGTCACCGCTGTGCCGCAGGGTGAGTTTCTCATCAAAAGGACCGTCCGATGGTATCGCCACTATATCGCCCCTGTAGACAGGACAACGCACTGGAAATACCGACAACACCACCGGTTCATTAGCCGGTGAAAGCTCGGCGCTGTTACCGAAAGCCAGCGTAACCCAACCGGTTGCCTGAGCCGCACCAGCAGTCAAGGCGAGATCCCTGAACGGCTCGTCAGGGGCAACTTCAACCACCCCACTCGCCAGTTCAGCGACTTCCTGGATCTTTGCCCTGAAATTGTTATCTTGGCTCAGCGTCAGGAGATGGTTCAGATCCCTGACACTAAGGACATTCAACAACAGCCAAGGCTCCCCGGAAACAGGCTTCACCGGCAGCCCTTCGTAGTTCAGAGACTGGGTAACGCTGTCATACCAGAAGCGTGAACGAAGATGCGGCGGCAACTCCGGAAACCAAGTCAAACCACCTGAGTTGAAGGTCACTGCATCCGCGGGCAAAGTGGCTACACCCAGGACCGTAATAACCCGGGTAGGATCGATCAACGCTACGCTCGCCCCTTCTCCCCGGGCCTGCGATTGCTGATAAATAACCTCCGCGCTGGTTTGTGCCCCGATGCCAGGCAGACCGGCACAGGTTTGGCTGCCGTACTTCGGCTCCATCAGGCTCTCGCCGACAGCAAGCCAGGCACAAGGCTCCGGCCAGTCAACCGAGTAAACGACATCCCAGGGCCTACCCGGAGTCCCGGCACGCAAATCCTGCCACGGAAATACCGAATCAGGAGCCGGCACATTGGTCGCTACTAAGGTTGCAGGAAAATGCTCAAAGTAGTTCGACGGGAAGTAAAATCCGGGTTTCGTCGGATAAGACCAGTGCATTACAATTTCGGCTGGCCCTCCGTCATCCCCGGCAGCTCGCGCCCAAAAATCGAGATTCTTGTCACTCCAATAAGGGCCGGAAAGCCCCCTGCTCTGCTCGCACTTCTTCAACGAAAGCAAGGGGTAGGGTCTCTCCACCCGCATGCCAGCCACATGGTCGGGGTATTCCAGCGGCTCGCTCCGTACCTCAAACACTTTCGTCTTGGGACGCCCTCCATCCAGCCCGTCCTCATACGTCACAATCACGAACGGATCCGACGTCTCCGGCGTCCCGAGATCATCCCTCAAGGCAAAAATCGTGGACAGGCTGTTGGTCCCCACCCCGATAAAGGCATGCTCATCGTTAGGGTTGAAACCAGCCTCCGAAGCATCATTTTGAACGTAAATCTGCCAGTTCTGATACTCCTCCGGATTCAAAAGGCCACCACCCTCCGCTCTGCCCACATAGATCACAGGCGCGTTGGTAGGCCACTGCGCATGATATCGCACAGACTGGCTCGGCCAACCTATGCCAGAGTCGACCAATTGTCCTGTGAGCGGATCCAACAAGCGAGAGCCTCTCCAGTAATACGTCACCACCAGATCATCCTCAGGCACCCCTGGAGCATCCACGTTGATCGGGACAATCGGGCCCAAGCGGTTTGTCGGGGACCAAAAATTGGTCTGGACGCAATACCGGCTGAGCCGGTTCTGCACCCAGGGAGATCCTGCCATCGAATCGTGAACATCGGGAACCGGAAGAGGTTCACCCACGACCGCATTCGTCTCTATCAAGTATGCCTCGTCATCCCAGAAAACAGAATTGATCAGCTGAAAGAACACGTTGGTTTCGTTGGGTTCACCACGGGAAAGCATCAGCAAACTACGTCCAGCCGACCGTGCAGCAAACTCCCGATCATTCCCCGCAACCTCCGTCAATTCCGCACCCACACCCTCATCTTGACCATATAGCCTCGCCTGCCAGCCGGATAACTGCAGAGGATCGGCCCCGGCCACGTGTGTCTGATAAAGCGCCGGATCCTGAGGCCAACGCGCATCCACGCGCTGGGTAATCGACGGACACTGGTTGCCCCAAACCACGGAGAAGTTTCCTGCCGACACTGCATAAGCCTTCCGGCTCAAGGAATGCCAGTAACCCGCCCCAGCCGGAATAAACTCCGGGGGCAGCGCCAACTGATCAATGTCAACCGACGCAGGTGGCGGGATCTCCGACCCCACGAATACTTGGGTGGCAGGCAACTCGCTGACACTGGCAAGGGTGACATGGTCGCTTCCATCGGGGAGCTTCCACGTCAACTCATAGGTACCCGGAGCCTCCCAGAAAAGCTTCCACGGATCGTTGAACCCTTGAGGCTCCCGCCAACAAAAGCCGGTGGCTGGAGTAATCGTCGGCCGGTTAGTTGCATTCAACGGAACCACATAATCAGGGACACGAAGTTCATCACCTACGGAATACTGCGGCATGAGAATAAAAAGCTGGTTATTAATCGCCAGCACCCCGGTGGAGGCCATTTTTTCCTGGCCAGAAAACAGCAACGATCCCTTCAGTTCCGCGGGTTTGACCGCGACGGAGTAACGTGGATCCAGTGGATCCAAGGAAGTAGGAGTCAGTCGAGTGCCGGCCTGAGTCC
>JBMTVN010000497.1:0-2911 GCA_049451415.1 Limisphaerales bacterium | reverse complement strand
GTCTTCATCCCGCAAATCCTGCCCGCCAAATCCCACCCGCGCAAGCACCCGAACCAAACCGGTGTCCCCTGACTTCTCTGTTTCAGACCAATCAGCTGCGCGCTGGGAACGCTCTACGTCCACGTGCCGCCACTGGATTTCACACAGCGAATTCCATCGACATCAGGATCGAAACGCCCGTTCCGCACGCGCAACCAGAAGACCGTAGAAAGAAGAAAGCACCGCCCCCCCATCTCCCCTCTCCTATCTCCCATCACCCGGACTTGGCACCGCCAAATCCATAAACCTCTCCGCCACCCCCGACATCCCCCGCCCATCCCATACCGCCCCCACCACCAACGCCAGTGGCTCAGGATCCAACCCCAAAAACTTCAAACCCGGCCCCGCAGAACAGCCCAAGGTCTCCGGCACCAACGCCACCCCATGCCCAGCCGTCAGTCCCGATACCAAACTCGACGCCCCATCATGCTCCTCAGCAATGCCGGCAATCCCACCAACCGACGCAAAGACCGACTCCAACAACACATGATAGTCCGGATACTCCCGACGGCTATACACCACAAACGACTCCTTCGCCACCTCAGCCAAGGTCACCACCTCCCGACCCGCCAACGGATGATCCGGCCCCACCGCCAAACGCAAACGCTCCTCCACCAACTCCCGAAACTCCAATCCCCGTAACGCCGCCACCCCCGGCCGCACGGTGAACGCCAAATGCAACCGCCCCTCCCTCACACCCTCCAACATCTCCAGCGTCGATAAATCATGCAGCCGCACCCGCACCCCCGGCCACTTCGACTGAAACCGGCGTAACGCCACCGGCAAAAACCGCACGGTCAACGTCGGCGCATAACCAATACGCAACTCCCCCGCCTCACCCGACGCCACCGCACGCGCCGACCCCACCGCCTCCTCCACCCGACACAATACCGCCCTCGCCTCCACCAGAAACACCCGCCCCGCATCCGTCAACCGCACCGCCTTCGCCCCCCGATGCAATAACGCAAAACCCAACTCCTCCTCCAAATCCCGCACCTGCCGGCTCAACGCCGGCTGCGACACATGCAACTGCGTCGCCGCACGTGACACGTTCTCCGCCTCCGCCACCGCCACAAAATACCGCAAATGCCTCAATTCCATGCGAAGCCCGAGTATGCCCGAAAGTTATACTCAGGCAAGAAACTCGGTCTTAGCCAAACCCGCCAAACCAGTGTTCCTTCAACCCGTGATCGTCATCCGTAAAGCCCATGAACGCGGCCACGCCCAACACGGCTGGCTCGATACCTACCATACGTTCAGCTTCGCCAATTATTACGACCCCAATTGGATGGGCTTCCGCACGCTCCGCGTCATTAATGATGACCTCGTCATGCCCGGAGAAGGCTTCGGCATGCACCCCCACCGCGATATGGAAATCATCACCTATATCCTCCGCGGCGCCCTCGAACATAAAGACTCCATGGGCAATGGACGCGTCATCCAAACCGGCGATATCCAATACATGTCCGCCGGCTCAGGCGTCCAACACAGCGAATTCAACCCCTCCCGCGAAGAAGCCGTCCGCCTCCTCCAAATCTGGATCTTCCCCAACGAAAAAGGACTCACCCCACGCTATCAGGACCAATCCTTCGCCTCCGCCCCCACCGGCCAACTCCACCTCGTCGCCAGCCCCTCAGGAGAACAGAACTCCATCCAAATCCACCAGGATACCCACCTCTGGCTCGCACGTCTCAACGCCTCCCAAACAGTCTCCCACTCCCTCGCCCCCAACCGATACGCCTGGATCCACGTCGCCGAAGGTGAACTCACCCTCAATCAACATACCCTCGCCGAAGGCGACGGAGCCGCCGTCTCCAACGAATCCACCCTCTCCCTCACCGCCACCACCCCATCACAAGTGCTCCTCTTCGACCTCAACTAACCCATGAAGCGCCTGTTCCAAATCGTCGCACTCCTCCTCGCCCTCTCCACCACCACCTACTGGGCCGCCTCCGGCGCCAACCGCGGCTGGACCAAAAACTCCGTCCCCATCACCAAAACCGACGATATCACCGGCATCGAATACACTGAATACGAAGACCGCTTCATCCCCGGACTTGATTTCCTGGGAGCCGCGCTCGCCTGCAGTAGCCTGCTGGCCGGGGCCTCCCTCCTCTTCAGAAAAACCAAAAACTAAAATACAACCTATGAACAAAAACCTACTCACCCTACTCACCACCACCCTCCTCAGCGCAGCCGCCCTCGGCGCCCCACAGGAGTTCGACTTCAAAGACCCCAAAGGCGTCAATAACGCCACGTTCAACCTCGACGCCCTGCTCGAAGCCATCACCGGCTCCGCTAACGGCGTCAGCGGCAAAGTCTCCTTCGACCCCGCCCACCCAGGCGCCACCACCGGCGCCATCGTCATCGACGCCAACTCACTCACCGTCCCCAACTCCATGATGAAAGACCACATGCTCGGGGAACAGTGGCTCAATACCGCCACCCATAAGGAAATCCGCTTCGAAACCAAATCCCTCAAAAATATCAAAACCAACGGCGATACCACCACCGCCGATGCCGTCGGCACCTTCACCCTCAAAGGGATCACCAAGGAAATCACCGCCCCCATCAAACTCACCTACCTCAAAGATAAACTCGGCGCCCGCACCAACGGCCGCATGAATGGTGACCTCCTCGTCATCCGCTCAACCTTCACCATCAAACGCACTGACTTCGACGTCAACCCCGGCGCCCCCGAAGATAAGGTCGCCAACGAAATCGAAGTCAGCCTCAGTATCGCCGGCTCCTGCCCCCAATAAGGTCAGAAGCCAGTGCTTCGGCGTTTCAGAACAATCACCGGCCCATCGCGCCGTACTCCATAGTCAGCTCCCCCCCGCCCGCCGCGGGGGCCGCCGCCCCCGCCGTGGCC
>JBMTVN010000496.1:0-2913 GCA_049451415.1 Limisphaerales bacterium | reverse complement strand
AAACCAACCCCACCAACACCGCCGCCAGTAAATCCCCCACCAACACCACCGTCCTCGCCCATAACTCCAACGGCAGCAGGAAAAAACACATCACGCCACTCATGGCGATCATCATCGGCACAAATACAATCATCACGGGATTCATAAGTCCAAAACACCCTGTCACTCTGCATCCATGTGTAAAGTGATTATATTACTCCTGATTTGCTTTTAACTTCCCCTTCCGGTAGCCATTAACCCCAGTGAAACTCTCCGTAAAAAGCGATTACGCCGTCCGCGCCGTCCTCGAGCTCGCCCGCCACTACGGCGCCGGAGGCGTCCGCCGAGTCGAAGAACTCGCCCAACAACAAGCCATTCCCCCCAATTACCTCGTCCAAATCCTCCTCGAACTCAAAGCCAACCAAATCGTCCGCAGCCTCCGCGGTAAAGACGGCGGCTATCTCCTCGCCCGCCCACCCGCTGAAATCACCATGGGCGATATCCTGCGTGCCATCCACGGCAAAGTCTTCGAATCCCCGGCGCAGTCCGACCCCAAATGCCCCGCAGAACTCCAAGCCGCCTGGACCAAACTCCAAACCACCCTCGACCAGGCCGCCGACTCCATCCACTTCCAATACCTCGTGGAACAAAGCAGCGATAAAGCCAACGACTACTACATCTGACCGTCGCATTCCGCCAATCGCTTGGCTTGAACCTCCCCCTCCGCCTGTTACAACTAACCCAGCCAGCGGGCCACTGCCCTCCCATCCCCACCGGGAATGAAGAAGATTCTTATTATTGACGACGATCCGGCGATGCAATCGCTCGCCGCAAAACTGCTCCAAGCCCGCGGCTATCAGACTCTCGGCGCCGGAGACGGAAGCGAAGGCCTCGAACTCGCCCGCAAATACTCCCCCGACCTCATCATCTGTGACGTCCAAATGCCTAACATGGACGGCTACCAGACCCTCGCTGCTCTCCAGCAGGACCCCCAAACCGCCACGATCCCTTTCGTGTTCCTCACCGGCGTCACGGGCCGACAAAACCAGCGCTACGCCATGGGCCTCGGTGCCGATGACTACCTCACCAAGCCCTACACGGTGAAGGAACTCCTCGCCGCCGTCACCACCCGCCTCAACAAAAAAGCCGCCCTCCAGCGCATGTCCGAGCGTAAACTGGAGGAACTCCGTGGCAATATCGGCGCCGCCCTGCCCCACGAACTCCTCACGCCTCTCAACGGTATCCTCGGCCTCGCCGGCATCCTCGCCGACGAAGACAATCCCCCCGCCGCAGAAGAAGTCCGCGAGTTCGCCCTCGGTATCCAGCAGTCCAGCATGCGCCTTCACCGGCTCATCGAAAACTTCATCGTCTACTCCGGTCTCGAACTCATCAGCTCCAGCCCCAAGCAAATCGCCGAGCTCCGCCAGGCCCACCCCAGCCCCACCCGCAACACCCTCGAACAAGTCGCCCGCGAAAAAGCCGAAGCCGCCGCCCGCGAAGAGGACCTCGTCCTCCAACTCGAAGATATCCCCGCCTGCATCGAAAAAGACCGGCTCGTCAAAGCCGCCGGCGAACTCATCGAAAATGCCTTCAAGTTCTCCAGCGCCGGCCACCCCGTCACCGTCTCCACCGAAATCACCAGCCGTCAGTTCATCCTCAGCGTCAAAGATGAAGGACGCGGCATGACCGCCGAACAAATCGCCAGCATCGGTGCCCACATGCAGTTCGAACGCCGCTTCTACGAACAACAAGGCGCCGGCCTCGGCCTCATCATCGCCCGCCGCATCGCCCAACTCTTCGGCGGCGACCTCCTCATCGAATCTACTCCCAACACCTCCACCCTCATACAATTCGTCCTCCCCAAACCCCGCGACCCAGAAACCCCAAACTAATACCATGAATGTCCTCGTCACCGGCGGAGCAGGCTACATCGGCTCAGTCTGCGCAGAAAAACTCCTCGACTCCGGACATACTGTCACCATCCTCGACAACCTCACCGAAGGCCACCGCTCCGCCGTCGACCCCAGAGCCCAATTCTTCGAAGCCGACCTCGCCAATGCCAACGATGTCTCAACCATCATCGGCGAAAACCATATCGAAGCGGTCATCCACTTCGCCGCCAATGCTCTCGTCGGCGAATCCATGACCAACCCCGGCAAATACTTCCGCAACAACGTCGCCTGCGGCATCAACCTCCTCGAAGCTCTCGTCACCCATAAGGTCCGCAAACTCGTATTCAGCTCCACCTGCGCTACCTACGGCGTCCCCGATACCGTCCCCATCACGGAAAGCCTCCCCCAGTCGCCCGTTAACCCCTACGGCGAATCCAAACTCATGTTCGAACGGATGCTCCATTGGTACGGACGCATCCACCAACTCGAATACGTTGCCTTCCGCTACTTCAACGCCGCCGGCGCCACCGAACAACACGGCGAACACCACCGCATCGAAACCCACCTCATCCCCAATGTGCTCAAGGTCGCCCTCGGCCAAAAAGAACATTGCGAAATCTACGGCACCGATTACCCCACCCCGGACGGCACCTGCATCCGCGATTACATCCACGTGGTCGATCTCGCCGAGGCCCATATCCTTGCCCTCCAACCCGGCATCCAGGGCGCCTTCAACCTCGGAACCGGAACCGGTTGCTCCGTGCGCCAAATCATCCGGACCTGCGAAGAGGTCACAGGAAAATCCATCCCCACCATAACCCAACCCCGCCGTATCGGTGACCCTCCGGAACTCGTAGCCTCCCCCCAAAGAACTCAGGTCGCCCTCAACTGGAAACCCCGGTTCACCAAAATCCAGGATATCATCGGCACCGCCTGGAACTGGCACAAAGCCCATCCCCAAGGCTACGCGGACTAAGGGCACCAAAGCCCTCCCTCCTGCACCACAACCTGCGTCGAAGGACATTCCAGACTGCGTTCTAAG
>JBMTVN010000495.1:0-2918 GCA_049451415.1 Limisphaerales bacterium | reverse complement strand
TGGCGACGAGGCGGGGTGTCAACGGGTTGGCGTGGGGGGGCGCGGGTTGTGGGGAGTTCCAATCGGAGGGGGTGAGCCAGGTGGCGTTGCCGAGGAGCAGGTTTTCTTCGAGTTGATTGGATTGGAGAATGGGGGCGAAGTTGAGGGAGGCGACGAGGGAGGCACCGACGATGAGGCCGAGGCCGGAAGCGAGTGAGGGTTTGGTTGAGAAGGCGAGCTGCAGTTTTTGCCAGAAGGACAGCTGGGCGGCGTTCGTATTGGCCTCGATGCGGGCGATGACTTTGGAGGAGAAGGAGCTGAAGTAGCCCGGGGGAGGGAGTTCGTGGTGTTTGAGGGTGAGCAGGGGCAGGAGCGAGTGCTGGTCCTTGCCGTCTTGGTTATGGGGAAGGGGGTTCATGGTTTACTGGAGGTAAGCGGACAAGTGGGCTTGGAGCTGTTGTCTGGCGTAATGCAATCTGGATCGGACGGTTCCGTTGCTGCAGTCCATGATTTGTGCGATTTCCTCATGAGACAGGCCCTGCACATCATGCAGGATAACCACTGTTCTATGGACATCTGACAATTTCATGAGGGCTTTGTTCAAAAACTCCTGTAATTCCGTGAGGGAGGCGTTGCGTACGGGGGTGTTGTCGGAGATAAAGGCGACCCATTCGGGGTCTTGTTCGATTCTTGCGTCTACATCATTGATGCTGAAGTGGTTGCGATTACGTTTGGCTTTCTTGAAATTGAGTGTTCGGTTGACGGCGATGCGGTAGATCCAGGTGAAGAAGCTGGATTGGCCTTGGAAGGAGGGGAGGGCCTGGAAGGCTTTGATGAAAGTATCCTGGGCGAGGTCGTTGGCGTCCTCGTGGTTGGCGGTGATTTGGTAGATGGTACTATAGATCCGCTCCTGGTATCGGCGCACGAGGGTATCGTAGGCTTGGAGGTCACCTGACTGGGCTTGCTGGACGAGGGTGGGGTCGTCTGGGGAGGGTGGGTTTGGGTTATTATCCGCCGATTCGGGCGTTGGGGCCTTCATCTTTGGGGGGGCAGGTATCTAGCTGCCGATTTGGGAAGTTTGCTGGGCGAGGAAGTGAGTGAGGTGGTTGAGGGCGTCGAGGCTGGGGCAATCCGGCAGGTTTTCTATGGCGCAGCGGGCGGTATGGAGCAGTTCTTGGACGGTATTCTGGGCTTCGGGCAGGGCGTCGGTATTGGCGAGGATTTGGAGGAGTTCACCGAGGTGGCTGGGTTCCCAGTTTTGGATGAGGTGGAGGGTGCGTTCCCGCTGGGGCGGGGCTGAGCGTTCCAGTGCGACGAGCAGGGGGAGAGTGACTTTTCCGCTGGCGAGGTCACCTCCGACGGTTTTTCCGGTGGCGGATTCTGTGGCGAAGAGGTCGAGGCAATCGTCGTAGACCTGGTAGGCGATTCCGAGATTGAGGCCGAAGTCTTTGAGGGCCTGGCATTCGGCGGTGGATGCGCCGCTGAGGGATGCGCCGAGTTCGCAGGAGAGGGCGAACAATTCGGCGGTTTTCATGGCGAGGATACGGAAGTAGTCCTCGCGGGAGGTTGTTTTTTGGGAGCGGCGGAGGGTTTGGAGGATTTCCCCGGAGCAGACAGTTTTTGTGGCACCGGATACGGCGCGGCAGACTTCTGTGGTGGGGTAGCCGGCTGCGAGCTTCAAGGCGTGGGCGAAGAGGGAATCGCCGAGGAGGACTGAGATTTGGTTGCCCCAATTGGCTGCGAGGGTGGGGCGGGAGCGGCGGAGGGCTGCTTCGTCCATGATATCGTCGTGGACGAGAGTAGCCAGGTGGATCATTTCGATGATGACCGCGGCGGTGACGACGGGTTGGCCGGGATTTTGGAAGATGGAGGCACTGAGGCCGAGCAGGGCGGGGCGGAGTTGTTTGCCTTGGCTGGTGAGGGCGTAGTGGGCGTATGGGGCGACTTCGGGGTCGAAGGCATCGACTTGGGCGACCAGCTGTTTGGCTACATTTTTAAGAAAATGGTCCACCGGCTCCACCACGTGTCGCCAAACCGTATCGGGGTCGACGGGTGGTGGGGCGAATTCGACTGGGGTTAGGTCGGATTTTGTCCCTGCACTCAGCATGCCCTGCCAATCTACGGGTGGGTTTTACTCAAGTCAAACCGACTAAACCACTTCGCGGTAGACATCGGGGTGGGGTCGGGAGATGACGACGGCGTTGACGAGGACGCCTGCGTCGGCGATGACGCGGCGTCCGGCGGCGACGGCGGATTGGACTGAGCCGACGTCGCCGGTCATGGTGCAGAAGGCTTTTCCGCCGAGGGCCATGGCGAGGCGGACTTCGATGAGGGTGATGTGGGCGGCTTTGGCGGCGGCGTCGGCGGCTTGGATTAGCGTGGTGATATTGAAGGATTCGAGGATGCCGAGGGCGTCTTGGGAGGCTGGGTTGACTGGGGTGTTGCGTCCGATGGCCTGGAGGACATCGGGGTGGAGGTTAGCGATGATGAAATCATCGATGAGGCATCCGTGGGCGGCGAGGCGTCCGGCTTGGACGCCGCTTTGGACTGCTGCCATTTCGCCGCCGATGAGGACCATATATTTTCCTGAGCAGATGGAGCGGGAGAGGAGGAGTTGGACATTCCCGGCTTTGAGCATGGTATCGGCGACTTGGAAGCCGGCGGCGATACTGGAGAGTTCGATTAGGCCTACGGACTGTTGTTTCACGGGTTGGTTTGGAGGGTGATGGCGTTGTTTTGGATATCGGTAACGGTGCCGGGGAGTGGGGTATGGATGGGGGCTCCGAGGGCATCTTTCGGGGGTGAGCCGAGGGGTTGGCCGGATTGGACTTGTTGGCCTATGCGGACGGCGGGTTGGCAGGGGGTGCCGGCGTTTTGTTTGAGGGGGATGATGAGTTGGGGGGGGTGGACCATTTGGTTGGAGTAGGGGGCGGGGCGGT
>JBMTVN010000494.1:0-2924 GCA_049451415.1 Limisphaerales bacterium | reverse complement strand
GCGACTCATCTTCTTGTATCTCCGTCGGCGTCATCATCGTTCCTGCCTGCTCAATTCTCTCCCTCTACACCACATCACCCGTTCAACACGTCAAACACCCGGTTGTAATAGCCCGTCCAAAACCGGATCACCCAAAAAGCAATTCCGCCCATGACCCCCATCATGATCACCATCGAAACCGCCAGAGCAAAACGCTCCAGCTTGCGAACTCCTGACTCCTGATAATACGCATGCAGATGCTTCAGCTCGCTGTCCAGTTTCCCACTCAATTCCCCCGTGCTGTAGAGGTTGGCGAAAAGCTCAGGAAAAACCCGCGTCCGGGACATCTGCTCTGCCGGAGTCTCCCCCGCCTGTAACCGCCCCCGCCATCCCCTCACCGTCCGCTGCAACGCCGGAGACCCGCTCGCCGCCCCGGCTACTTCCCATGCCTCCAGAATCCCTACACCCGCGGAAATCAACGCCTCCAAGGTCGCCGCACACCGGGCCAGAGCCAGCTCCCGCCGCGCCACCCCCAACCCCGGCACCGCTCTCAACAACGCCTCCAGAAAACTCGACCACCCTGGAACCCGCTCGGTCTGCAACCCCACCACCAGTAAAACCACGCCCGCGTAAACCGGCCCCAACACCCACAGCTTCTGCAAAATAAAGGCCCCTACCTCTCCCCGCCAAACCAAACCCGCCAACATCTCCGGCGGAAATATCAAAACCGCAAAATGAAACAACAACACCGGATACAACACCTTCACCACGAAACCCTCAATCAGTCGTGCCCGGTCTGAATACTCACCCGAAAGCGAACGACTGACTTCCACCAACCGACCACTCTCCTCACCAGCCCGAACTAATGCCAAATCCAAAGCCGGCAACCAGCCACGCTCAGCTTCCAAACCCTCCCACAACGCTGCTCCACCCTGCACTCGACCCACTACACGAAACAACCTCCGCCGGTATTCTCCCGACGGAGGATGCTTTGTAATCTGCTGTAAGGCTTGAATCGCCGGAACCCCGGCTCCCAATAAAGCCCCAAGCTCCCGATAAAACTCAGCTCTCTGCTTGAGATGCCGCGGCGTGGTTAGCATCGCCATGGCTGTCGCCCTCCAAAAGGGTCAACTCACCCGCCTTAAGCCGCCGAGAACTTGTCCAAACTCGCCTTCAAATCACGCTTGCTCTTCAATCCCGTGATCTGCTCCACCACTTGGCCTTCCTTGAAAATCAACAACGTCGGGATCGCGCGAATCCCATACTCCACAGCCAGCCCCTGGTGGTCGTCAATGTTCACCTTCCCCACCTTGGCCCGACCCTCATACTCCGAGGCCAACTCGTCGACAATCGGACCAATCATCTTGCAGGGACCACACCACTCCGCCCAGAAGTCCACCAGAACCGGCACAGTAGACTTTAAAACCTCCTGCTCAAAACTCGCAGCCGTCAACGTCAATACACTGTCAGAAGCCATATTTCCTCCACATTAGAATGTTACCCTACCACGAAGACTGATTCGCCTCCTCGCGCTTTCAACCAGGCTGTTGACCCCGACGCCCCTCCTCTAGGGAGCCATCGTGATCAGGACCAGACGCACAACCACGGCCACACTCAAAACAACCGCGGCAATCGCAAGACCCTTGTCCAGCCCGCTCACCGCAGCAACAGCAGGTCGCGGAGCCATTGCCGGCCGGGGAGCCGGTGCCGCACCACCAGCACGAGCCGCCGGGGCCGCCGCAGCCGGGGCCGCCGCAGCCGGAGCCGCAGCAGGTGCAGCAGGCGCTTTGGCCGTCGCAGCCGCAATTGCCGGTGCCGGAATCTTAATCGTCGGCGCCGCCGTCGGCTTGGGCGGCAACGTGATCCTCACCGTCTCTTTTTTGGGCTGCACTTTCGCCGCCTCAGGAGGCTTCGGCGGCACAGCGCCTTCAGGGGAATTGGAATTGGTCTCAGCCATAACAACCGGGCCCAACCTAGGTGCCCGCCATCCTAGTGTCAATGGGGAATGCCGCTTTTACCAAACGTCCGCTGCCCCCTCACGGAAACAACGGACGCCAACCGAAAAAACTTCCTTGAGATCTTAATGAAGATCCCGGTAACCGCCACCCGAAGGAGCCCGCTCCTCACGCGGCCGCGCCACGTTCACGGTCAGTGAACGCCCCTGAAAATCCTGGTCATGGAACAGCTCCACTGCACGGTTCGCCTCATCCGCAGTCGCAAATTCCACAAACGCAAACCCACGGGATTTCCCAGTGAACTTGTCGAACATGATGTTCACGGAAGTCACTACTCCAGCCTGCGAAAAATGATCCTCCAACTCGTTCTCCATCGTGCGGTAGGAGAGGTTGCCAACAAACAATCGGGACATGTTGCTCATATGATTTTTCGTTCCTGCTGAAGAAAAAACCCGAGAGGAGGAATGCGCTCCCACGCCAATCCTGAATGCCTGACCGCTCTAGCCACACACACTGTCACACTGACACCGACACCGAGATATCTTCACCGCGACCCACCGTGCAATAAACCGAAAGGAACCGTCAACTTACAAATCCCCCCACCCCCTCAAGTCGCGGTTTTTGTGAAAAAAAGCCAACAAAAGCCCCGCATTTACTCACCCAAGTGCAACTCCACCTCGTCATGGTCATGGTCGTGCTCCCCAGCGTGACCATGATCGTCATGACCCGACGACTCGAACCTCCCGATCACCACCGCCAGGAAAATTCCCGCAGCCATCGCCAGGGATAACCGCACCCGATCATGGGAATGAAACTGCAACTCCGGCAACAAGTCACTCGCCGCTATACACAGGAACGCCCCGCCCGCAAACGCCAGCGCTGAGCCCAGGAACAAATGACCCACCGCAGTGTCCGCCAGTTGCTCCGCCCCCAGATGAAAACACACCACCCCCACCGGAATCGCCAGCGCAAACACCCCGTTCACCACCT
>JBMTVN010000493.1:0-2928 GCA_049451415.1 Limisphaerales bacterium | reverse complement strand
GGCGGGGGCGATGTCAGACCGGACGGCGAGGTCGCACCAGACCTTTATGTGGGTATCCGGGGATGGGGAGGATTGGGGTGAAGCGGTGGAAGTGGGGGAGGCGGATATGTGGTTGTGGCGGGTGGGATGGCATGGGGGGAGGGGGTATGGGGTTGGGTATGCGGTCGGGGAGGATCGTCATGTGCGGTTCTACGGGAGTGTGGCGGGGGGTGGTTTTGAGGTGATGGTGCCGAGGATGTTTGAGGGCGGGTATCCGAATGAGTCGGCGCTGGTATTTTGCGGGGCGGGTGAGGCGGTGTGTTTGCTGCGTCGGGATGGGGAGATGGGGACGGCGCAACTTGGGTGGAGTCAGGAGCCTTACACTGACTGGAGCTGGTCGGATTTGGGGGTGAGGATAGGAGGGCCATCGATGTTGGAGTTGCCGGGTGGGGAGCTATTGGCTGCGGTGAGATTGTATGATGGAGGGGTGCGTACGTCGGTGGGGTGGGTAGATCGGCGGCGTGGGGGATTCCGGGAGCTGGTGACATTGCCATCGGGCGGGGACACGAGTTATCCGGGGTTGGTTTGGTGGGAGGGGCGGTTATGGGTGAGTTACTATTCTTCGCATGAGGGGAAGACGTCGGTTTACCTGGCTGAGCTGGAAGTGGAAGGGGGGTAGTGGTTGGGGGGTGGTTTTCGGTTGCTTGGGGAGGGGTTGAGGATACAGGTTTTGGCGCGATGGGTCATCAAGAGACATACCTGCACAACGAGGCGTATGCGGATTTTCTGGAGCACTGGGATCCGGCGTTTTATGCGAAGTATACGGACACATTGATGCCGGCGAGGCCGGGGGTGCGGGTGTTGGATGTGGGGTGTGGGGCGGGGCAGGTAGTGGGGCGGTTGGCGGAGGTGGGGTATGAGGCGCATGGGGTGGACGTATCGGAGCCGAACATTGAGCGGGCTTTGAGGCGGAGCCGGCACTGCCGGATGTATGACGGCAAGCATTTGCCATATGGGGACGGGTATTTTGCGGCGGTGGGGGCCTTGAACGTGTTGGAGCATGTGGAGGAGCCGGAGGCCTTTGTGGCGGAGTTGGTACGGGTGGTGGAGCCCGGGGGGCGGGTGGTGATATCGAGTCCGAATTTTTTCCGGGTACTGGGTTTTCGGGATTATCATCCACGGATGAGAGGGTTGGGGAACAAGTGGCGGAATTTTAGGCGGTTAATGGAGAAGCGGAGGCAGATGCGTGTGGATCCGGGCGGGGTTCGATTTGACCGCATGGAGCCGATAGTGAAGGAGCCGTTTACGCCGGATGATGATGCGATAGTGGCGACGAACGGATTGGAGATGGGGTTCTTTCTAGGGTTGAACGGGTGTGAGGTGGAGAGGGTGGAGTGTACGGACCGATATGTGGCGGCGCCGGTTAACTTTTTATTGAATCTAACGTTTACGAGGTATGGCATGTTCAACGCGTTTGTGGTTGCGCGGAAGGCCGGGTAAAGGTCGGGGGTGGTGTTGGTTGTATTTCCTGCTTGGGGTGTTGGGAGCGGGGGTGCTGGGCATCGGGGATGTGGGGGAGTATTTGGGCAAGCCGGTTGGGTGGTGGGAGGGGCAGGAGGCGAAAGAATTGGGGGACAGGGTGTTGTTGTGGCAGACGGACGAGGGGTGGTGGCCGAAGAATGTGGATACCTCGGCTGAGAGGGTTGCCAGTGGCGTGGAGCGGTTGAGGGGGACCTTTGATAATGGGGCGGGGCGTGATGAGATGCGTTTTTTGGGGCGTTTGTATGGAGTGACGGGGGAGGAGCGTTATGCGCGGGCCTTTTCAAGGGGACTGGTTTGCGTGTTGGGGTCCCAGTATGAGAACGGGGGCTGGCCACAGAGTCCGGATCCGGGGGCGGGTTATGGTCGGCACATTACCTTTAACGACGGGACGATGATTGGGTTGATGGAGTTGCTTGGGGAGGTGAGGGAGCGGGAGGAGTATGGCTTTGTGGGGGAGGAGTGTCGCGGGGAGATTGGCGAGGCATTGGCTAGGGGGCTGGAGTGTATTTTGAGGTGTCAGGTGAGGGAGGCGGGTGAGCTGACCGTGTGGTGTGCGCAGCATGATCGCGAGAGTTTGGAGCCGGTGGGGGCACGTTCTTACGAGTTGGCGTCTTTGAGTGGTGGTGAGAGTGCCGGGGTGTTGCTGTATTTGATGGAGCGAGGTCCGAGGACGGAGGCGGTGTGTGCGGCGGTGGAGGCGGGGGTGCTGTGGTATGCGCGGGCAAAGATCAGCGGGTGGCGTCAGGTTGTATTGGATGGGGACAAGCGGCTGGTGGCGGATGCGGCTGCGCCGGGGATCTGGGCGAGGTTTTACGAGTTGGGATCGGGGCGGCCGTTTTTTTGCGGGCGTGACGGGGTGAAGCGGTATGCGTTGTCGGAGATTGAAGCTGAGCGGCGCAACGGGTATGCGTGGTATGGCGGTTGGGGGCGCGAGGTGATGGCGGGTTACGTCTGCTGGACAAAGCGAGTGAAAGAAGGAGAATAGGGTTTATGTCTGCAGCAGAGATGCCGGTATCGGGTGCTTGGGCGGGTTTACTGATAGCCACTGGGATTTACTGGGTGGCGTATTCCCTGGTGTTGTTTTTACTGATGCGGGTTCAGGGTTGGAGGGTTGGGCCGGTGGCGCTGTTGGGGTCGACGGCGTTGGCCTCGGCCTTATCGCAGATTCCGGTTGTGGGGCATTATGTTGGGACGGCGGTCCTGGTTTTATGCATTTGGAAGGCTTCGCAGTCTGACCTGACGGAAACGGTTTTTTCGGTGGTGATTGCTGGGGCGTTGATGTTGGCGTTCAAGATTTTTGCACTGACGGCGTTGATGGGGCAGTTGAGTCCGGGGTGGTTGAAGGAGGTGGAGGAGCGGGAGGAGCCGGCGGAGGTGGTGCAGGTGGAGGCGACGCGTTCCTGGTCC
>JBMTVN010000492.1:0-2933 GCA_049451415.1 Limisphaerales bacterium | reverse complement strand
GAATTGCTGATACAACGTCCCCGTTAATCCAGGCATGAACGCCACCGGCACAAACACCGCACACAAGATCAACGCAATCGCCACCACCGGACCCGATACCTCCCGCATCGCCTGCCGCGTCGCCTCCACCGGACTCTTGCCCCGCTCCAAATGATGCTGCACCGCCTCCACGACCACGATCGCATCATCCACCACAATCCCAATCGCCAGAACCAGGCCAAACAAGGTCAGCGTGTTCACCGAAAAACCCAGCAACGGAAATACCATGAACGTCCCCAACAAAGAAACCGGTACGGTCAGCAAAGGAATAATCGTCGCCCGAAAACTCTGCAGGAACAAAAAGACCACCAAAATCACCAGCACCACCGCCTCCAACAAGGTGTGCACGATCTCCTCCATCGAAGCCTCAATCGGAAGCGTGGAATCCAGGATCACATCCATCTTCACGTCCGGCGGAAAACGCTCCTCCATCTCCCCCAACCGCTCCCGGATCAATTCAGCCGTCGCCATCGCATTCGCCCCCGGCGCCAGCATGATCCCCAACGCCGCCCCATCCGCCCCGTTCACCCGAGCCCGCGTCTTGTAAACCTGCCCGCCCATCTCCACCCGGGCAATGTCCCGCACCTTCACCTGAGATCCATCCGGATTCGACCGGACAATGATCTCTCCAAACTCTTCCGGATCCTGCAATAACCCGCTCGCCCGAACGCTATACTGAAACTCCTGCCCCGGCGGCGCCGGCTCAGCCCCAATCATCCCCGCCGCAGCCTGCACGTTCTGCTCCCTCACCGCCGCTATCACATCCGCCGGAGTCAACCCAAGCACGGTCAGCCGATCCGGCCGCAACCAAATCCGAATCGCATAATCCTGCGCCGTGTAATTCACAACCTGCCCCACACCCCGCACCCGCGCCAGTGAATCAATCATGTTGATCACCGCATAGTTCGCCAGGAATAACGCATCATACGTCCCGCCAGGAGAAGACAACCCCAGCACCATCAAAATGTCCGGGCTCGATTGCTGCACCTTCACCCCCTCCCGACTCACATCCCCCGGCAACCGCGGCATCCCCAGCGACGACCGGTTCTGCGTGTTCACCTGGTTCAAGTCCACGTCCGTCCCCGTGTCAAAGGTCACCGCCAAATCCAAGGTGCCGTCGCTGGAGTTCAACGACCGCATGTAAATCATGTTCTTAACACCGTTGATCTCCGACTCAATCGGCGTCGCCACAGATTGCTCCACCGCCTCCGCCGCCGCCCCACGATAGGTCGTCGTCACCTTGATCACCGGTGGACTTACCTCCGGAAACTCAGATACCGGTAACCGCGTCAATGTCACCGAACCCGCAATCACCATCACGATCGCAAGAACCATGGCCACAATCGGCCTACGTATGAAAAAATCAGCCATGGTAGTCTATTGCTTGCCCGGAACCTGACTCCGCATCGCCTCCACCGGCCCCGATGAAATGTTCGTCATCACAGCCGAAACCTCCACCCCGTCCCTCAATTTCAAAACCCCCTCAACCACAACCTTGTCGCCCGCCGCCAACCCCTCCTCAATCACCCATAAAGACCCCACACGCCGCCCCACCTTCACCCGCGTAAACACCACCTTGTCCCCCTCACCCAACTTAAACACACTGTAAGTCCCCTGGATCTCCTGCACCGCCCGCTGCGGCACCAATACCGCTCCCGAACGCTGGGTCAGCAAAACCCGCACCCGACCAAACATGCCCGGCCTCAACCGGTTCCCCGGATTCGCAAACTCCGCCCTCAACCGCAACGTCCCCGTCTTGGGATCAATCGCCCGATCCATAAAGATGAAACGCCCCTCCTCCCCGTGCTCCTCGCCATCCGCCAAAACTAAAGCCACCGGACGCCCCCCGCTACCCTCCTTCTCCCACAAGTCGATCTCCTCTTGGGTAAACCACTTCGACGCCTCCAGATACGCCACCTCACTCACGTTCGCGTTAAACCAAATCGGATCCACCGGAGAAATCGTCGCCAGCAAAGACGCATTAAACCCACCCACTAAACTCCCCACATCCGCCTGCTTCTCCCCAGTCAACCCTCCCACCGGAGCCCGCACCTCGGTATAACTCAAGTCAATCTCCGCCTTCCGCACATCCGCCTTCCCCGCCGCCACCGCCGCCAAACCCTGACGTTCCATCGCCTCCGCATTCTCCAAATCCTGCCGCGGTATCGCCCGCTTCTCCACTAAAGGCGTATACCGCGCAATATCCGCCTGCGCCTTGGCCAACGCCGCCTCCGCTTCCGCCAATGTCGCCCGCGCACGAAATAAACGCTGCTCAATCGGTTCCCGCTCCAAACTAAACAACAGATCCCCCGCCTCCACCATCGACCCCTCCCGAAAATGAATCCCCTCCACAAACCCCTCCACCCGTGCCCGCACATCCACGTTCGCCGGCGCCTCGGTCTGCCCCACAAACTCTCCAAACATCGGCAGCTCCGCCACCAACACCTCAGCCGCCACCACCGGCGGCAACCCCGCCTCCTGCCTCACCACCGCCGGACGACACCCTGCGGAAAAGAGCAGCAAAGCCACCGCCAACAGGAAAAAGAAATGGTTTATCCTCATGCTATCTAAGCCCCACACAACACCCCCCACTCCAATGCGTAGGCAATCTCGCCTGGCACATGGGAAAGATGCCGGGTCAGCGGACCAAAGTGGTATCACAGCACCCTAGGATTGCAACCAGATATCCCCCCACCCCCGAATCAGGCCCCTCAACGGCCCCGGTTCCCGCTCTACTCCCCCATTCACGTATGGCTGCGTTCATGCGGTTACCCACACGAACCGTGTTCGCCCTCTCTTAAACCGCATGAATTGCCCGCACATGAATAACTCCCCACTGCACCCAATCCTTCCATTCATGTATGGCTGCGTTCATGCGGATACCCACACGAACC
>JBMTVN010000491.1:0-2938 GCA_049451415.1 Limisphaerales bacterium | reverse complement strand
CACTTCTTCGGGCGTGGGGTGGATGGATTTCATGGGGGTGCCGGAGATGATGTCGCTGAAGTCCTCGGTGAGTGCGGCGAGGATCGCGGGTGTGGGTGGGCGATGGAGGCGGATGACGAGTTGGTCATGGACGAAGCGGCTGGAGTGGAAGTTGCGGTAGAAGCGGGTGATCCAGCGGACGGCTTCGGCGGGGTCCTCGGTGATCTGGTAGAGGTGGAGGTCGTCTTCGGAGATCAGCGCTGTGCGGAGGAGGTGTTCACGGACGTGGCGGTCCCAGGTTTTCCAGTAGGTGCCTCCGGGTCGGTCGATGAGGATGAGGGGCATGAGCTGGCTTTTGCCTGTTTGCATGAGGGTGAGGGCTTCATAGGCTTCGTCCATGGTTCCGAAGCCACCGGGGAAGAGGGCGATGGCGTCGGAGTGGCGGATGAACGTGAGTTTCCGGGTGAAGAAGTACTTGAAGGTGACGAGTTTTTTGTCCTTGAGGATGACGGGGTTGGCGGACTGTTCCCAGGGCAGCCGGATATTGGCGCCGAAGCTGTTTTCGGGTCCTGCTCCCTCGTGGCCTGCCTGCATGATTCCCGGGCCGGCACCGGTGATGACCATGAAGCCGGCCTCGGCGGTGAGGCGGCCGAATTCCTGGGCCTGGTGGTATTCGGGTTTATCTGGCTGGGTGCGGGCGGAGCCGAAGATAGTGACCTTGCGTTGGTGGTCATAGGGGGCGAAGAGGCGGAAGGCGTAGCGGAGTTCACGGACGGCGGTTTGGATGACTCGGACATCCCCGCGATGTTCGACGTCGGAGAGGAGTTTCAGGGCGTTCTCGATGATATCGGCGACGAGGTCGGGGTTATGGCCGCCGCCGCGGTTCTGGATGAGTTCCTGGATGAGGCGGGTGAGTTCGGGGTCGGTGGGGGTGGGGTGTTTACGTTTGTCCATGTGGGGTGATTTTCCGGTTACGGGTGGCGGGTGTTTGCGGGTTCAGGGATTGCCTTGCTGGTGTATCGGGAGCACGATGCTGGGCATGTTCAGTGGCATTGTGGAAGAGGCGGGGGTGGTGGATGCGGTGCTTTCGACGGAGCGGTCTATCCGGTTGAAGGTTTTGACGCGGACATGTGGCAAGGATTTAAAGCTGGGGGACAGCCTGGCTGTCAACGGGTGTTGTTTGACGCTGGTGAAGAAGACGCGGCGTGCGAAGGGGTTTTGTGCGGAGTTTGACTTGTTGAGGGAGACTTGGGAGCGGACGAACCTGCAGTATGTGCAGAAGGGTTCCCTGGTGAACCTGGAGCGGTCCCTGCAGGTGAGTGACCGGTTGGGGGGGCATTTTGTGACCGGGCACATTGACGGGATGGGACGGATTGTGAAGTGGGAGCGGCAGGGCAAGGATCATGTCTTGGACATTGAGGCTCCGAAGGAGGTCCGGCGTTATGTGGTGTTCAAGGGGTCGGTGGCGGTGGACGGGATTAGTCTGACGGTTGCGGGGGTGACCCGGAAGGGGTTCCGGATCTGGATTATCCCGCACACGTTTGAGGTGACGGTATTGAAGGAGAGGAAGGTTGGGGACGCGGTGAATTTGGAGGCGGACTTGCTGGGCAAGTATGTGGAGCAGTTTCTGGTGGCTCGGAAGGGCGGGCGTTGAGGGGCGGGCGGCTTTGGGAGCTGATTACTTGAGGACGAGTTCCTTGAGCCGCTGGATGGTTTTTTGGATAGCGGGTTCGACTTTGGCGCGTTGTTCCGGGGTGACGGGGAGGTTGCGGTCGCGCAGGCCGCCGGTCCAGTCGGTGTTTTCGAGCATGACTCCACCCATGCCGAGGGCGTAGTCCTGGTCGATTTCGCCGGAGAAGGCCTGCCAGGCGAGTGTCCAGCCGCGGACGGTATTTTCGGGGTGGTAACCGCCGCCACCGGTGATGAGGAGGGGGGTATTGAACTGGAGGAGTCGGGTTGCGATCTCCACGTGTGCGTTGTTGGTGAGTTGCAGGTGGGTGAGCGGATCGCCGGCGAGCGTATCCATACCCATTTCGACGACGATCGTCCCGGGTTTGAAGCTACTGACGAGGGAGGGGACGACTTGATCGAATGCGTGGAGGAAGGCCTCGTCGTAGGTGCCGGCGGGGAGTGGAACATTTACATTGAAGCCAAGGCCAGCTCCAGTGCCGGTTTCATTTTCGAATCCTCCCCAGGGGAAGAGAGTTTCGCCACTTTCATGGAACGAGACGGTCAGGACGTCGTTACGGTGATAGAAGGCTGCCTGTGTGCCGTCGCCGTGGTGGGCGTCGATATCGAGGCAGAGGACGCGTTTGCCGTGTTGGGCGAGGAGGTTACAGGCGAGCACGACGTCATTGAGGTAGCAGAAGCCGGCGGCTTTTCGGGCCATGGCATGGTGGAAGCCGCCGAGCAGGGCGAAGGAGATATCGGCTTTTTGTTGGAGGAGGAGGTGGGCGGCTTCGAGGGAGGCGCCGCAGGCCCAGCTGCCGTAGTGGTAGAGGTCTTTGAACACGGGGGTATCCGGGGTGCCGAGTCCCATTTCGAGGGCTTGGACATTGAGGTCTCCCCGGGCGGCGGTTTGGAGAATATCGAGGTAATCCTGGTGATGGAACTGCAGGAGTTCGGTGGGGGTGGCGGGTTGGCAGGGGGCTTCTATCTGGCGGGGGGATCCGAGCAGGCCGAAGTTGAGCAGCCGTTTTCTGGTTTCGGTGGAGCGGGAGGTTTTGAAGGGGCAGGCGGAGGGATAGGAGAGGTTTTCGATCTCTGGGGAATATACGAAGGCGAGCGTTCGATCGTTCATCTGGTGTGCGCCAATGATGAGTGATCTGGTGTTATTCGGCAATCTTAGATGCTATCAGCTTATGAGGTTCCGGCGGATGGTTTTCCGGGGGCTATGGGGTGGTGGGCTTGAAGAGCGTGGTGAGGATGTCGGAGGGGTGCTGGGTATAGGGACCCGGGG